>NZ_AP027139.1:247500-357500 GCF_059738785.1 Streptococcus nakanonensis | reverse complement strand
TGGTGATCTCTCACCAATGGAGCCTAGCGGGATCGAACCGCTGACCTCCTGCGTGCAAAGCAGGCGCTCTCCCAGCTGAGCTAAGGCCCCACAAGACCTCTCAAGACTAAACAAGACCAATGCGCAGTTCCTTATCCTTAGAAAGGAGGTGATCCAGCCGCACCTTCCGATACGGCTACCTTGTTACGACTTCACCCCAATCATCTATCCCACCTTAGGCGGCTGGCTCCTTACGGTTACCTCACCGACTTCGGGTGTTACAAACTCTCGTGGTGTGACGGGCGGTGTGTACAAGGCCCGGGAACGTATTCACCGCGGCGTGCTGATCCGCGATTACTAGCGATTCCGACTTCATGTAGGCGAGTTGCAGCCTACAATCCGAACTGAGACTGGCTTTAAGAGATTAGCTTGCCGTCACCGGCTTGCGACTCGTTGTACCAGCCATTGTAGCACGTGTGTAGCCCAGGTCATAAGGGGCATGATGATTTGACGTCATCCCCACCTTCCTCCGGTTTATTACCGGCAGTCTCGCTAGAGTGCCCAACTGAATGATGGCAACTAACAATAGGGGTTGCGCTCGTTGCGGGACTTAACCCAACATCTCACGACACGAGCTGACGACAACCATGCACCACCTGTCACCTCTGTCCCGAAGGAAAACTCTATCTCTAGAGCGGTCAGAGGGATGTCAAGACCTGGTAAGGTTCTTCGCGTTGCTTCGAATTAAACCACATGCTCCACCGCTTGTGCGGGCCCCCGTCAATTCCTTTGAGTTTCAACCTTGCGGTCGTACTCCCCAGGCGGAGTGCTTAATGCGTTAGCTACGGCACTAAACCCCGGAAAGGGTCTAACACCTAGCACTCATCGTTTACGGCGTGGACTACCAGGGTATCTAATCCTGTTTGCTCCCCACGCTTTCGAGCCTCAGCGTCAGTTACAAGCCAGAGAGCCGCTTTCGCCACCGGTGTTCCTCCATATATCTACGCATTTCACCGCTACACATGGAATTCCACTCTCCCCTCTTGCACTCAAGTTAAACAGTTTCCAAAGCGTACTATGGTTAAGCCACAGCCTTTAACTTCAGACTTATCTAACCGCCTGCGCTCGCTTTACGCCCAATAAATCCGGACAACGCTCGGGACCTACGTATTACCGCGGCTGCTGGCACGTAGTTAGCCGTCCCTTTCTGGTAAGATACCGTCACAGTGTGAACTTTCCACTCTCACACTCGTTCTTCTCTTACAACAGAGCTTTACGATCCGAAAACCTTCTTCACTCACGCGGCGTTGCTCGGTCAGACTTCCGTCCATTGCCGAAGATTCCCTACTGCTGCCTCCCGTAGGAGTCTGGGCCGTGTCTCAGTCCCAGTGTGGCCGATCACCCTCTCAGGTCGGCTATGTATCGTCGCCTTGGTGAGCCGTTACCTCACCAACTAGCTAATACAACGCAGGTCCATCTGGTAGTGATGCAATTGCACCTTTTAAGCAAATGTCATGCAACATCTACTCTTATGCGGTATTAGCTATCGTTTCCAATAGTTATCCCCCGCTACCAGGCAGGTTACCTACGCGTTACTCACCCGTTCGCAACTCATCCAGAGAAGCAAGCTCCTCCTTCAGCGTTCTACTTGCATGTATTAGGCACGCCGCCAGCGTTCGTCCTGAGCCAGGATCAAACTCTCATTAAAAGTTTGAGTTCTCACTCATTTCTGTCACTGACAGATTTATTGTTTTTTCATTGTTCAGTACTACAACCTTGGTTGTAGTGCCCTGCACATTGGTTCGTCTTGTTCAGTTTTCAAAGGTCTTTGTCACTCGCTTCTCTCAAACGACAACTATATTAGTATATCACAGCCGCTTTCGCTTGTCAACACTTTTTTGAAACTTTTTTAAGTTTTTTTAAAACTTTTTTCATCAAGTGTTTCCTACCGCAACATACCATAGTCCGTACGGGATTCGAACCCGTGTTACCGCCGTGAAAAGGCGGTGTCTTAACCCCTTGACCAACGGACCAGAGTTGTTATTTTCAACTCTTACTATTATACCGACTTTTTAAACTTTGTCAACACCTTTTTTTAATTTTTTTAATTAATTTTACAACTGCTTCAGTTCGAGCGGTGTGTGGGAACATATCGACCGACTGGATATAATGTAGATCATATACTTTTACTAAGCGCACTAGATCACGAGCCAAGGTCGAAACATTACAAGAAATATAAACCATTTTTTCTGGTACATAAGTAAGAATAGTATCTAATAACTTATCGTCCAGACCTGTACGTGGTGGATCCACAATCAAAGCATCTGCTCGGTATCCTTCCTTGTACCAACGAGGAATAATCTCTTCTGCTGTTCCAGCTTCATAATGAGTATTGTCAAATCCCATTATTTTAGCATTTCGCTTGGCATCTTCAATAGCTTCTGGAATAATATCCATACCTCTGAGTGTTTTAACTTTCTTTGCGAAGGCAAATCCAATTGTTCCAACTCCACAATAAGCGTCAATCAAATGGTCTTCTTTATTAACATCCAAGGCTTTTACCGCCTCGTTATAAAGAACTTCTGTTTGTTCAGGATTTAGTTGATAGAAAGCTCGAGGAGATAGTGAAAATTCATAATCGAGTACACCTTCTTGAATACTCTCTTGTCCCCAGATAATCTCTGTCTTTTCACCATAAATCTCACTGGTTTTAGCTGTATTTGTATTCACAGCTACTGTCACAACTTCTGGGAAATCTTTAACTAAATCTTTTACTAGTTGGGTTAAATTAAGCTGACGATTTGTAACAATAATAATCTGAACCTGTCCAGTCTTTCTTGCTCGTCGAACCATTATAGTTCTAACACCTAGAACTTTTCTCTCATCCGTGATTGGAATCTGGTGATAAGTAAGCAATTCTGCTAGACGATTAGCAATCACTTGGGTTTCCTTGTCTTGTACCAGGCAATCTTTCAACTCTACTAAATAGTGAGAGTTTTGTGCATATAAGCCCGCCTTGACCTGATTCTTAAATTTTCGAGTCTGAAATTGTAACTTAGCACGATAATATTTTGGTTCCTGCATTCCAATAGTTGGACGGATTTCATAGTTTTCATATCCTGCAGGGGCAAATTTTTTCAGCGCTTGATGAAGCAAGTCCGTCTTGAACTCTAGTTGCTTATCATAATGCAGGTGCATGATTTGGCAGCCTCCGCACTCATTGTAAATAGTACATGCTGGCACAACTCGAAATTTAGACTTCTTGTTAACCTTTAGTAATTTTGCTTCAACAAAGTTGCGTTTAATAGAAGTAATCTGACAATAGATATCTTCACCTTTGAGAGCTCCAGGTACAAAGACTAATGTTTTTTGATAAAAGCCGATTCCCTCACCATTAATTCCCATGCGCTTGATTTTTAATGGTATTTTTTGTTTCACTTTCAGATTCATACCCCTATCTTATCACATTTTGAGTTATAATAGAACTATGAAAATCACAAAACTTGAAAAGAAAAAAAGACTCTATCTGATGGAGCTTGATAATGGAAACAAATGCTATATCACCGAAGACACAATTGTTCGTTTTATGTTATCGAGAGATAAGGTGATAAGCGAAGAGGAATTGAAAGAGATTCAGGACTTTGCTCAATTTTCTTATGGTAAGAATCTGGCTCTATATCACTTATCCTTTAAAGCACGTACTGAAAAAGAGGTCAGAGAATATCTAAAAAAATATGATATTGATGAAAACATCGTTTCTCAAGTCATTGCTAATCTTAAAGAAGATAAGTGGATCAATGATAGCCAATACGCTTATGCTATCATCAATGCCAATCAACTTTCAGGAGACAAGGGGCCTTATGTACTGACTCAGAAACTAACACAAAAAGGAATTTCAAAATCCACTATAGAAGAGATATTGAAAGAATTTGATTTTTCGGAAGTTGCTCAACGTGTAGCTAATAAACTATTGAAAAAATATGAAGGAAAACTTCCAACTCGCGCCTTGCAAGATAAGATTATCCAGAACTTGACCAAAAAGGGCTTCTCATACTCTGAAGCTAAAAGTGCCTTTGACGAATTGGATAGTCAAGTTGACCAAGAAACGACTCAGGAACTCATCTTCAAGGAACTTGATAAGCAATATGCCAAGTATGCCCGAAAGTATGAAGGATACGAACTGAAGCAGCGTTTAACTCAAGTTTTAGCACGAAAGGGCTACGATTTTTCGGATATAGCAAGCGCTCTTAGAGAATATCTTTAATATTTTCGTGTAAAATTCACAGATTTTAGGCATTTTTATGGTACAATAGTAAACGATAAACTTATAAATTGTAGAAAGTTGGTTAGTTATGAAACTTCCAAAAGAAGGCGACTTTATTACAATTCAAAGTTATAAGCATGATGGGAGTCTCCACCGAACTTGGCGGGACACCATGGTACTAAAAACAACAGAAAACGCCATTATTGGTGTCAACGATCATACACTGGTTACCGAAAGTGATGGTCGTCGTTGGGTCACTCGAGAACCGGCTATTGTTTACTTTCACAAGAAATATTGGTTTAATATCATTGCCATGATTCGTGATAATGGAATTTCCTACTATTGCAATATGGCTAGCCCCTACTATCTGGATGAAGAAGCACTGAAGTATATTGATTACGATTTGGATGTTAAAATTTTTACAGATGGGGAAAAACGTCTCTTGGACGTTGAAGAGTACGAGCGTCACAAACGCAAAATGAATTATTCTGATGATTTGGACTATATTTTAAAAGAACATGTCAAAATTCTTGTTGATTGGATTAACAATGGACGTGGTCCTTTCTTAGAAGCCTATGTAAACATTTGGTACAAGCGCTATGTAGAACTAAAGAATCGGTAAAGTTGTCAAACTAGGGTGAAAGCCCTGGTTTTTTTATTTGAAAAACCCAGCTTTTCAACTGGGTTGGTCTCTATATATCTAATTTAGTAACTGTAAATTTGATATGGGAATAATCTTTTTCAACATCCTTATCCAGCAAGAAAGCTGTAGCGTCCTTCTTAACCTGAACCAAGTCAATATTCTGAGCTTGAGCCGCATAGACACATCCACAATAACATTGACGATAGATATCATACTCTTCACACATCTCCACTGAACGTTTGTAGCCTTGATTTTTCTTGAAATCACTTGGAAGATAGTGGGTGGTATAAATCTTTTGCACATCAATTCCGATGCTGTTGATGGTTTGAGAATTTTTATGAGGACTGATAGTCAAGGCTGAGCCAAAGTAGTCAAAACCCAAGTCCATAGCCACTTGCGCTGTCTTATCCAGTCGGTAGTCAAAGCAAACCTTGCAACGGTCGCCACCTTCTGGCTCTTCCTCTAGTCCTCTAACTAATTTTCGGTATTCATTGGGTTCATAGGGAGCTTCTAGATACTGAACCGTATTCCCTGTCCGCTCATTGAAATCACTGACAAATTTCTTGGTAACATAGGCACGCTTATGGTATTCTGCCTTGGGATGGATATTAGAATTTGCAAAATAAATGCTCACATCTGCATACTTGGTCAAATATTCGAGGGTATAGGTACTACAAGGGGCACAGCAAACATGCATGAGAATACTTGGCCGTTGCTCATTTTTCTCCCATACTTGTACCATCTTCTGCATGACACGGTCATAATTAATTTTCTGATTAGGGTTCATCTTGCTCAGAATTTCTTCTACATCGATCATGTTTTTCTCCTTTTTCTAGTCTTATTTTATCATATAAGTTAGGAGAGCTCAAATCTATTTAGAAGTGAATAGCATAAAAAGGAGAGGTAGGCATTCCCTCCTTTTGTGTTTTTTATAAGTTGTTTTCTATAGAAAGCTTACATCATGCCGCCCATCATACTTGGATCCATTGCTGGAACTGGGGCTACTGGTTCTGGTTTATTGGCTACAACTGCTTCCGTAGTCAAAATCAAGCTGGCTACAGATGCTGCATTTTGTAGGGCTGAACGGCTCACTTTAACTGGGTCGATGATTCCCTCTTCAATCATGTTGACCCACTCGCCAGTTGCTGCGTTGAAACCTGTACCAAGCTCAGCATTTTTTAAACGATCGATAACAATAGAACCTTCGAATCCTGCATTGTGGGCAATTTGACGGACTGGTTCTTCCAATGCACGGAGAACAATATTGCGTCCTGTTGCTTCATCTCCTGTCAATTCCAAATTCATCACGGCTGGGATAACATTTACAAGGGCTGTTCCACCACCTGCAACGATACCTTCTTCAACAGCTGCACGAGTAGCATTGAGAGCATCTTCGATGCGGAGTTTCATTTCTTTCAACTCAGTTTCAGTTGCAGCACCGACCTTGATGACTGCTACACCACCTGACAATTTTGCCAAGCGTTCTTGCAATTTTTCACGGTCAAATTCAGAAGTTGTGGTTTCAATTTGAGACTTGATAACTGCAACACGGTGAGAAATCGCTTCAGGATTTCCAGCACCTTCTACGATAACAGTGCTATCTTTGTCCACAGTTACTCTCGCTGCTTGACCAAGAGCTTCAATTGTCGCATCTTTCAACTCAAGACCAAGGTCTTCTGTGATAACTGTTCCGCCTGTCAAGATAGCAATGTCTTCTAGCATAGCTTTGCGACGGTCGCCAAATCCAGGTGCCTTAACTGCTACTACGTTGAAGGTTCCACGAATCTTGTTCAAGACAAGAGTTGGAAGAGCTTCGCCGTCCACATCATCTGCAATAATCAAGAGCGGACGATTGCTTTGGAGAATACTTTCTAGGAGTGGCAAGATTTCTTGGATATTGGAAATCTTCTTATCAGTAATCAAAATATATGGATTTTCAAGGTCAGCCACCATTTTCTCGCTATCTGTCACCATGTACTGTGAAAGATAACCACGGTCAAACTGCATACCTTCTACAACTTCAAGCTCTGTTTCCATACCACGTGACTCTTCGATGGTAATGACTCCGTCTTTGCCAACTTTTTCCATGGCTTCAGAGATGTATTCGCCTACTTTTTCGGAACGAGAAGAGACGGCGGCAACCTGAGCGATGGCTTCTTTGTTGGCAACAGGGATGGCGTTGTTTTTCAAGGCTTCAACTGCTGCAGCAACTGCTGTTTCAATCCCACGACGAATGCCGATTGGATTTGCACCTGCTGTGACGTTTTTGATTCCTTCACGGACGATTGCTTGAGTCAAGACTGTTGCAGTCGTAGTCCCGTCACCTGCGATATCATTGGTTTTAGAAGCTACTTCTGATACCAATTTGGCACCCATATTTTCAAAATGGTCTTCCAATTCGATTTCTTTGGCAATGGTCACACCATCATTGGTAATCAAGGGTGAGCCAAATGATTTTTCCAACACAACGTTTCGACCTTTTGGTCCCAAGGTTACTTTAACAGTGTCTGCAAGGATATCGACACCACGAACCATAGCTGAACGGGCATCTGATGAAAATTTAATTTCTTTTGACATACTTACTTTCTCCTTCTATTCTTCAATGATAGCCAAGATATTAGCTTCGCCTACGATGATGTACTTTTCATCGCCATCTTTGACATCAAGACCTGCGTGAGCTTCAACCAAGACACGGTCTCCAGCTTTAACACTTGGAGCAACCAAGTCACCGTTCAAGGTACGAACACCTTGTCCAGCAGCTACAACTTTGGCTGTTTTTGTTTTTTCTTGGGCTGAGCCTGCAAGGACAAAGCCTCCAACAGTTTGTTCTTTTTCTTCTACTTTTAAGACAACACGGTCTCCTAATGGTTTCAACATCTGATTTCCTCCATGATGAACTACATATTATTAGCACTCTTTATATCTGAGTGCTAATTTATAGTTCTATTGTATCACTTGGTCAGAAATAGTCAAGAAAAAAGTCTGACTTTCTCAAGATAAAAAGCCTGAGAGCAACTCAGACTTTTCAATGTTTAAAATGGCAATTCTTCCTCTTCCAAAACCAAATCTGCCAAATCCTGCCCTGCGTTATTTTCTCGCATGGCACGTTGGGCACGACTTTCCAAGAGTTGGAATCCAGTAACAAGTACTTCGGTCACATAATTCATTTGACCATTTTTCTCAAAACGACGGGTACGCAATTCCCCATCAACGGAAATGAGACTACCTTTGGTTGCGTAGCTTGCCAAAGTTTCTGCTAGTCTGCCCCATAGGACCATATTGACAAAATCAGCTTCACGTTCACCATTTTGGTCTTTGTAACGACGATTTACAGCGATAGTTGCTCGCGCTACTGACTTGTCATTGCTGGTTTTGTGCAATTCTGGTGTAGACGTCAAGCGTCCAATTAAAATAACTTTATTATACATATTTTCTTCCTCCTACTTATCTATTCGTAGGAAATCAAAAAAAGTTACAGAAACTTGTAACTTTTCGAGAAAATTTTTTAGTTTTTATGAACCATGAAACCTGTCGCCTGTTGATTGGCCATAATGGTCATATCTGTAATCTGCACACGACGAGGTTGACTGGTCACATAGACTACTGTGTCTGCAATATCCTGAGCTTGCAAGGCTTCGATTCCCTGATAAACCGTCGCAGCCCGCTCTTTGTCACCATGAAAACGTACCGTTGAAAAATCTGTTTCGACAATTCCAGGCTGAATGGTCGTCACCTTGATATCCGTTGCGATGGTATCAATTCGCAGACCATCTGAAAAGGTCTTAACTGCTGCCTTGGTAGCTGAATAAACTGCTGCACCTGCATAGGCGTAGATTCCTGCGGTTGACCCCATGTTGATGATATGTCCTTGATTGGCTTTTACCATTGCTGGCAAGAAAGAGCGAGTGACTGCCATCAAACCTTTGACATTGGTATCCAGCATGGTCAACATATCCAGCTCTTCATAGTCCTGATAGGGAGCCAAGCCAAGAGCCAGACCGGCATTGTTGACCAGAATATCAATCTTCCCTATCGTTTCTAGAATACTGGAGCAAACAGTCTTCACCATAGTCATATCCGTGACATCTAGTGGAAAGGTCCAGACGGTTTGATTTGGAAAGACTTCTGCAAACTCCGACTTAAGAGCTTCTAGTCTATCTGTCCGTCGTCCTGTTAGAACGACATTCTCACCCTGCTCCAGATAAGCACGCGCAATTGCTTCACCGATTCCTGATGTCGCTCCTGTAATCACTACATTTTTTGCCATCTTATTTCCTTCTATCTGCTCTATCAGATACTGACAACTTCCTAGGCAGTCCAGTGTTTAGCTGGGTCGAATGGTGTTCCGACAACTTGGTCTTCTGATAATTCAATAATACCACGTTTTTGCGGAGCATTTGGCAGATACAATTCACGAGGACTGCACATCATGCCAAAACTCTTTTCACCACGAAGTTCGCCTGGGAAAATGAGGTTGCCTTTGGGCATCATAGCTCCAGGAAGAGCCACAATGGTTTTCAACCCAAGACGCGCATTAGGAGCCCCTGCAACGATTTGTACAGTCTTGTCACTTGATACTGCAACTTGGCAGATGTTGAGGTGGTCACTATCTGGATGGGCTACCATCTCGACAATCTCACCAACAACAAACTTAGGTTCCTTGTCATTGACAATTTCTTCTGTAAATCCTTCCGTCTGCAATTCTTGATTCAAACGAGCGACTTGCTCATCTGATAAAAAGACTTGACCGCGCTCTGCAATTTCAAAGAAACTTGAAACTTCAAAAATATTCCAAGCCACTGTTTCCCCATTATCTTTGAGGAAAACACGAGCCACCTTGCCTTTGCGCTCCACATCCAGTTTGGCATCTCCGCTATTTTTCACGATGACCATAAGGACATCACCGACATGTTCTTTGTTATATGTAAAAATCATTGTTTATATTTTCTCCTATTTCAGTCCTGCTAAAAAGTCATTAATTTGTTGCTTGCTTTTACGGTCGCGATTGACAAAACGGCCGATTTCCTTGTCCTTTTCT
The DNA here is from genome assembly GCF_059738785.1 of Streptococcus nakanonensis. Lineage (NCBI taxonomy): Bacteria > Bacillati > Bacillota > Bacilli > Lactobacillales > Streptococcaceae > Streptococcus > Streptococcus nakanonensis. The sequence continues at coordinate 347,576 of NZ_AP027139.1, read as the reverse complement.
AGAACAACAAGGCTAGGAATTCCGTAAACATCCCAGAGTTTAGCCAAATCCATATACTGGTCTCGGTCCACTCGAATAAAGGTGAACTCTGGATTGGTCTCCTCAATTTCTGGTAAGGCAGGATAGATATAACGGCAATCGCCACACCAGTCCGCCACAAAAAGGAAAACCTTCTTGCCATCTTTTTCTACTAAAGATGCCAATTCTTCTAAACTTTCTGGCTGTATCATAAGACTTCCTCCTCATAGACTAGGTCTTCATTTTCATAGACAAAGGTATAGTGACGGCCATCTTCAAAAATGACGCCACCAACCAAGCTCTCTAGACTGCTTTCATAGACTTGAACATAGAGGGTCGCAATTTCCCCCATGTCTGAAAAATGGTCTCGCACAATCGCTGTCAACTCTTCCTGAGTCTTCATGAGCTTACGGTCATCTGCAACTTTTTTCGTAGCAAGGGCAAGGCTCCCAATACCAAGCAGAGCCAGACCTGCCATCCACATTTTTTTAGCTTTCATACCATTCATTTTAACACAAAAAAGGCTTTAGGACAAATGAGGAAGCAGCAGAAAAGCAAGTAAAAAGCCTCTTCCTTTAAGGAAAAGGACTTCTTATACTCAATGAAAATCAAAGAGCAAACTAGGAAGCTAGCCGCAGGCTGCTCAAAGCACTACTTTGAGGTTGTAGATAGAACTGACGAAGTCAGCTCAAAGCACTGTTTTGAGGTTGTGGATGAATCTGACGTGGTTTGAAGAAATTTTCTAAGAGTATTATTCTTATTGCCAGGCACCTGAGTTGCCAACGTAGTAACCATCAGGTGTGTAGGTATTGCGAAGCATCTTACCTGATGAAGCCAGATAATACCACTTACCATTGTCTTTGACCCAATCATTCGCAATCATGGCACCAGAAGAACTTGCATAATACCATTCTCCCTTGTCATAAACCCAAGTGCTTGCTTTCATGGCTCCTGAGCAATTAAAGGTTCAAAAAGCTGTCCAATATCATTCATTTTTTTAAAAACATTTGACACTACATCATCCACGCTGTAGGACATAGATACATCAAACGTAAGAGCCAAAATATCGAAAAATATACAACTTTTAAAGGCAACATTTCATTTTTTAAAGTCTAACAACCATAGAACTGAAATCAGAGCAAGGCATCAATTTCCTACTCTTAGTACGCCTATTTTGATGATTGAAGTGAAGATTTTTTTATTTAACGTAGACAATCCCCAATTTCCCAAAAGCCACATCTCCACGGATAATCAAGGTTTTACTTGTTGGGGCTAGAGAAGTATCTGCCTTGGCTACACCACAGAAAGTTTCCACCTTCAAATCAACTCTCCAATGTTGGGGAACATAGATAACTGCCTTTCCAAAACCAACTTCTACTTTCAGGGTTGCAGTATCTCCTAAAATCTCTGCATTGTCGTAATATATCTTGGCATTGCCAAAACCAACTTCTACTTGATCCTCTACCAATTCTTGATTTTGCTTGTAGAAAGTCCCAGTCCCAAAAGCAACTTCCTTATCTGTAAGAATGTTTTTTTCACCATCATACCACCATTTTTTTCCATTCCAAGTTCTGTTAGAATGAGTGAGTGCGCTGACACCCATTACGATTAAAATACTAGCTAAAATAAGCGAAATAGGAGATAGCTGAATCCAATCATAAAAAAGATTCACTATATTTAATGCTGTTAATGCTAAAAAAGTGGCACTTGTCCAATGATGCCTAAGGGAAGATTCTATTGCCTTATACAATAGAAAAGCGATAAAGATAAAAGGAGAATACTTAGTCTCCAAAGATGGAACACCATAATGTCCCTGTAATAAAATCCATGCTGCCAATACTAGCAACACAATACCAAATGCTTTCTTTTTCATGTTCTTACCTCATGTTTCTTAGATTTTCTTTTAGGAGGGATTGGTAATGTCGTGAGACATGAACCTCCTTATGGGTCTGATAGAAGGAAATGGTGCCCGTTCCTGAAAAGGACTTGTCCACCGAGTAAATCTGACGGATATTAGCGATAGTTGACTTGGATACCCGACTAAAATAACGAGGAAGGATAGCCTCTAACTCATAGAGTTTAAGCCGAACCTCGTAGGCATCTTTCTGGGTATGGGCATAAATCTTGCTACCTTCCGTCTCAAAGAAGAGAATTTCCGATAAGTCCAGATAATATTCGCCCGTCCCCTTGTAAAAAATCAACCGAGGAGACTTGGACTCTTGCAAGAGCCGCTGTAAATCCGCAATCTCATCTGTCAAAGCCGCTGCCTTGATGACAATTTCAGTTTCCTCTAAATTGCTGTCAATCTCGATTCGTAACTTCATTCCATCTCCTTTCTGACTCTACTATATCAAAGCCAAAATAAGAAAACAAGAGCAAAAAAGCAAGTGGTTACTTTAGACCCGTAAGTGGTTGTAAGGTTACCTTAACTTGCAGGTCAACATAGAAAGAAAAGCACACCCCACACAAGACCACAAATATAACCAACTACTACATCCTTGGGATAATGGACGCCACCTAGTACTCTTACTAGACCGAGGAGGGCTGACAAGACCAACAAGATAACCCCTACAGATAAACTAGCATGTAAGCAAGCCATGGAGATAATGGTTGCTGAAAAGACATGACGACTGGGCATTGACTGACCAGGACTATCTCTGTCTAGTAGCGGTACAATTTCCCAAACTTCATAAGGCCTAGGGGCATTGATTTTCTTGCGAAGAAAGGACAAAATCACAAAACCTGACGCTGGAATAAACAAATAGATTCCGACCTGTTTCCCAAGTCCTTCTTGGAGATAGGTAGTGGCTAATAAGGTTAGATAAACTATAGGCATAACTACCGTCATGAACCGATTGAAAGTTCTTAACCGTCTCAGAAAGATAGGCTTATTTTCAATGTTACCAACAATATGGTCATACCATTCTTGATAATTTTTCATATATTTTCTCACCACTTACTCAAATTTTGCTTATAGGGTAGCACTTGTCTTCTAGTATAGTGCAGAAAAAGAAGACCGTCAAGCCTTCTTAGATTTATTCTTCTGCCTCGTCTTCTGTAAATTGACTGTTGTAGAGGTCAGCGTAGAAACCAGCTTGCGACATTAGCTCATCATGATTGCCTTGCTCGATGATATTTCCATCTTTCATGACGAGAATCAGGTCAGCATTACGAATAGTTGACAAGCGGTGGGCGATGACAAAGGAAGTTCTGCCCTCCATCAAACGGTCCATGGCTTTCTGAATCAATTCCTCTGTACGGGTATCAACAGAAGAAGTCGCCTCATCCAGGATTAGGAGTGGCGCATTTTTCAGCAAAGCACGAGCGATAGTCAAGAGTTGTTTTTGTCCGACAGACAAGGTCACTGTATCGTCCAAGATGGTATCATAACCATCTGGTAGGGTCATAATAAAGTGGTGAATCCCTACAGCCTTGCTGGCTTCGATCACGCGCTCATCACTAATACCTGTTTGGTTATAGATAAGATTGTCGCGAATGGTTCCTTCAAAGAGCCAGGTATCCTGCAAGACCATTGAAAAGGCATCGTGTACTTCCGAACGCTTCATCTCTTTGGTATCCACACCATCGATACGGATACTTCCCTTATCAATCTCATAGAACTTCATCAAAAGATTGACAATAGTTGTCTTACCAGCCCCAGTCGGTCCGACAATGGCAACTTTTTGACCTGCATGAGCTGTCGCAGAAAAGTCATGGATGATAGTTCGCTCTGGTGTGTAACCAAAGGAAACTCGATCAAAGACTACTTGACCTTTCATATCGCTCAATTGTCTTGCTTTATGGGATTCATCTTCCATCTCCTCTTCAGCTAGGAATTCGAAGACACGTCCCATGGCTGCACTAGCCTGCTGCAAACTAGTAATTCCTTGGGCAATTTGTGAAAGAGGCTGAGAAAAGATACGAACGTAGGCCATAAAGGCAACGATAATCCCGATACTGATGTGTCCATTTAAAGCCAAGGCTGCACCAACAATAATCACCAAGGCATAGCTAAAGTTCCCAATAAACATCATAATCGGCATCATAATCCCTGAAATAAACTGAGATTTCCAGATACTGTTATACAGACGGTGGTTTAATTTCGCAAACTCTTCTTTCGTGCTCTCGATAGCATTGTAACTGGTCACCACATTATGGCCAGAGTACATTTCCTCCACATAACCATTTACAGCCGCCAAATCCTGTTGCTGACTCTTAAAGAAGCCCTGTGATTTGCCCATAAAGACAGACACGAAAGCAAAGCCAACAAGAGTTGAAACAACCGTCACCAAGGCCAAAATCCAGTTCATCCCAAACATGGTTACCAAGACTGCTAAGACCAATAAACTAGATGAAAGAACTGTTCCCAGACTTTGATTGAGGGACTGGGCTGCAGTGTCAACGTCATTGGTTACACGAGACAAGGTATCTCCTTGAGAATGTCCATCAAAATATCCCAATGGTAGGCTATTGATTTTCTCTGAAATAGCTCTTCTCAAACGCTCTGAAAAACGTTGAATAGCTGTTGTAAACAGAAAGGCCTGTAAATAATTTGATAAAAGTCCGATCACATAAATCACGGCCAAAAAACCACCAATAGCTGCAACCGCCGCGACATCCACACTTGTTTCCAGACCACTGGCAATGATATTGGTCATTTCCTTGATGCGGGTTGGGCCATAAACAGTAATGATATTGGATAGGATTGTTGCTAGAAAGGCTATTAGAAGGGCAAACTGGAGACCTGCAAGATAGGGTTTACTCTGTTTCCAAAGAGATATTTTCTTATTTTCCATGTTCCAATTCCTCCTTCGATAGTTGTGAATAGGCAATTTCTTGGTAAACTTCGTTGTTTGCTAGAAGTTCCTTGTGGGTGCCTTGTCCCACGACTTTTCCTTGATCCAAGACCAAAATCAAATCAGCATCCATAATTGTAGAAATTCGCTGAGCGACGATAAGCTTGGTCATAGATTTTGTTTTCTCTACTAGCTCTTGGCGTAGGACACGGTCTGTCTTGTAGTCCAAGGCTGAGAAGGAGTCATCAAAGATGAGGATTTCTGGTTTCCGAGCCAAGGCACGCGCAATTGCCAGACGCTGTCTTTGACCACCTGAGAAGTTGGTTCCTCCTTGGGCCACTTCTGATGCTAAGCCCGCTTCCTTGTCTTCGATAAAGTTCTTAGACTGGGCCAATTCCAAGGCTTGCCACATAGCTTGCTCACTAAGTGGTGTTTCTTGACTCTGTCCAAAGTCCAAATTGCCCTTAACATCACCTGAAAAGAGAACTGCTTTCTGAGGAATATAACCAACCTTGTTGCGCAAATCATTCAAGTCATAGCCTTGAACATTGACACCGTCTACAAGAATCTCTCCTGCTGACACATCGTAGAATCGTGGAATAAGATTGACCAGAGTTGATTTACCAGAACCTGTTGACCCAATAAAGGCCACTGTTTGACCAGTTTCTGCTTTAAAGCTAACATGTTCAATAACCGCCTCCGAATTTGCCGCATAGCGGAAGGTCACATCCTTAAACTCGACCTGACCTTTGAGGTTTTCATCAGCCATTCGCACTTGAGCAGGATTTTGGATAGAAGAATGCAAATCTAAAACTTGATTGATCCGCTTAGCAGAGACCATAGTTCGGGGAAGAACGATGAAAAGTGCTCCCATGAGAAGGAAGCCCATGACAACCTGCATGGCATAAGACATGAAAACAATCATGTCACTAAAGAGAGGCAGACGCGCTATCGGAGCAGCGTCGTTAATCACATATGCCCCAATCCAGTAAATCGCCACACTCAAACCACTTGAAATCCCCATCATGATAGGGTTCAAAATAGCCATAAGACGGTTGACAAACAAATTCAAGCGTGTCAATTCATCATTTGCTGCTGCAAATTTTTCATTTTGGTAATCCTCTGCATTGTAGGCACGAACGACACGAATACCTGTTAAACTCTCACGAGTGATACTGTTCAGTTTATCAGTCAGTCCCTGAATCAAGGACTGTTTTGGAAAGGCCAGCGTCATCAAAACGGTCGTCATCAAAACGTTGACAATCACTGCCACAAGTACGGCCCAGAGCCAGTATTCTGAATGGCCTAAAATCTTCCCAATAGCCCAGATAGCCATAATTGGACCACGCGTAACTACTTGCAAGCCCATGGTAATCAACATTTGAACTTGAGTAATATCATTGGTGGTACGAGTTAAAAGACTGGGAATAGAGAATTTCTTAATCTCTGTCTGCGAGTAATCCAAAACTCGGTTAAAAATATCACTTCTCAGCCTACTAGTATAAGAAGCCGCCACTCGGGATGCAAAAAATCCAACTGCAACTACGGACAAGAAGGCAAGAAAGGACATTCCCACCATCATGCTTGCTGGCTGCCACAACTCATCTAAATTAGTTCCTTGACTACCTAGCAAATCCGTAATTTTCGAGATATAGGTCGGCACTTCCAACTCCAGATAGACCGAAAAACAAGTAAAGAGAATGGCTAGTAAAATCATCCCCCATTCTTTTCTACTAATTCGTTTGGCTAATTTCTTCATTATCTCCTCCTATTCTTTTGATATTTTCCTGTAGTTGACTGAGAACTTTCTCAAAAATCAGTAATTCATCTTCATCAATGTCTTCCATCAACTGCTTGTCTATGCGTTTAAAAAAAGATTTGATCTCTTGCATTTGAGAACGCGATTTGTCTGTCAAACGAACAAATTTTGCCCGCTTATCGCTAGGATTCGCCTCCAATTCCACCAAACCATTTTGCACCATACGCTTGACCAAACTACTAGCAACAGACTTGGTAATATTGAGTTCCTGCTCGATATCTTTAATCAAGACCAAGTCTTGGTTTTTCTCACGATTATCCAAAAAACGCACAACCTGACCTTGAGGCCCACCCATAAATTCAATACCACAACGTTTGGCTTCCTTTTGCACCATCAGGTGAATCTGATGACCAAAACGCTTAAAGGATAACATCGGTTTATCCATACTAACTCCTTTCTAACTATCACATTTAGTTCTCCTAGGAACTAAATAAGTTTCCGTGAGAACTATTTTACCACTTTGAAAAGAGATGTCAAGAAAAAGTTTCCTAGAGAACTATTTTCTTGATTTAAAAAATCCCAAGTGAGCTTATCACTTAGGATCATATTCTCTAGGTTAAATTAGAACCCGTCTACGTTCGTATAAATCTTTTGTACATCTTCGTCGTCTTCAAGAACGCTGTAAAGTTTTTCAAAAGTTTCAAGGTCATCACCTGACAATTCCACTTCTGACTGAGGAATCATTTCCAATTCTGTCACTTGGAATTCTTCAATACCTGACTCACGAAGGGCAACGATAGCCTTATGAAGATCAGTTGGAGCTGTGTAAACTGTGATTGTACCTTCTTCTGCTTCTACGTCGTCCACATCAACATCCGCTTCGAGCAACTGCTCAAAGACTGCGTCCGCATCTTCACCTGCAAATACGATAACTCCCTTGTTGTCAAAGAGGTAAGAAACCGAACCTGAAGCGCCCATGTTTCCTCCGTTTTTACCAAAGGCTGCACGGACATTGGCCGCTGTACGGTTAACGTTTGAAGTCAAAGTATCCACGATCAACATAGAACCATTTGGTCCAAAACCTTCGTAACGTCCTTCTGTAAAGGTTTCGTCTGTGTTTCCTTTAGCCTTGTCCAAAGCTTTATCGATAACGTGTTTTGGCACTTGGGCTTGTTTGGCACGGTCGATAACGAATTTCAAAGCTGAGTTTGATTCTGGATCTGGATCACCTTTTTTAGCTGCTACATAGATTTCTACACCAAATTTTGCATATACTTTAGAGTTAGCTCCATCTTTAGCCGTTTTCTTGGCTACGATATTGGCCCATTTACGTCCCATTAGGAATCTCCTTTTTTCACATTTTAATCTTTCTTATTATAACACAAGTTTTTTCGATTTTCACTAGAGGAAATGGATTTTATTTAGCAAATACAGCTAGGATTGCACTTTGGTTACCAAGATTTCCTTGCCTTTCCATCCTTATCAACATTCAAAAAACAAACTAGACCATTATCTGAAAATAGAAAGTTTCTACCAAGTTTGACAAAGTCCGCTCAAACTACTGTTTAGAGTTTGTAGACATAAGCGATAAAAACCATTATACTGCACCTTTTGTTGACAGTCTACTCCAGACGTATCATAGTTCAAGTAAATACTTTGAAATTCAACAGTTCTTACGGGCATTATTGTATTCTAAGAAATCAATAGAAGTGTTTCTAACCAAACATCTATTACTCAATGAAAATCAAAGAGCAAACTAGGAAGCTAGCCACAGGTTACTCAAAACACTGTTTTGAGGTTGCAGATAGAGCTGACGTGGTTTGAAGAGATTTTCGAAGAGTGTAATTTATGTGTTCCTGAAACAGAAATTTATACTCTTTTTGATTTCACATGATACTGAAGTTAGACTAGTACAACGGCACTTCTAAAACAAGCAAAAGGTAGCTAATTCCTTGTATAGCAAGGAGTTTCACTACCCTTTTTACTTTTTTTACAGGTTCTGTTTGATAGACTCATTTTAACATCACGAGCCTAGTCCAATGGAAATCGCTAGGCAAGAGATAAACTTTCAGATATTCGCAGAGAGATCATCGCCTCTTTTTGTCGCAAGCATTCTTCTCTCCTAGTCATTTTCTACCTTATCTTCTACCTGAGGATAAAGAGTTGTTCCCCAAATAGAAATCGTCCGCTTACGCACTAGGGGCAAATCAGTTTTTTCATAAACCGTACGCCACCATTCCCAGGCAAGTCCGGTACACTCTCTAATTTTGACAGAGAGATTGCGAACATTCCCTTTTAAAGGAATACTAGTGGTAAAATGAGCCGTCAAATCCTGCCCATTTCTGTTCCAAGCCTTAGGAGTCAAAACTTCCTTACCTTGATAATCATAGGATAATTCATCCCAAGTAATGTAATATTGAGCAACATAGGCACCACTATGATCCAGCAGTAAATCTCCGTTTCTGTAGGCTGTCACCTTAGTCTCAACATAGTCTGTACTGTTTTGAAAGGTCGCAACTACATTGTCCCGTAAAAAAGAAGTTGTATAAGAAATCGGCAAGCCTGGGTGATCGGCTGTAAAGCGACTGCCTTCTTGAATCAAGTCCTCTACCATATCCACCTTGCCTGTTACAACTCGGGCACCCGAACTCGGGTCGCCCCCTAAAATAACCGCCTTCACTTCTGTATTGTCCAAAATCTGCTTCCACTCTGTCTGAGGAGCTACCTTGACTCCTTTTATCAAAGCTTCAAAAGCAGCCTCGACTTCATCACTCTTACTCGTGGTCTCCAACTTGAGATAGACTTGGCGCCCATAAGCAACACTCGAAATATAGACCAAAGGACGCTCTGCAGAAATTCCTCTCTGCCTCAAATCCTCTACCGTTACAGTATCTTGAAACACATCTCCTGGATTTTTAACAGCATCTACGCTGACTGTATAATAAATCTGCTTAAAATTAACAATCTGAATCTGCTTTTCGCCCGAATGAACAGAGTTAAAATCAATATCAAGAGAATTCCCTGTCTTTTCAAAGTCAGAACCAAACTTGACCTTGAGTTGTTCCATGCTGTGAGCCGTGATTTTTTCATACTGCATTCTAGCTGGGACATTATTAACCTGACCATAGTCTTGATGCCACTTGGCCAACAAATCGTTTACTGCTCCGCGAACACTTGAATTGCTGGGGTCTTCTACTTGGAGAAAGCTATCACTACTTGCCAAACCAGGCAAATCAATACTATAAGTCATCGGAGCACGATCAACCGCAAGAAGAGTGGGATTATTCTCCAACAAGGTCTCATCCACTACGAGAAGTGCTCCAGGATAGAGACGACTGTCGTTGGTAGCTGTCACAGAAATATCACTTGTATTTGTCGACAGGCTCCGCTTCTTTCTTTCGATAACAACAAACTCATCGGGCAGCTGATTCCCCTCTTTGATGAAACGATTTTCAATACTCTCTCCCTGATGGGTCAAGAGTTTCTTTTTATCGTAATCCATAGCTAGTATAAAGTCGTTTACTGCTTTATTTGTCATCTTCTACCTCCTAATAAGTTCCTGGATTGAGTTGCATAAACTCAGACTTGTTCAATGAAATCAGCCGTGGTTGGACTAAGTGATCCAAAACTTCCTCGTATAATTCTTCTGAGACATTGCGTCGCCGTCTGGCTAGATAAGAAGTCGGAATGACCGTATTATCTAACATAAATACCTTATCTAAGTCAATCAAGGTTGGTCTTGTAAAAGGATTACGAGCTAGATCCGGCTCTTCTATCATAAAGTTCTTGACCAAACGTCTGGTCAAGAGGGCTGGTTTGAAGGTCTGATTTTTAACTAACTCTTTGTTTTTAGTCATACTGTTGTCAATACAAATATACATATGATTCTTCACAGCCAAATCGCTACTAATAGTCGGAAAAGGCAAATAAAGAGCCACAACATCTCCTCTCTTAATCAAGCAAGAGTACCCCCTTTTCTCCTAATGTAACATAGACAGGATTGACCAAGTCTTCTGATTGACTCAGTGCTTCCAAAGTTTGAGTTTGGCGCCCTGTCAATTTAGTAGCATCTTGTCTCTTCAATACAAAATGCTTGTCGCCAATTACCTTGACACTATAATCCTTCTCCAAAGCTGACTGGTAAATCCACATCAGATCTTGTCTGTCCTGAGAACTCAAGAGAGAAGGATGTTCAAGTCTCCCTACAGCCTGATAAAAATCAAAAACAGGAGCTAACTCTTGCCAATCTGACTGGCTAGTTGTCAAGGCTAGAAAAAGGGCTTTACGAGCTGATACTTCTTGATTAGCCTTGAGAGTCCCTTTTCCCTCCAAGTTTTTTAGAAAGTGGGAAACTCCAGAAAGCAAATCTTTCTCTAACTGCGAGAAATAAAAACCTTGCCTTCCCAGACATAAGTCTCTCAAGTCGCTTTCTCTAGCAAATAAGAGTTCAAACATTTGATAGTAAAAGAAAAATATCTGGCACTGAGTCGCGCTCATCTTTTCCTTATCGGCTTCTTTTTTTAACCAGAGCAAGGGCAATAGGTAGCTGGATTGGTACATTTCCTCCACCTCCTACTCTTTTTTCTCTGGAGCATCTGCACTAGCTGCCACTTCTTTTGACTGGATACTTTCCCACTGGTTGATTTCCTCTGAGATAAGACCTTCGCATGTCTTGACAAATAGAGCAAAAGCCTTGGTTTTTCCTGCATATTTCTCCGTTTGGCATTGATAGAGGAATTTTTCTCTCTCCAGGAGTTGCGCAGTCTTTTGGTAAGAAATCCAGTGTTCCTTGGCATTATACAAATTGAGAATCCCCTCACACAGTAAACCGAGACTGGATAAGGCAACCGAAATCAAACGGTAGCGATCACCTGGCATAGGAATAGCACAAAAGACAGCTATGAGGAAACCTGCCACGATTTCTGTTATTTTTAATACCTTATAGCGTCTACGATGTTGAACGCTTTTCTTTAAAAAATGAGCTATCTGTACGTCTAATCGCTCTGTCAAGTACATTTCTTCTGGCGTCATGTTCGTAACCCCTTTCATTTACTTTGATAATCATAGTATAACATATTTGAATATCAAAGTATAGTAAAAACTGGAAAGCTATATCTTATTATAAAATCTAAATATGAAATATTTGTGAAATAAGGGAAAAATATCACAAAAAGGATGGAACAAAAAATTTCAAAATGATAAAAACGCATAATACCTTGCCTTAAAAAGCGGCTCTATAATATTTGTAGTGGGTAAATCCTCTATAGATATTATGGAGCCTATTTTTGTATAGAAAAAAAGTCCCATAAGATCTATAATGAAAAGCGACCAAACAACTCATTAGAAAGATTCATATGGAACAATTACATTTTATCACAAAACTGCTCGATATCAAAGACCCTAATATCCAATTTATGGATATCATCAATAGGGATACACACAAGGAAATTATCGCTAAACTGGATTATGAGGCCCCCTCTTGTCCTGATTGCGAAAGTCAAATGAAGAAATATGACTTTCAAAAACCGTCTAAAATTCCTTACCTCGAAACGACTGGTATGCCTACTAGAATACTTCTTAAAAAGCGTCGATTTAAGTGCTATCATTGCTCTAAAATAATGGTCTCAGAGACCCCTCTCGTCAAGAAGAATCACCAAATCCCTCGTATTATCAACCAAAAAATTGCGCAAAAGTTGATTGAAAAGACTTCTATGACCGATATCGCTCATCAACTGGCTATTTCAACTTCAACTGTCATTCGCAAGCTTAATGACTTCCGTTTTAAGCCTGATTTTTCTAGTCTTCCTAAGATTATGTCCTGGGACGAGTATGCCTTCACTAAGGGAAAGATGAGTTTCATTGCACAAGATTTTGATAATCTCAACATCATCACTGTTCTTGAAGGCAGAACACAGGCTATCATACGAAATCACTTTCTGCGCTACGATAGAGTCGTTCGTTGTCAGGTGAAAATCATTACGATGGATATGTTTAGTCCTTATTATGACTTGGCTAAACAGCTTTTTCCATGTGCTAAAATTGTTCTAGATCGTTTTCATATTGTGCAACACTTAAGCCGTGCTATAAGTCGTGTCCGTGTTCAAATCATGAATCAATTTGAGCGAAAATCCCATGAATATAAGGCTATTAAACGCTACTGGAAACTCATTCAACAGGATAGTCGTAAATTGAGTGATAAACGATTTTATCGCCCTACTTTTCGTATGCACTTGACGAATAAAGAAATTCTAGATAAGCTTTTGAGCTATTCAGAAGACTTGAAACACCACTACAATGTCTATCAACTCTTACTCTTTCACTTTCAGAACAAGGAGCCAGACAAATTTTTCGGACTCATTGAGGACAATCTTAAACAGATTCATCCTCTTTTTCAGACTGTCTTTAAAACCTTCCTCAAGGATAAAGAAAAGATTGTCAATGCCCTTCAACTACCTTATTCTAATGCCAAATTAGAAGCAACTAATAATCTCATCAAACTTATCAAACGAAATGCCTTTGGATTTCGGAACTTTGAAAACTTCAAAAAAAGGATTTTTATCGCTCTCAACATCAAAAAAGAAAGGACGAATTTCGTCCTTTCTAGATCTTAGCTTTTCTTCAACCCACTACAGTTGACAAAGAGCCTAAAAAGCTTGATATTATGCGTTTTATCAGAGAAAGACTTTCTGAATGTTCACCTCAAATTGAGTTTTTCCAACATTCTTTCAATCACTATTCCAGCTAGTTTCCGACTCGTCTAAACTTTGCTTATCTTAACTGAGCAAGAATAGCTTTGAGTTTCTCAATCAACTCATCTTCTGTGTGGTCAGACTCTTTCTCATTGGCTAGGAAGGCAACTGCTTGAGCGAGAGCTTCTCGTGCTTGGTCGAGAACTTTGGCATCTACACTTGTAAGGTCGCTTTCTTGCAGAACCTTAGTCAATTCCTTGGTCAATTTCTTAAGCTCTGACTCTTTCTTACGACGCGCGATGAGGAAGAGAAGGAGACCAAGAAGGGCAAGTAGGCTGCCAATCATGGTACCGTATGGAAGATGACCTTGCTCTTTGCTTGGTTCTTTCGTTTCTTCTTCATCCTTAGTCGCTTGCTTGCCTTTCAAGGATTCGAGGGCTTCTTTGATCTTGGCAGTCATCTCTTTCAAGCCTACCTCTGTCAAGTCAGCATTTCTAAGGGCTGCTTGACCCTCTCCGAGAATGACCTTCGCAGCGTCGATAACAGATTGATCAATACCATCCAAGTCTTTCAAACGAGTTTCCAAGTCTTGAATCAAATCACTTAAGACGGATTTATCAACCTGTTTCTCTTGACTCGATTGAGCGCCTCCAGCAAAAGCTACACTTCTACGGCTACGGGTTGGTGGTGTCACACTGATGCTAGTGTTGCCACCATTGTTAGTGTTACCACCGGTGTTGGTGTTGCCACCGTTATTAGTGTTACCACCATTGTTGGTGTTGCCACCAGCGTTAGTGTTGCCACCATTGTTGGTGTTGCCACCAGCGTTAGTGTTGCCACCATTGTTAGTGTTGCCACCGGTGTTAGTGTTGCCACCATTGTTGGTGTTACCACCGGTGTTAGTGTTGCCATCCGTGTTGGTGTTACCACCGGTGTTGGTGTTACCACCATTGTTAGTGTTGCCACCATTACCTGGTGTGGATGAGTTTCCTTGGTTAATACGAGTAGAAAGATCTTCAAGAATTTTATCGAGGGCGTTTAAGCCGTCTTGCTTAGCCTGATTAACCGCTTCTTGGTCACCTGCTTGGTCAATGGCGGTCTTAGCTTTTTCTGCTTCCTCATTAACCTTCGCTTTGGCGGTCTTCTTCTCTGCTTCCGTCAAGTCTGGATTGTTGCCGATGGCAGTCGTCTTCTCAGAAGCTTTGTCGGCAATCGCTTGTTTTTGACCCTCGCGTCCGATTGGGTTCAGACCATTAAGGGTGTTTAAGCCGTTTTGCTTAGCCTGATTAACCGCTCTTTGGTCACCTGCTCGGTCAATGGCGGTCTTAGCTTTTTCTGCTTCCTCATTAACCTTCGCTTTGGCGGTCTTCTTCTCTGCTTCCGTCAAGTCTGGATTGTTGCCGATGGCAGTCGTCTTCTCAGAAGCTTTGTCGGCAATCGCTTGTTTTTGACCCTCGCGTCCGATTGGGTTCAGACCATTAAGGGCGTTTAAGCCGTCTTGCTTAGCCTGATTAACCGCTTCTTGGTCACCTGCTTGGTCAATGGCGGTCTTAGCTTTTTCTGCTTCCTCATTAACCTTCGCTTTGGCGGTCTTCTTCTCTGCTTCCGTCAAGTCTGGATTGTTGCCGATGGCAGTCGTCTTCTCAGAAGCTTTGTCGGCAATCGCTTGTTTTTGACCCTCGCGTCCGATTGGGTTCAGACCATTAAGGGCGTTTAAGCCGTCTTGCTTAGCCTGATTAACCGCTTCTTGGTCACCTGCTTGGTCAATGGCGGTCTTAGCTTTTTCTGCTTCCTCATTAACCTTCGCTTTGGCGGTCTTCTTCTCTGCTTCCGTCAAGTCTGGATTGTTGCCGATGGCAGTCGTCTTCTCAGAAGCTTTGTCGGCAATCGCTTGTTTTTGACCCTCGCGTCCGATTGGGTTCAGACCATTAAGGGCGTTTAAGCCGTCTTGCTTAGCCTGATTAACCGCTTCTTGGTCACCTGCTTGGTCAATGGCGGTCTTAGCTTTTTCTGCTTCCTCATTAACCTTCGCTTTGGCGGTCTTCTTCTCTGCTTCCGTCAAGTCTGGATTGTTGCCGATGGCAGTCGTCTTCTCAGAAGCTTTGTCGGCAATCGCTTGTTTTTGACCCTCGCGTCCGATTGGGTTCAGACCATTAAGGGCGTTTAAGCCGTCTTGCTTAGCCTGATTAACCGCTTCTTGGTCACCTGCTTGGTCAATGGCGGTCTTAGCTTTTTCTGCTTCCTCATTAACCTTCGCTTTGGCGGTCTTCTTCTCTGCTTCCGTCAAGTCTGGATTGTTGCCGATGGCAGTCGTCTTCTCAGAAGCTTTGTCGGCAATCGCTTGTTTTTGACCCTCGCGTCCGATTGGGTTCAGACCATTAAGGGCGTTTAAGCCGTCTTGCTTAGCCTGATTAACCGCTTCTTGGTCACCTGCTTGGTCAATGGCGGTCTTAGCTTTTTCTGCTTCCTCATTAACCTTCGCTTTGGCGGTCTTCTTCTCTGCTTCCGTCAAGTCTGGATTGTTGCCGATGGCAGTCGTCTTCTCAGAAGCTTTGTCGGCAATCGCTTGTTTTTGACCCTCGCGTCCGATTGGGTTCAGACCATTAAGGGCGTTTAAGCCGTCTTGCTTAGCCTGATTAACCGCTCTTTGGTCACCTGCTCGGTCAATGGCGGTCTTAGCTTTTTCTGCTTCCTCATTAACCTTCGCTTTGGCGGTCTTCTTCTCTGCTTCCGTTAAGTCTGGATTGTTGCCGATGGCAGTCGTCTTCTCAGAAGCTTTGTCGGCAATCGCTTGTTTTTGACCCTCGCGTCCGATTGGGTTCAGACCATTAAGGGCGTTTAAGCCGTCTTGCTTAGCCTGATTAACCGCTTCTTGGTCACCTGCTTGGTCAATGGCGGTCTTAGCTTTTTCTGCTTCCTCATTAACCTTCGCTTTGGCGGTCTTCTTCTCTGCTTCCGTCAAGTCTGGATTGTTGCCGATGGCAGTCGTCTTCTCAGAAGCTTTGTCGGCAATCGCTTGTTTTTGACCCTCGCGTCCGATTGGGTTCAGACCATTAAGGGCGTTTAAGCCGTCTTGCTTAGCCTGATTAACCGCTTCTTGGTCACCTGCTTGGTCAATGGCGGTCTTAGCTTTTTCTGCTTCCTCATTAACCTTCGCTTTGGCGGTCTTCTTCTCTGCTTCCGTCAAGTCTGGATTGTTGCCGATGGCAGTCGTCTTCTCAGAAGCTTTGTCGGCAATCGCTTGTTTTTGACCCTCGCGTCCGATTGGGTTCAGACCATTAAGGGCGTTTAAGCCGTCTTGCTTAGCCTGATTAACCGCTTCTTGGTCACCTGCTTGGTCAATGGCGGTCTTAGCTTTTTCTGCTTCCTCATTAACCTTCGCTTTGGCGGTCTTCTTCTCTGCTTCCGTCAAGTCTGGATTGTTGCCGATGGCAGTCGTCTTCTCAGAAGCTTTGTCGGCAATCGCTTGTTTTTGACCCTCGCGTCCGATTGGGTTCAGACCATTAAGGGCGTTTAAGCCGTCTTGCTTAGCCTGATTAACCGCTTCTTGGTCACCTGCTTGGTCAATGGCGGTCTTAGCTTTTTCTGCTTCCTCATTAACCTTCGCTTTGGCGGTCTTCTTCTCTGCTTCCGTCAAGTCTGGATTGTTGCCGATGGCAGTCGTCTTCTCAGAAGCTTTGTCGGCAATCGCTTGTTTTTGACCCTCGCGTCCGATTGGGTTCAGACCATTAAGGGCGTTTAAGCCGTCTTGCTTAGCCTGATTAACCGCTTCTTGGTCACCTGCTTGGTCAATGGCGGTCTTAGCTTTTTCTGCTTCCTCATTAACCTTCGCTTTGGCGGTCTTCTTCTCTGCTTCCGTCAAGTCTGGATTGTTGCCGATGGCAGTCGTCTTCTCAGAAGCTTTGTCGGCAATCGCTTGTTTTTGACCCTCGCGTCCGATTGGGTTCAGACCATTAAGGGCGTTTAAGCCGTCTTGCTTAGCCTGATTAACCGCTTCTTGGTCACCTGCTTGGTCAATGGCGGTCTTAGCTTTTTCTGCTTCCTCATTAACCTTCGCTTTGGCGGTCTTCTTCTCTGCTTCCGTCAAGTCTGGATTGTTGCCGATGGCAGTCGTCTTCTCAGAAGCTTTGTCGGCAATCGCTTGTTTTTGACCCTCGCGTCCGATTGGGTTCAGACCATTAAGGGTGTTTAAGCCGTTTTGCTTAGCCTGATTAACCGCTCTTTGGTCACCTGCTCGGTCAATGGCGGTCTTAGCTTTTTCTGCTTCCTCATTAACCTTCGCTTTGGCGGTCTTCTTCTCTGCTTCCGTTAAGTCTGGATTGTTGCCGATGGCAGTCGTCTTCTCAGAAGCTTTGTCGGCAATCGCTTGTTTTTGACCCTCGCGTCCGATTGGGTTCAGACCATTAAGGGCGTTTAAGCCGTCTTGCTTAGCCTGATTAACCGCTCTTTGGTCACCTGCTCGGTCAATGGCGGTCTTAGCTTTTTCTGCTTCCTCATTAACCTTCGCTTTGGCGGTCTTCTTCTCTGCTTCCGTTAAGTCTGGATTGTTGCCGATGGCAGTCGTCTTCTCAGAAGCTTTGTCGGCAATCGCTTGTTTTTGACCCTCGCGTCCGATTGGGTTCAGACCATTAAGGGTGTTTAAGCCGTTTTGCTTAGCCTGATTAACCGCTCTTTGGTCACCTGCTCGGTCAATGGCGGTCTTAGCTTTTTCTGCTTCCTCATTAACCTTCGCTTTGGCGGTCTTCTTCTCTGCTTCCGTTAAGTCTGGATTGTTGCCGATGGCAGTCGTCTTCTCAGAAGCTTTGTCGGCAATCGCTTGTTTTTGACCCTCGCGTCCGATTGGGTTCAGACCATTAAGGGTGTTTAAGCCGTTTTGCTTAGCCTGATTAACCGCTCTTTGGTCACCTGCTCGGTCAATGGCGGTCTTAGCTTTTTCTGCTTCCTCATTAACCTTCGCTTTGGCGGTCTTCTTCTCTGCTTCCGTTAAGTCTGGATTGTTGCCGATGGCAGTCGTCTTCTCAGAAGCTTTGTCGGCAATCGCTTGTTTTTGACCCTCGCGTCCGATTGGGTTCAGACCATTAAGGGTGTTTAAGCCGTTTTGCTTAGCCTGATTAACCGCTCTTTGGTCACCTGCTCGGTCAATGGCGGTCTTAGCTTTTTCTGCTTCCTCATTAACCTTCGCTTTGGCGGTCTTCTTCTCTGCTTCCGTTAAGTCTGGATTGTTGCCGATGGCAGTCGTCTTCTCAGAAGCTTTGTCGGCAATCGCTTGTTTTTGACCCTCGCGTCCGATTGGGTTCAGACCATTAAGGGTGTTTAAGCCGTTTTGCTTAGCCTGATTAACCGCTCTTTGGTCACCTGCTCGGTCAATGGCGGTCTTAGCTTTTTCTGCTTCCTCATTAACCTTCGCTTTGGCGGTCTTCTTCTCTGCTTCCGTTAAGTCTGGATTGTTGCCGATGGCAGTCGTCTTCTCAGAAGCTTTGTCGGCAATCGCTTGTTTTTGACCCTCGCGTCCGATTGGGTTCAGACCATTAAGGGTGTTTAAGCCGTTTTGCTTAGCCTGATTAACCGCTCTTTGGTCACCTGCTCGGTCAATGGCGGTCTTAGCTTTTTCTGCTTCCTCATTAACCTTCGCTTTGGCGGTCTTCTTCTCTGCTTCCGTTAAGTCTGGATTGTTGCCGATGGCAGTCGTCTTCTCAGAAGCTTTGTCGGCAATCGCTTGTTTTTGACCCTCGCGTCCGATTGGGTTCAGACCATTAAGGGTGTTTAAGCCGTTTTGCTTAGCCTGATTAACCGCTCTTTGGTCACCTGCTCGGTCAATGGCGGTCTTAGCTTTTTCTGCTTCCTCATTAACCTTCGCTTTGGCGGTCTTCTTCTCTGCTTCCGTTAAGTCTGGATTGTTGCCGATGGCAGTCGTCTTCTCAGAAGCTTTGTCGGCAATCGCTTGTTTTTGACCCTCGCGTCCGATTGGGTTCAGACCATTAAGGGTGTTTAAGCCGTTTTGCTTAGCCTGATTAACCGCTCTTTGGTCACCTGCTCGGTCAATGGCGGTCTTAGCTTTTTCTGCTTCCTCATTAACCTTCGCTTTGGCGGTCTTCTTCTCTGCTTCCGTTAAGTCTGGATTGTTGCCGATGGCAGTCGTCTTCTCAGAAGCTTTGTCGGCAATCGCTTGTTTTTGACCCTCGCGTCCGATTGGGTTCAGACCATTAAGGGTGTTTAAGCCGTTTTGCTTAGCCTGATTAACCGCTCTTTGGTCACCTGCTCGGTCAATGGCGGTCTTAGCTTTTTCTGCTTCCTCATTAACCTTCGCTTTGGCGGTCTTCTTCTCTGCTTCCGTCAAGTCTGGATTGTTGCCGATGGCAGTCGTCTTCTCAGAAGCTTTGTCGGCAATCGCTTGTTTTTGACCCTCGCGTCCGATTGGGTTCAGACCATTAAGGGTGTTTAAGCCGTTTTGCTTAGCCTGATTAACCGCTTCTTGGTCACCTGCTTGGTCAATGGCGGTCTTAGCTTTTTCTGCTTCCTCATTAACCTTCGCTTTGGCGGTCTTCTTCTCTGCTTCCGTCAAGTCTGGATTGTTGCCGATGGCAGTCGTCTTCTCAGAAGCTTTGTCGGCAATCGCTTGTTTTTGACCCTCGCGTCCGATTGGGTTCAGACCATTAAGGGCGTTTAAGCCGTCTTGCTTAGCCTGATTAACCGCTTCTTGGTCACCTGCTTGGTCAATGGCGGTCTTAGCTTTTTCTGCTTCCTCATTAACCTTCGCTTTGGCGGTCTTCTTCTCTGCTTCCGTCAAGTCTGGATTGTTGCCGATGGCAGTCGTCTTCTCAGAAGCTTTGTCGGCAATCGCTTGTTTTTGACCCTCGCGTCCGATTGGGTTCAGACCATTAAGGGCGTTTAAGCCGTCTTGCTTAGCCTGATTAACCGCTTCTTGGTCACCTGCTTGGTCAATGGCGGTCTTAGCTTTTTCTGCTTCCTCATTAACCTTCGCTTTGGCGGTCTTCTTCTCTGCTTCCGTCAAGTCTGGATTGTTGCCGATGGCAGTCGTCTTCTCAGAAGCTTTGTCGGCAATCGCTTGTTTTTGACCCTCGCGTCCGATTGGGTTCAGACCATTAAGGGCGTTTAAGCCGTCTTGCTTAGCCTGATTAACCGCTTCTTGGTCACCTGCTTGGTCAATGGCGGTCTTAGCTTTTTCTGCTTCCTCATTAACCTTCGCTTTGGCGGTCTTCTTCTCTGCTTCCGTCAAGTCTGGATTGTTGCCGATGGCAGTCGTCTTCTCAGAAGCTTTGTCGGCAATCGCTTGTTTTTGACCCTCGCGTCCGATTGGGTTCAGACCATTAAGGGTGTTTAAGCCGTTTTGCTTAGCCTGATTAACCGCTTCTTGGTCACCTGCTTGGTCAATGGCGGTCTTAGCTTTTTCTGCTTCCTCATTAACCTTCGCTTTGGCGGTCTTCTTCTCTGCTTCCGTCAAGTCTGGATTGTTGCCGATGGCAGTCGTCTTCTCAGAAGCTTTGTCGGCAATCGCTTGTTTTTGACCCTCGCGTCCGATTGGGTTCAGACCATTAAGGGTGTTTAAGCCGTTTTGCTTAGCCTGATTAACCGCTCTTTGGTCACCTGCTCGGTCAATGGCGGTCTTAGCTTTTTCTGCTTCCTCATTAACCTTCGCTTTGGCGGTCTTCTTCTCTGCTTCCGTCAAGTCTGGATTGTTGCCGATGGCAGTCGTCTTCTCAGAAGCTTTGTCGGCAATCGCTTGTTTTTGACCCTCGCGTCCGATTGGGTTCAGACCATTAAGGGTGTTTAAGCCGTTTTGCTTAGCCTGATTAACCGCTCTTTGGTCACCTGCTCGGTCAATGGCGGTCTTAGCTTTTTCTGCTTCCTCATTAACCTTCGCTTTGGCGGTCTTCTTCTCTGCTTCCGTTAAGTCTGGATTGTTGCCGATGGCAGTCGTCTTCTCAGAAGCTTTGTCGGCAATCGCTTGTTTTTGACCCTCGCGTCCGATTGGGTTCAGACCATTAAGGGCGTTTAAGCCGTCTTGCTTAGCCTGATTAACCGCTCTTTGGTCACCTGCTCGGTCAATGGCGGTCTTAGCTTTTTCTGCTTCCTCATTAACCTTCGCTTTGGCGGTCTTCTTCTCTGCTTCCGTTAAGTCTGGATTGTTGCCGATGGCAGTCGTCTTCTCAGAAGCTTTGTCGGCAATCGCTTGTTTTTGACCCTCGCGTCCGATTGGGTTCAGACCATTAAGGGTGTTTAAGCCGTTTTGCTTAGCCTGATTAACCGCTCTTTGGTCACCTGCTCGGTCAATGGCGGTCTTAGCTTTTTCTGCTTCCTCATTAACCTTCGCTTTGGCGGTCTTCTTCTCTGCTTCCGTTAAGTCTGGATTGTTGCCGATGGCAGTCGTCTTCTCAGAAGCTTTGTCGGCAATCGCTTGTTTTTGACCCTCGCGTCCGATTGGGTTCAGACCATTAAGGGTGTTTAAGCCGTTTTGCTTAGCCTGATTAACCGCTCTTTGGTCACCTGCTCGGTCAATGGCGGTCTTAGCTTTTTCTGCTTCCTCATTAACCTTCGCTTTGGCGGTCTTCTTCTCTGCTTCCGTTAAGTCTGGATTGTTGCCGATGGCAGTCGTCTTCTCAGAAGCTTTGTCGGCAATCGCTTGTTTTTGACCCTCGCGTCCGATTGGGTTCAGACCATTAAGGGTGTTTAAGCCGTTTTGCTTAGCCTGATTAACCGCTCTTTGGTCACCTGCTCGGTCAATGGCGGTCTTAGCTTTTTCTGCTTCCTCATTAACCTTCGCTTTGGCGGTCTTCTTCTCTGCTTCCGTTAAGTCTGGATTGTTGCCGATGGCAGTCGTCTTCTCAGAAGCTTTGTCGGCAATCGCTTGTTTTTGACCCTCGCGTCCGATTGGGTTCAGACCATTAAGGGTGTTTAAGCCGTTTTGCTTAGCCTGATTAACCGCTCTTTGGTCACCTGCTCGGTCAATGGCGGTCTTAGCTTTTTCTGCTTCCTCATTAACCTTCGCTTTGGCGGTCTTCTTCTCTGCTTCCGTTAAGTCTGGATTGTTGCCGATGGCAGTCGTCTTCTCAGAAGCTTTGTCGGCAATCGCTTGTTTTTGACCCTCGCGTCCGATTGGGTTCAGACCATTAAGGGTGTTTAAGCCGTTTTGCTTAGCCTGATTAACCGCTCTTTGGTCACCTGCTCGGTCAATGGCGGTCTTAGCTTTTTCTGCTTCCTCATTAACCTTCGCTTTGGCGGTCTTCTTCTCTGCTTCCGTCAAGTCTGGATTGTTGCCGATGGCAGTCGTCTTCTCAGAAGCTTTGTCGGCAATCGCTTGTTTTTGACCCTCGCGTCCGATTGGGTTCAGACCATTAAGGGTGTTTAAGCCGTTTTGCTTAGCCTGATTAACCGCTCTTTGGTCACCTGCTCGGTCAATGGCGGTCTTAGCTTTTTCTGCTTCCTCATTAACCTTCGCTTTGGCGGTCTTCTTCTCTGCTTCCGTTAAGTCTGGATTGTTGCCGATGGCAGTCGTCTTCTCAGAAGCTTTGTCGGCAATCGCTTGTTTTTGACCCTCGCGTCCGATTGGGTTCAGACCATTAAGGGTGTTTAAGCCGTTTTGCTTAGCCTGATTAACCGCTCTTTGGTCACCTGCTCGGTCAATGGCGGTCTTAGCTTTTTCTGCTTCCTCATTAACCTTCGCTTTGGCGGTCTTCTTCTCTGCTTCCGTTAAGTCTGGATTGTTGCCGATGGCAGTCGTCTTCTCAGAAGCTTTGTCGGCAATCGCTTGTTTTTGACCCTCGCGTCCGATTGGGTTCAGACCATTAAGGGTGTTTAAGCCGTTTTGCTTAGCCTGATTAACCGCTCTTTGGTCACCTGCTCGGTCAATGGCGGTCTTAGCTTTTTCTGCTTCCTCATTAACCTTCGCTTTGGCGGTCTTCTTCTCTGCTTCCGTTAAGTCTGGATTGTTGCCGATGGCAGTCGTCTTCTCAGAAGCTTTGTCGGCAATCGCTTGTTTTTGACCCTCGCGTCCGATTGGGTTCAGACCATTAAGGGTGTTTAAGCCGTTTTGCTTAGCCTGATTAACCGCTCTTTGGTCACCTGCTCGGTCAATGGCGGTCTTAGCTTTTTCTGCTTCCTCATTAACCTTCGCTTTGGCGGTCTTCTTCTCTGCTTCCGTCAAGTCTGGATTGTTGCCGATGGCAGTCGTCTTCTCAGAAGCTTTGTCGGCAATCGCTTGTTTTTGACCCTCGCGTCCGATTGGGTTCAGACCATTAAGGGTGTTTAAGCCGTTTTGCTTAGCCTGATTAACCGCTCTTTGGTCACCTGCTCGGTCAATGGCGGTCTTAGCTTTTTCTGCTTCCTCATTAACCTTCGCTTTGGCGGTCTTCTTCTCTGCTTCCGTTAAGTCTGGATTGTTGCCGATGGCAGTCGTCTTCTCAGAAGCTTTGTCGGCAATCGCTTGTTTTTGACCCTCGCGTCCGATTGGGTTCAGACCATTAAGGGTGTTTAAGCCGTTTTGCTTAGCCTGATTAACCGCTCTTTGGTCACCTGCTCGGTCAATGGCGGTCTTAGCTTTTTCTGCTTCCTCATTAACCTTCGCTTTGGCGGTCTTCTTCTCTGCTTCCGTTAAGTCTGGATTGTTGCCGATGGCAGTCGTCTTCTCAGAAGCTTTGTCGGCAATCGCTTGTTTTTGACCCTCGCGTCCGATTGGGTTCAGACCATTAAGGGTGTTTAAGCCGTTTTGCTTAGCCTGATTAACCGCTCTTTGGTCACCTGCTCGGTCAATGGCGGTCTTAGCTTTTTCTGCTTCCTCATTAACCTTCGCTTTGGCGGTCTTCTTCTCTGCTTCCGTTAAGTCTGGATTGTTGCCGATGGCAGTCGTCTTCTCAGAAGCTTTGCGTGTGACTTCTTGCTTAGGCAATTCTCTCCCTACTGGGTTAACACCCCTAATATCACTCAAGCCTTGTTGTAGGGAATTCTCGACTTCACCGATATTCTGAGCTTTATTGATTCCATCTGTAGCTCGTCTTGCAAATGTGTTTACTTTTGCAGTCTCGCCATTTTGTTCCACTTGGGACAAATTTCCATTGCTAGTAATACTATTATTTTTATCTCTTTTTGCTTGCTCTATTTGTTGAAGAGCATCATCTTTGAATTCCGAAGTAGTTCTAGAGTGCCATTGGTTTAAAAGGAATACCTCTCGTCCATATTGCCCACGCAATCCAGCTGCATAATCTAGTTTACCAAGATCTGTATTTCCCTCAGTTTCAAAGGTTAGCGTATAGGAACGATCTGAGTTAGGAAGTTGGAAGTAATACAACGCTGCATTAGCATCTTTTTTAATATTTTCTAGCTTTTCATTGGATATAGCTTGATTTTCCTGACTTTCAAATCGTCTTTCATAAGGATTAGCATCATAGCGACGCCCTCTGGCTAATTCTTCTAAATTGTTACGCGGAAAAGTCGCAGGTCCAAATTCCCTAGGTAGACGACTATTTGTAATAGTTCCTTTCGTTACATCTCCTAACCCTATATTTGCATTCTTTAATTTTTCTACCAAATCTTGACCATCTTGAGCCGGAGCATATGTTCCCCCGCCATTGTTACGATAACTGATTCCTATAGTATTCGTTTTAACGGTTTGCCCTGATGGGACAGTGAACCACACTTCTGTGTGACCTGGAAGTGTCCTGTGATTATCTTTATTGATTTCAATTGTCCATAAAAAACCTTTAGTAGTAGGCTTTACTGTGACGTTTAGATACTTATATCCGTCTTTAATATATGCCGTAGCTTCATTTCTCGGACGTCTATCTGAGAAGAATACATAAGTATACTTATCGTAAGGAGAATGATTTTTGTCGCCCGTCCTCTCAAAGTAACTTTCTCTAGCTGTTAGAAAGTCCTCAGAGTAGTTTTCGCCAGCTCTTGCCGCCCTTGCAGATCTTCCACTATAGTTAGCGCTACGAAAATCAGAGTAGCCACCATCACGTGGTTGTGGAGTTACTCCTCCAGCTGTAGTCTCTTCTCCATATTTTTCTTCCAGCACTCCTTCGATGAGGTCTCGGGATTTTTTCAGGTCGACTAGGGCAGCGGCAAAATCTTCTTGGCTGATGGTATCACCTTTAGAAAAGGCTTCATTAAACTTATCAGCTGCTGCTTTTGCTGCTTGGATTTTATCTTCCGACGCTCCGTACCGTCGAAGCTCCTTGGTAATATCCTCCAATTCCTTTTTTAGTCCATAGACGCCGTTTTCACCGTCTGTCGTATTAGTGTAGGTTGGGAGTTCTCGTGGAGTAGATTGAGAGTTGGCTTCAGAAGCTGCTTCCTTTCTTCCATCAGTTGAACTAACTTGGTTTGCAACTGCTCCAGGCTCGATTGTTCCCCCTCTTTTACGACGCTTTCCACCAGTTGCTTGCTCAGTTGCAGTTCCGTTTGGTTCGACAAGCTTATTATTTGTCGGACTTGCTTCACCCAAGTCTGTCAATTTTGGTAGCGATGGCTCCAAGGCTTGATTGACACGGCTCGTCAGTTCTTCCATCAGTCTTACTTGCTCATCAACCTGCGCTTGCGTCGCTTTTGGATCTTCCAAAACTGCCTTAGCTGCTGCTAGACCTGCTTCCACTTCATCGTGGAGCGCTTTCATGGAGCTAAGAGTTAGTTTTTCCAACAAAGCTTGCAGATTGCCTTGGAGTGATTTAGCTTCTGTCGTTTTAGTGGCAGATGTGGGCTGGTCTTGCTCTTTTACTGCTCCTCCTTGAGAAGTTTCTTGAGCAGCTGGTTTCGTCTCTGGTTTGGTCGGAGCAAGGCTAGCTGTTTCCTGCCCCTTACTAGCGTCCTCGGCTTTAGTCTCTGGAGAGTTTGACTCCCCTGTAGACTGGAGCTCAGCCGACGGTTCAGTCTGAGAGACCTTCTCTGGCTCTTCCCCATCTGACTCCTGCTTATCCTTATCTGGTGTTCCAGCAGATCCAGCAACTACATCACTGGCTGTTGCCGAAGATACCGCAGGTGCCTGCGCTTGCACCCCATTTGCAAAGAACATCAGAGCCGCAACCGCAACGCTAGCAGCCCCAAAATGGTATTTACGAATGGAATAACGGAAAATTTTCTCTCCATTACCATCATTCTTTTTCTTGAACATAAGTGAATCCTTTCCTCGTCTGAGAGCTTCCCCAAGCTTAGAAAGCGCGCAAAAAGCCGACAGACGATAATATATCAACTCTATACTAACACTTCTGACATACAAATCAACCCCCTCGCTGATAGTATAGAGTTAGGAAATGCAAGAAAAAAGCGACATTATATATATATATATATATGCATAGATGTGTAAAGCCTTTTGATACAACCCATTTTTTAACAAATATACAAGAGTTATACTACATTTATATATGCTAAACATCCTCTGCGCCAATGTTACAATATTATTACATTTTGATTACACAAACATTTCAAAATATATGATAGAAGTCTGAGTATTTTATAGTAATTTCCTTCCTATCAATTAGATCAACCAGTTGAGTGTTGAATGTTGAAACACCCTAGCCTCAGCAAAGGACTATGATCAGCATTGCCTAGCCGCTAGGACGCTCCAAACCACCTATTCTAAGTCCATCACTAGCTTGGTCAGTAAGATACCTACGCTAAGGCGACGCTGACGTGGTTTGAAGAGATTTTCATTGAGTATAATTTTAACTTCTTACTTTTCATTCCTATTCCTTAAATAAAAAGCTCACTAAAAAAGTGAGCAACATTTCCAATGAGATACTTCTGTTGACGAGCGCGTCTCTCCGCCCCCTCATTGCCTTGCGAAGAGGCTTGGCGAATCGAAAGGAGGTGTTTTTTCCTGTTTTCAATTCTACTTATTTTTGTACATTTTTTTAATTTTATCAAACAAAAAAACGCAAGCCGAAGCCTGCGAAAAGTTTTTTTATAACCATTTAATTTCTTTCACATCTGTTTTACGAACTTTAGCATATTTCTTAGCGCTTGTAAAATGTAGAGTAACCGGTTTAAACATTCCACTTTTATCTCTTCGTAAACCTAAAATTGCGGATCTTTTGTTTCTATCTTCAAAAAATATGACGTCCAACTTCATAGTGTTTTTAGATAAATCTTTGGCTAGGATACAACAACTTGTTATCCTAGAATAGAAGATATCACCGATAAAACTATACAAAGATATCCTTTCTATAACATCGTTGTACATGGGATTATTTTTATATTCTTCCAAAATAAAAACACCAGCTTGAATAGCAGGTATTGTTTGACTAGCATAATCTCGTGTGATTTTGTGCAAGCCAAATAAGTGATGTAAATCAGTCAAGCAAAAATCTACTTCGAAAGTCTCTAAATGCTTATAATTCGTTGATACTTGACATGTTTTTCCATCGAATTTCTCTTGATAATCTAAAATACAATCAAGTAATTTCAACGACAAACTCCATATTTTCTCAAAATAAAAAAAGCACGGGGCAGTTCTCACTACTGCCCAAAGTGGATGATTAGAGTCGGCTTCTCTAACTCCCTATGTTGTGCTTATTAGGCTTATCGCAAGGGAACAGTTTTTAGCTCTGCCAAGCCACATAGCGTGCTTACTACTATGTGTCCATGTCTCCATGGATTGCCGAGCTGTTTAACGACGTTTTGGGAGTCGGGATAACGAGAAAAGTGATACTTTTACGTTTTTTCCAACTTAATTATGACATCTTTCTTTAAAAAAGTCAATATTTATCGCTTTCTTTAACGAAAAAAATCCCACAAGAACGAATCCTGTGGGGAGATACACATTTTAGAAAAGCTTTCCTTTATTCTATCATTTTTATTACATTTTATCATTCAGTATGATAAAATACAAGTTTTTTGACAAAATAACCAAAAACTACTCGCTATCCCCTCTCACATCACCCTACATATCGTTTGATATGCGACTGATAGTTCAGGGAAACTTCAAGGACAACTTTTCTCTCATCCCCTATGCAGGACTTACTATTTCATTTCTACTCCTATAGGCTCAATTTGACACTTTTCTTCTTCGAATTGCTCATATGCCTACTGAATAGTGAGTTCGATTTATCCAAATTTATTTTTGTCTATTTTGATGAACACTTCCACGAAGATAGTCTGAAAAAGAATCCGCCCCAATTTTCCTTCTCTTTTTAAGCATATTATTCCAGATATGATTGCCCTCTTGTTCAGTAATAAATTGCGCTTTAAACGCTTCAACCAGTATATCTCCTGTTGTCATATGTTCTAAAGAAAATTCTTCTACATATGGTTCAACATCTCTTAGATTATTACTTCCTAATATCCCATTATGCTTTTTCGCTAAGGAAATAGAAGCTGCTTCTCCCTTACCAATAACCTTGTTACTATCATGATTTCTTGTTAAATTTCTATATAATGCGTATTCTTCAGTTCCAATGTCTATGCTCACAATCTCAGCCGAACCCTTAGCTACCAACTGGTCTATCCTAGATTTTAAATGGGGGATTGTAGGTATATTGATTTCATCATACACCTCTTGTGGAATAACAATTTTACCCGAATAGAGCTTTTCTAAAAGATGTTCAGTGCCAACCCATAAAAATGCTGAAATACAATCTGTATCAATAAATACACGACTAGTCAAACGGCAACTCCCCCTCTTCATCTAGCCCATATACAATATCATATCTGAAAGCATCTAGTAGCAGTTCCTCATACTTCCCTTGAGAAATTCTGTTATTTTCTAAAAGTTGTTCAGTCGATTTAATATAGTATCCTAATACCATTTCCTTTTTACTTTCTGACAAAGGACGATATAAACTTGTATCATAGCCTAATCTTGAAGCTGTCTCTATAACACTAATATCCATATTTTTAATTTCTTCTGCATCAAGGTATCCATCATTCCGCAATCTATATAACATAGCTTTATGACTGATACCATAAAACTGACCCAATTTTATAATATCTTCTACTTCAAGATGAGTTCTATTAGCATTTTCTCTGATTTCCTCAACCATCCTATACAGTGAAGATGGGGAAATTAAAAAATAAGAAGCAAACTGATCCGCTTTTCTTTCAGTTTCATCTCCTTCACCAATCAAAATAAAACTGACTGAACTCTTCTTCACCTCATCATAATAAAGATGATACAGTTCATGTGCTAAAGAAAATCTTTGCCTTCCTAATGACATGTCTGAATTGATTACAATGAGACTGGACTGAGTTCCTTTATAACAGACTCCGCTAATATTCTTTCCGAGTCCATAAAATACCAGCGTCAAATTTTCTATCTTTTGTACCAATTTAAAAATATCTATCGGCGCTTCACCATCAGCTCCCAACTTTTTTCTAAGATTTGAAGCTTTATTACTTAAATCCATTTTATCAATCATTTATTTTGTCTCCAATAGCTGATCTATCTCAAATTGATTCAATACAATTTTATTGATTTTCGCTAAAACTTTAAGATCTTGGTCTACTATTTTATTTTTTCTAAACGATATGACACACTGTTGTTCAGCTTGTTCGCCAAACAAAAGATATTCAACCGTACAGCAAAACAGGGCAGATAGTTTCTCAATAACATCCGACGTGATATTCCTTTCACCTTTTTCCATTTTGGCAATCATGCTTTGATTCAAAGACAAATATTCAGCAATCTTATCTTGAGTAAGATTTGAAGATATTCTAAGTTCTTTTATTCTTTTTCCAACATCACATACATTTATCATATTCATACACCTCTCATAAAAAGAATAGCACACCCTTGTCATAAAGTCAATTTTTAAAATAAAAAAATTATGACAAAACAAGAAAGCAATTTATTGGTGCTGCTTAAAAATCCAAAATTGATGATAGTAAACCTATTTGATGAGTTCCTATCAAAAATCGTATCTTCAACCTCAAAACAGTACTTAAAGCTATCCGACTCGGTTTACATTGTCAAATTTAGATTTTATTTGAGCATAACTTTCTAGTTTGCTTTTTGATTTTTATTTAATATAGTAGCAAAAATTGAAGGAAATATCTCCACAAGAAAACGCATACTATTAAGCTTTTTCAAGACCTAATAATATGCGCTGTTCTGATTTGAAAGACACTCCATTATTATTTTACTGTTATCAAGCCTTCAGGCTCGACTGTAAATTCTGGTCTGTCTGCTATCGTGCCATCTTCTTTAAGGTAATACCATCCATCATTTGATTTGACAAAGGCATTGGAAACCATGTCCCCATTTTGACTATCAAGATAGTACCAAGTCTCCTTGTATTTGATCCAGCCTGTTTTCATAGCACCTTCTCCATCGAAATAGTACCATTTCTCAGCAATCTTCTTCCATCCTGTAGCCATTTCGCCTGACTGATCAAACCAGTACCAGTTGCCGTCTGTGTGCTTCTTCCAGCGGTCTGCAAGCATATATCCTGAACCGTCAAAGTAATACCAGGTACCATTGACTTTCTCAAACTTATCTTTTGGATAAGAACCATCTGAGTGTACATACCAGGTGCCAGTATCGTTCTGTTGCCATCCTGCTTCAATCGTCAAGCCGTTTTCAATATCCTGCTTAAACTGCTCACGGCTAATACCCCATTTGGCAAGATAAGGATAGGGGTCAATGTGATCTGAGTTATTATCGGGTTGGTTATTGGTGCAATATTCGTGTGTCTTGATACCTGCTAAATCAGCAGTATCAAGCGTTTTAGGTATCCCAGCCTCATCTGCTAGATTGCGCAAGAGTTCGATATAGAGGCGATAGTCAATCAGAAACTCTTCTTTTGATTCATGACTTTCAATCAGTTCAACTTGTGCATAACCTTCTGCATTCCAACCGCCCCCAACGTCCCAGGCACCATTATCAACAGGTCCTACCTGCATAACACGACCATTACCGACTACGTGAGAAAAGAAGCCCAATTCAGGATCTTTTCTGTAATGGTAGTCAGCCTCATTTTGCACCGTTGAGTTACGGTTGCCTGTGGAATGGGCATGGACTTGCCTATATGGTTGCACGCCGACTTGAGGCAAATCTGTTCTTAATTTACTCACATCAATTTCCATATTCTACTCCTTATCAATTAAAACAACTCATTTTTTACAATCCAGAACCAGAAACTCCTTTATTTCTACCTCATAAAGAATACAATCCTAGTCACGATTGGCCTTGTAAATAGAACTTCAAAACGCACTATTTTGACACTGTAAATAGGACTGACAAGGTCTGCATTCTATCTACAATAACACCCCAGACTAAAAAGATTTTCAAAAGTATATTTTTACAGTCTCTATATGTCCTTTTCATAAATACTATACTTTATTATATCATATAAAAGAAGTCAAAAGTCTGTTAAACTGTTTTCAAGACCAAACTAAAGAGGAGAACACAAGTTTTTTCGATTTTCACTAGAGGAAAGAGATTTTATTCAGCAAATCGAGCTATGATGACACTTTTGTTGCCAATATGGTCTTGCCTTCTTTTATCAAGGGGTGACGAAACAGTGAGAAGTACAGTTGAATGGTCATGGCAACCCAGATGAGGGGTTCGCAAAGGATAACTCCCTTATAGCCTGCCCAAGGGATAATCAAGATCACAAAAGCAATTTTCCCGATTAGTTCGATAAAGCTAGAAACCAGAGGAAGGATCTTTTGCCCCAAGCCCTGCAAGCAATTGCGATAAATCAACAAGAGGCTCAAAATGGGATAAAAAGCTGAGCTGATTTGCAGATAGAGACTTCCATTTTCTATCAAGTAACCATCTGTCGAACTAGCCAAGAAGGAAACCAAGGCTGGACTGGCAAAAAAGAGGAAAACACAAACAAAAACTGCCCAGGACATACTCAAACGACTGCCGATTCGAAGGCCTTGAACAATACGGTCAGGTCGCTTAGCTCCTAGATTCTGAGAAGCAAAGGTCGTCATCGAGGCAGAAATAGCGGTCATAGGAAGGAGGGCGAAGGCCATAATGCGGCGAGCCGCCGTTTGAGCACTAATAATCACTGCGCCAAAGGTATTGACAGAAGACTGTAAAATCACACTACCGATAGACACAATCGAACTCATCAAGCCCATAGCCAAACCTTGCTCCAAGAGATCTGCGTACAAGGCCTTATCCCATTTGAAATGCTTGCGCTGAGGCAAAAGTTCTGGCACACTCTTACGGATATAATAAAAGCAAAGAACCGCTGATAAACCTTGCGAAATGATGGTAGCAAGTCCCGCAGATTGAACCCCCAGTTGCAGTTGCGTAATAAAATAGAGATCCAAAACCACATTAACCAGAGCAGAGAAAATCAGAAAACCAAGCGCTGCTAGACTGTCACCAATAGACCGCAACAAGCCTGCAAAGAGATTATAAGCAAAACTGACACCAACACAGGTCACAATCATAGAAATATATTGATAGGACTGGGGAAGAATTTCTGCAGGGGTATCTAGGTATTGCAAGAGAGGATACAAACCAAGAAAGCCCAGCAGCATCACTACAACACTCAAAAGAGCACCTAAAATCCAGGTAGCTGCTACTGCTTCCTTGATTTTAGTGAAATTCCGAGCCCCATAATAGCGGGCAATGACAATTCCCATGCCATTGCCAACACCAAGAGTAAAACCTACAATCAGGTCAAAAATCGCTGTCGTCGCCCCTACTGCAGCCAAGGAGTCTTGTCCAAGAAAACGTCCAACAATCAAGACATCAGCAGTATTATAGAGCTGTTGAAAAATATTTGATAGCAAGATTGGGAAGGCAAAACTCAAAAGCGAGGGAAGAATCGGACCATGTATCAGGTCCACTGTTCGTTTTTTATTCATAAGGCTATTATATCAGCTTTCTAGAGGAGCGACAAGAAACAGCAAACTATAGGCAATCTGAAAACTTGAACAAAGAATCGAAAAAGCAGTGGATTCCTCCACTACTTTAACAGCTTATTCTTCAATTTCGATTTCAAGTTCATCGCCTAGATCAAGGGTGACTTCTTCATTCACGGCTTCTTCTTTCTTTGGCTCATCTTTTTTGTTTTCAGTATCTTGTTCTGAAGTTTCTTCTCCATCAATCAAGCCAAATTTAGAACGGACTTGCTTATCAATTTCATCAAAGATTTCTGGGTGATCTGCCAAGTATTTCTTAGCATTCTCAGAACCTTGCCCAATTTTTTCATCTTTGTAAGAATACCAAGCTCCTGCTTTTTTGATGATATCCAAATCGCTTGCAATCTTCAAAAGCTCACCAGTCTTAGAAATTCCTTCTCCGTACATAATTTCAACTACGGCTTCCTTAAACGGTGGAGCTACCTTATTTTTTACAACTTTAATCTTAGTTTCTTTACCGACATTGGTTTCTTTTTGGTCACCAGTTCCCTTAATTTGTGTATTACCACGAACATCCAAGCGGACTGAAGCATAGAATTTCAGAGCACGTCCACCAGGAGTTGTTTCTGGATTTCCAAACATGACCCCAACTTTTTCACGCAATTGGTTGATAAAGATGGCAATTGTTTTGGTTTTATTGATAGAAGCACCAAGTTTACGCATAGCCTGGCTCATCATACGAGCCTGCAAACCAACGTGGCTATCACCGATATCTCCATCAATTTCCGCACGAGGGACAAGGGCCGCAACTGAGTCGACTACGACAAGATCTACAGCACCTGAGTCAATCAATTTTCCTGCAATCTCAAGACCTTGCTCTCCTGAGTCTGGTTGTGACAAGAGCAATTCGTCAATATTGACACCAAGGGCCGCAGCATAAGCTGGATCGAGGGCATGTTCCGCATCGATAAAGGCAGCAATACCACCTTCTTTTTGCGCTTGCGCAACTGCATGAAGGGCAACCGTTGTCTTACCAGATGACTCTGGCCCATAGATTTCAATGATACGTCCCTTAGGATAACCACCTGAACCAAGGGCAATGTCAAGAGCCAAGGAACCTGAGCTCATCACTTGCACCTTTTGCTCTGCACGTTCACCCAAACGCATGATTGAGCCTTTACCGAAATCTTTCTCAATCAATTTAAGAGCATCATTCAAGGCTTTCTCACGTTCAGCCCCGAATTTTTTTGAAATTTCATCTAATTTTTTTGGTTTTTTCGCCATTCTATTCTCCTACATTCTAATGGTCCTTAGACCTATCTACTATTATATCAAAAGTTAGTCACTTAATAAAGCCTTGCGAACTAGGTTAAAGGCATGCATAACCGCAATGTGACGTACATCTGCTCGACTTCTGCCTCCAATATTAACCTTGACGACCTCAGTTCCATGCTCTTGGGCCAAGCCTATGAAGACTGTCCCAGCCGGGTGCCCTTCTAGGCTATCTGGACCTGCCACTCCAGTCAAACTAAGACCAAAATCAGACCGGGTCTTGATTCGTGACTGCTCAGCCATCTTCTGGGCTGTAAATTCAGACACTACACCATGTTCTTCCAAATCCTTGGCAGGAATAGCCAACATCTTTGATTTTTCCTCCAAGCTATAGGTCACAAAACCACCCTTAAATATACTTGAAGCTCCTGAAAAATCCACCACGGTAGCTTGGAAAAGACCTGCCGTCAAACTCTCTGCAGCCGTGATGGTTTTCCCTTGCTTTTTCAGTTCTTCTACCACAATGCTAGCTAAACTAGACTCTTCCCCATAACCATAACAAAGTTCTCGTAAAGAAAGACCTTCAAAGGTCTCGCGATCCAAGATTTGATTTTCCAAAATATCCAGCACTTGATTCGCTTCTTCTTGACTGCTAACCTTTGTTGACAAGCGCAAGGTTACCTCTCCTGTCTTTGCATAAGGTGCCAAGGTCGGATCGGTCTGATTATCAATTAAATCAGCCAAAATCGTGACCAGCTGACTTTCTCCAATTCCAAAGAAACGAAGAACTCGGGAATACAGCTTGCTCCCTGTCATTAACTTAGGTAGAAGTTGGTTTAAGACCATGGGTTTTAATTCACTTGGTGGACCTGGAAGGACGACGTAGGTCACTCCGTCTACTTCTAATATTCCTCCCACAGCCAACCCTGTTTCGTTTGACAGTGGAGTCGCTCCTTCTACAATTTGGGCTTGTCTTTCGTTATTCGGTGTTCGGGCATAGTCTGGTCGCTGGGCGAAAAAGACATCTAACTTCTCCTGAGCCTGAGGATCGAAGACTAATTCTTTCCCTAAAAATTTAGCTAGAGTTTGTTTGGTCAAATCGTCCTCAGTTGGTCCCAAACCGCCTGTCAAAATCACCAGACTGCTACGTTGACTGGCAATCTCAAGCAAAGCCAAGAGACGAGCTTCATTGTCTCCTACAGCCGTCTGAAAATATACGTCTACCCCAATCTCTGCTAGTTTTTCTGATAAAAACTGAGCATTGGTGTTGACAATCTGTCCTGTCAAAATCTCTGTTCCAACAGCAATGATTTCTGCTTTCATGCTACCTCCTACCTATCTATTCGTATTTTTTTGAAAAAATCGCAGGAAATTTCCCACGATTGATTTTTTATTTGTATCAAAAGTTAATTCTCTTCATCACCAACAGGTGCTCTGCCAAATAAATCTTCAAATAAAACCGCATTGGTTTCAAGCTGAGTGACTTCTTCTTGTCCCAAAGAACGTCGGAGTAGATTTTGCATTTCCAACATATGGGCTCTCGAAACAATCTGGTAAGAAACACCTTGAAGCATCTCTCCTTCACCCTGCAACTGCTGAGTTTCAATGGTTTTAAATGAATCTTTATAGCCTAGCAAGTTAGGGATACTTTTTGCAGACAAATCAATATTGGTCTGCATATTGTCACTCAAAGCT
Source organism: Streptococcus nakanonensis (assembly GCF_059738785.1). Taxonomy (NCBI): domain Bacteria; kingdom Bacillati; phylum Bacillota; class Bacilli; order Lactobacillales; family Streptococcaceae; genus Streptococcus; species Streptococcus nakanonensis. Next base: position 311,574 of record NZ_AP027139.1, on the reverse strand, counting down.
TTTAGAATCTCTTGATAATGACCAACGCTATTTAAACTGAGGGCTTTTTCCATGACTTTTTGAATAACTTCACGTTGGCGTTTTTGACGACCATAATCTCCCTCAGGATCTTGGTAACGCATGCGTGCATAGACTAGGGCTTCTTCTCCCCCAATGTGTTGCTCCCCAACACCGATAGAAATGGTATTAAATTCTTCTTGGTCACTGATAGAGATTGGGAAACCTAGGGTATTATTGACCGTAATACCACCTACTGCATCCACTAGTTTTTGTAACCCTTTCATATTGACCATCACATAGCGGTCAATATGGATATTCATCATTTTTTGAATGGTTTCGATAGCAAGCTCCGCTCCACCATCTGCATATGCTGAATTCAGTTTCGCTTCATGAGCCTGACCATTCCCTGATTCAATGCGGGTCAGAATATCCCGCTCTAAACTCATCATCGTTGTTTTTTTCGTTTTAGGATTCACTGTCATCAAGATCATGCTATCACTTCTACCGACCCAAGTTTCAGTTCGTTCAGCATTTCCAGTGTCCACTCCCATTAACAGAATGGTTAGAGGTTCAGTCGCTTCAATAACCTTGGTTTCTTCGCCGATTTTTTTATAGGTTTTAGCTAAGGTTTCTGTCCCTTGTTGATAAATAGTATAAGCAAAAATACCTGCTCCTACTACAGTTACAGAAAGTAAAGCTAGCACCATTCCAATAATTTTTTTAACCATATTTCTACTAATCGATCAGTTTACCCATCAAGTAAACATCGATAAATTTCCCTTCTTCTATATATGCTCCACGCTCTTGGCGACCTTCAATTACAAAGCCATGCTTTTGATACAGATGAACTGCAGCTTGATTACGAGTTTGGACAGTCAGTTGGAGACGACGCAGAATGCCACTTGCTTGTGCCCACTCTATCGCTTCTTCTAGCAACAAACTTCCCAATCCATTATTCCAATATCTTTTTCCAATCACAATAAAGAGATCTCCAATATGACGAACTCTCTTACGCTGGTCAGCTGTGATATTTACAATACCAGCAATTTTATCATTTAAGAATGCAAGTAAGGTTATCTGATTGTCCGAACTAGCTTGCTTGTTGAGGAATACTTCCATCTCCTCACTGGTCAAGAGAATACCATCTCCGTCTAAGCTGGTAAAATCTGTCTCCAAACTTACACGATTTAAAAAGGCCACTAATTCAGCTGCATCTTTAGGCTCTGCTTCTCTAATGAGCAATTCATACTCCATGTTGAAGCTCCTCCAAGAGTTTTTCTGCACGCAAACCCTTTGCCTGAAAATTTAAACGGCGACCGTCTTCTTCTTTTAGAATTTCCAACTCTAAATAAGTATCTGGCAAGGCATCTCCTAAGAGATTTCCCCACTCAATAACAGTCACGCCTCCACCAAAGAGAAATTCATCCAAATCAATAGAATCCGCATCTCCTCCAATACGATAAACATCTAAATGGTAAAGCGGAAGACGCCCCTCATACTCTCTTACGATAGTATAGGTGGGACTTTTAATCATTTGAGAAATCTGCAATCCTTTCGCAAGTCCTTTAGTAAAGGTCGTTTTACCTGCGCCCAGTTCTCCAGTTAAGATTAAAACATCATTCTTTGCTAATAGATGACCCAAACGCTCCCCTAAGGATTGTAGCTCTTCTTCATTTTTTGTGTACATACTCTTATTATACCAAAAACTTTTCTTTTGTGTCTATTTTCCTACTAAACTTACCATCATAACATCCATAAAAACAAGCTTTCTCTAAAAGAAAATGAGCGTAGCAATGACCAATACAAGATCTCGGAAAATATGACCATAAAAGGAAACTTCCTTCTTAACCGAATTTGGGACAAGATAGGCTGCAAAAAACAAACCCAGTCCAATATAAATCAGAAGTGAGACAATGGTCATTGGATTTCTTAAGAAGAGAAGTGTTGCTAAAATAGTCACCAACACTGTCTTTTTTCTATCTAGCATAGCAAGCAAATCGCGCATGTATTTTTTCAAGGGTAAAAAAATCAGCAAATCTAGTCCAAATAGGAAAAAGAAGGATGGCAATAAAAAGTCAACTAATTCTTGCTGCAGCGTATTTTTGATGAACAAGTTATCTGACAGGACAAGAACAGCTCCTAACAAGTTAATTAAGAGCAAGATACTGTAAAAAAGCTTCACTGACTGCTTACTGGCTAGGACACTATGGACTTCTTGCTTACGGGTATAAAGATAATTTACTCCAGCACAGATTCCTGAAACGAAGACCATACTTCCGATGAAAAAAGCTGTACTTTGTTTAAAGGACAAGATGCATTCTTTCCATAGGAAACAGCTACTCAAACTGATTTGAATTAAAGCTAACAAAAATAAGATTCTCATTGATTTCATCTTTTCTCTCCCTTCCTACCAATCATTATACTAGGAGAAAAGAGAGAACTGTTTCTAATCTTCTCAAATGTCTCTTTAAGACGCTAAACAAACACGAGAGACTAATACTCAATGAAAATCAAAGAGCAAACTAGGAAGCTAGCCGCAGGTTGCTCAAAACACTGTTTTGAGGTTGCAGATAGAGCTGACGTGGTTTGAAGAAATTTTGGAAGAATATAAATTGAAATAAGGCTGATAGTATTCATTTCACTATCAGCCTTACAGGTTATTTAACGTTTCAGAAAAACTATAATGTCAAGATTAACTAAACAGTATCTAATTCCTTCAAATAATTTTCTATCTTCATCAGCATTAAAGGATTGTTATAAATCTTGCATAGCTCTCTTGCTTCCATATAATAATTTTTGACTTGTTCTCTGTCTAGAAATTTGGCTCCAGCATTTCCTACAAGAATAAGTAGAGGAGCCAGTTGGTAGCTTGTCTGTCTTTGTTTACAGAGTTCAATCGTCTCAAGAGCTTCTTGGATGGCTTCATTATATTTTTCCTTTGACAATAGGTAGTGAGCGTAGTTGTAACGAACTCTGATGTAGCCAAATAAAAATTCTTGATGCTCAAAATTTTTTGTCTGATATAACTCCATCAAATGAGAGTAGTTTGCCTCATATTCTTGTTCACGACCCACTAAGGAATAGAAATTAGATAGAGTATTCAACGCCTTTAAATAAATCAGAGTATTTGAAGAGACTTTTAATAATATATTTTCCAATGAAGAAATAGCCTCATACTTACTGTCATATTGATAGAAGTCAATAATAGCTTTAATCCATTCAAGGTAAGTTCGGTCTTCTAGTGTTAGAAAAGTGCTTCGTTCAATCTCTATTCTATAAATATATTCCAAATCGTCATAATTTCTGTCATCTAATAGTCGAGCAGATAATCGCTTGAAATTAGAGAGGTTAGATTTAATTTCAATTTGTTCATTAAAAAAATAATCTAATGGCACTTCGAGTCGTTGTGAGAGTTTGAACAAAAGGTCTGCGGAGGGAATGAAATGCCCTCTCTCAATTTTACTAATCTGGCTTTGTTCACAAATTCCTTCTGCAAGAGTTTGTTGGGAGAGTCTCAACTCTTTTCTTTTCAATCTGAATTTCTCTGCGAGTGTATTCATTAAAGATAATAAACCTTCCTATTTGCTTAATTTCGTTATAAAATTTTTAGTTCAAAATAGCAAGTTAAAAGAATAAATAATTCTTTATGGTAATAAACTAAAAAAAGTCAAAAATTACATAAAAATGCTTGACCGAATAATATATATATGTTAAAATGAAAACAAGGAAAAAGAAAAGGGTTTCACGAATGAAGAAAAATCGTGGAATTCAAAAATTATCTATATTAGTATTACTAGGTGTTTTTATGTTTAGTAACACAATTCCTTACCAACAGTTTATTCAGAAGAATAGACAATTGGAGATTCGAGTGCAATCACAAAAGAAGTCCAATGGTCTTGATGTTGGGAAGGCTGATTGATTTCGTATTACTTTAAAATTCAACTATTTAGAGAAAGGTATTCTGATGAGAGCTTGTAACAATACCAGATAGATATAAGAATGGAGATGTTTGATAAAATGCTTTCATAGCTAACCAACTGTTGAAAATTATGAGTTACAAAATCTAAAGTATTTAAGATTGGTTTATAAAATTAGGTCTCTGTCTGTAGAAAGGAACGTGCAGTTAGAAAGGAGGAAAAAATAGGATACTATAATTCAGACTGAGATTTCTAATTAAAATATGTAGTTGCATTTCGCTCATTTTCATAATATTTCATTCAGAGGAGTAATAATATGTTAAAATTTAGAAAAGTAGTTGCATCATCCCTTGCCGTTTTGGCATTTAGTTTAGCTCTTCCTGTTTTGGCAGTTTCTCACCGTGGTGGCGAGTGGACCTATGGAGGCCATCATGATCCAAATAATTGGGGAGCATTTTCGAATTATTATCATGGTTCACAGTATCACTGGGCCTATGTTGGAAGTAATGGACGTGACAATCAAAAAACAGTTTATGCAGGAGCACATAGTGCGGCCTATGCGTTTGTTAATACAAATTTTGGGGAGCAAGTTACATTTGATGCGGGATGGTAAAGAATAATTGAAGAAGATTCTTTTATCAATAGTTTAGTAAGCTTGTTTAGTTTATAGAGGGCAGAGGTATTTCTGCCCTCTGTTTTAGAATAAGGAATGCACTATGAAAAAATTATTTATACTCATATCCAACCTGCTTGCTAGTTTGTTCTTTGTTTGGGTATTTACCATTTGGACTGATACATATGTCTCCCATTATTACCCCAACGTTGTTGTACATGATTCTTCCCCTGAAACAACTTTTCAGCATGTTGCTACACGCTTGGAAAAACTAGCAGAAGAAACAGATAGCTTTATTGCGATTCAACACCAAGATCCTAACTCAGAAGGTACTCCAGTGTTTTCTTATACGACCTTTGGGAACGGAAAGTTGCCTGATGGGCTACAGGAAAAAAAACTAGAAGATGCTCAAAGTAGTAGTGTTGAAACAAACTATTTTGTATTCGATGGAAACCTAGATATTCACTTGCTAAGGGAGGAGCTAAGTCAACTTGGCTTGACTAACATGCACCTGATAATTCCATCCAAACTATCTACGTTAATGGCTATCTTTAGTAACGGATTTCAGTTAATCAGTCTATTGATTTTCATCTTAACCTTTGGAGCACTGACTTTAATTAGTCAAATTAGCCAATTACGGTCGTCGGGCATTCGCCTCATTTCAGGAGAGAAACGGTGGTCCATTTTCCTTAGACCAGTTGGTGAGGATTTGAAAGGGATAGCTGTTGGTTTCAGTTTAGCTGGCGTACTCGCCATTCTTATGCAAAAAATTCTGTCGCTTCCAACGCAATCCCTAATGACCATAGGAGAAGGCTTGCTCTGTTATAATCTCATCTTGTTGTCGATCTCCCTGTTTTTCGCTCAACTCTTCGCAGTTGGGATAAAAAAGATACACCTGATGCAGATTATAAAAGGGCAAGTGCCTGTCAGAGGAATCATTAGTTTGATTTTAATCGGTCAACTATTAGCGATTATTATTGTAACGCTGGGAATAGGGAGTAGCTTAAAGTATACCCAAGCCTGGCAACAGCATCGGATTGGACAAGAGGCTTGGAGCCAGGAAAGACAACTGATTACCCTATCATTCAGCCGTGAAGGAACGAGTCCTGGTTTTGATGAACAAGCTCAAAGGAAACTCAGAACTTGGTATCAATTGATGGATCTGGCTGTTTCAGAAAAAAAGGCTTTCTTATCTAGACACCAGTTAATTGACCGTTCTTTGCAAAATGGCATGGCTTCCTCCAAAAACTTGACAACCTCTACAGAATGGCACGATTACAGCCCGAATGGCAATGTCCTTATCGTCACACCGCAATACTTGGAGCGTCAAAACATTCCTGTAGATACAACTATTGAGCAAAAGATGAATCACCTTGATGTAGGGGAGTTTGTCTTATTGCTGCCTGAACACCTCCGTTCAGAGGAAGAACATTATAAATCTGTTTTTGAAGACGACTTAACCAGTCGCATGTCTAGTCAAGATGAACGACAACAAATGACTGCTACGGTAGGTTATTTAGAATCAGGTCAGGATCGTTTTGTGTATAATACGACCCCTATTTCTTACCAGCAGTTTTTGAAAGATCCAATCATCATTGTTATAACACCCCAATCAACTGGTCCACAGTCCATTTTCTTTTGGGTAGACGCAGTACAGAACTACGTTCTCTTTAATCAATTGTCTGATGCCCAGGAGCTTATCCAGAGACAAGGCATTGAAAATTGGGTCTCAGAAATGCAAACAGGTTACCACAACTACATCACATTATTGGATAATATCCAGAGGGAACGTTGGGTAATGCTAGCAGGAGCTGTGCTTGGGATTGTAACTTCAATCTTGTTGTTTAACACTATGAATAGGCTCTACTTTGAAGAATTTAGACGTGCCATTTTTATCAAACGCATTGCAGGTCTCAGGTTCTTAGAAATCCATCGCACTTATCTCTTTGCTCAACTGGGTGTGTTTTTACTGGGATTTGTTGCGAGTGTATTTCTTCAGGTAGAGATAGTAGTTGCTTTCTTAGTCTTGTTACTCTTTACTGGTCTATCTCTTTTACAGTTACATATCCAAATGCAGAAAGAAAACAAGATGTCCATGCTTGTTTTGAAGGGAGGTTAATATGATTGAACTTAAACAGGTGAGTAAATCTTTTGGAGAACGAGAGTTATTTTCGAATCTTTCAATGACATTTGAGGCTGGAAAAGTCTATGCCTTAATTGGTTCAAGTGGTAGCGGAAAAACAACCTTGATGAACATGATTGGAAAATTAGAATCTTATGATGGGACGATTTTTTACCGAGGTAAAGACTTGGCCAATTATAAATCGAGTGATTTTTTCCGTCACGAATTGGGCTACCTCTTCCAGAACTTTGGCTTAATTGAAAACCAAAGTATTGAAGAAAACCTTAAGCTAGGTCTCATTGGTCAAAAGTTGAGTCGGTCGGAACAGCGGTTGAGGCAGAAGCAGGCTTTAGAACAGGTCGGCCTGGCTTATCTTGACCTAGATAAGCGCATCTTTGAGTTATCGGGCGGAGAATCGCAACGGGTTGCCTTGGCAAAAATTATCTTAAAGAATCCACCCTTTATTCTGGCAGATGAGCCAACAGCTTCAATAGACCCAGCAACCTCTCAGTTGATTATGGAGATTTTGCTATCTCTTCGAGATGATAATAGGCTAATCATTATCGCAACACATAATCCGGCAATTTGGGAGATGGCTGATGAAGTGTTCACGATGGATCGTCTGAAATAAAAATCCTTGTTTTTAATTGCACGATGAGTTACTGAAATATTATCAGGAATCAATAATTGGAGTTAATTTAGAATTGTACTTTATCAATATTGAGGTAACTTTTTCTTGATAAAGGAAGAAATAGTGAAGAGAAAGTTAGAATGAAAAAATTCGACAATTATATTATTGAGAAGCCTTGCGATTCTAATTCAGATAAACTGCAAAAAATCTTAATAATTGAAAGTTTGGTAGATGATATTTTGCAATTTTCTCTCACAATCAATAATAGTGTAGGAGAGATTTTCCTCCTACAACCGTTTCAAAAGAAAACTATCTTTATTCCATGTTATTTTGAGGAAGATATTGTGAAAGTCAAAGATGATGATAAAGTTGAGTGGAATTTGTTAGAATTTCAAAAATTTAGAGCATTTTTGGCTTAGTAATCTGTGTTGAAGGCTCAAAACCTATGGTAAAAAAGTAGCTTTGAAAACGTATTGCCTCCAAAGATTTAGTTAAATAATGATTTAACACAAAAAGAAATTATTGAAGTTCTGGAAAGATGTTGTTTCAGTATTGAGAAAAGGTGGGAAAAACTTGCGATATTCACAGAGAAAGGAAGAAAAAGTATAGAAATATAGTCAATTGAAACAAGAACAGGACAAAAGAACCTTTTGTGCCATATTTTTCTCCTTTCGCTTTACAATTGGCTTGAACACCTTTATTGTATCGCGTTTGGAGTTTTTTTGGTATAACCTTCGACGCGCACCCGCATAGCGGGTGTTTTTTTGTCTCGCACCTAATGGAGCGAGACGGACTAATAGTCACATAATCAAAAAAACGCACCATATCAAAAACTAAAAAGTTTGATATTATGCGTCATGTCTTAAACTAATTGACTATACTTTCTATTCAAATGAGCTTTTAACCAATTGATTGAGCCAATCCACTCTTAAAACCAAAGAGCAATTTCTCGCTTAGCTGACTCTTCTGAATCTGAACCATGTACAACATTTTGGATAACCTGATTTTCACCAGCCGCTTTTGCAAAATTACCTCGAATCGTTCCTGGTAAAGCTTCTTCTGGACGAGTCGCACCCATCATAGTCCGCCAAGTTTCGATTACTTTGGGACCAGAAATGATACCTACAAGAACTGGTCCTGAAGTCATAAATTCACGAATCGGCGGGTAAAAACTTTGACCAACCAAGTCCTGATAGTGCTGGTCAATCAACTCTTCTGAAACCTTTGTACGCAACTCCAATTTTTCGATTGTAAATCCACGTTGTTCGATGCGTTTCAACACTTCCCCCACTAGTCCTCTTTTTACACCATCTGGTTTAATGATAAAAAATGTTTGTTCCATACAAGTCTCCTTTGTCAGCTTCTTTCTTTTATACTCTTCGAAAATCTCTTCAAACCACGTCAACTCTATCTGCAACCTCAAAACAGTGTTTTGAGCTGACTTCGTCAGTTCTATCTACAACCTCAAAGCAGTGCTTTGAGCAACCTGCGGCTAGTTTCCTAGTTTGCTCTTTGATTTTCATTGAGTATTATTTTACCATATTTTATGGAAAAATGGAGAAAGTTTTCAGAAAACAGAAAGAGAACCCGAAGGCTCTCTCATTCTCTTTTATTCTACTGTTTCTTCCACAGTTTCAACGGCAGTATCCACAACTACTTCTGTTGTTTCTTCATTTCCTTCTTCCTCTACTGGAGGGTTAAGGTATTCTTCTTCGTTGATAGCATGTGGTTCAAGGTTACGGTAACGGGCCATACCAGTACCCGCTGGGATGATCTTACCGATGATAACATTTTCTTTAAGTCCAAGGAGATGGTCTTTCTTACCGCGGATAGCTGCGTCAGTAAGGACACGAGTTGTTTCCTGGAAGGAAGCAGCTGACAAGAAACTATTTGTTTCAAGTGAGGCTTTGGTAATTCCCATAAGGACTGGTCGACCAGTCGCTGGAACTCCACCTGCGATAAGGACATCTTTGTTGGCATCTGTAAAGTCATTGATATCCATGAGGGTACCCATGAGAAGATCTGTGTCACCTGGATCCATGACACGGACTTTACGAATCATTTGACGAACCATTACCTCGATGTGTTTGTCACCGATTTCTACCCCTTGACTACGGTAAACTTTTTGTACTTCACCGAGAAGGTACGTTTCAACTGATAAGACATCACGAACTGCAAGGAGGCGTTTGGGTTGGATAGAACCTTCTGTAAGAGCAGCACCACGCGCTACTTGGTCCCCAACTTCAACACGCATACGAGCTGTAAATGGAACAACGTATTCACCTTCACCAGTTTCACCCTTAACAAAGACTTTCTTAGTACGAGTTGATGCATCTTCTTCGATAGCAGTAACTTGTCCTTTAACCTCTGTGATAACCGCTTCCCCTTTAGGATTGCGGGCTTCAAAGATTTCTTGAACACGAGGAAGACCCTGAGTAATATCGGTATTTGAGGCAACCCCACCCGTGTGGAAGGTACGCATTGTAAGCTGTGTACCAGGTTCCCCGATAGATTGGGCAGCGATTGTACCAACTGCTTCACCAACTTCAACCGCATCACCAGTCGCCAAGTTGATACCGTAACAGTGACGACAGACACCGTGACGAGTATTACATGTAAATACAGAGCGGATAGTCACTTCTTCCACACCAGCGTTGACAATTTCACGCGCCTTGTCTTCTGTAATCAGCTCATTTGGACCGATAATAACTGCACCAGTTTCTGGATGTCTAACAGTTTTCTTAGTGTAACGACCATTGAGACGCTCTTCGAGAGACTCGATCATCTCTTTTCCTTCTGCGATAGAACGGATCAAGAGACCACGGTCTGTTCCACAGTCATCCTCACGGATGATAACGTCTTGGGCAACGTCAACCAAACGACGAGTCAAGTAACCTGAGTCGGCTGTCTTAAGGGCCGTATCGGTCATACCTTTACGCGCACCGTGAGTTGAGAAGAACATTTCGAGTACTGACAAACCTTCGCGGAAGTTTGAAAGGATTGGCAATTCCATGATACGTCCGTTCGGAGCAGCCATCAGACCACGCATTCCGGCAAGCTGTGAGAAGTTTGAGATGTTACCACGAGCTCCAGAGTCCATCATCATAACGATTGGGTTCTTAGGATCTTGGTTGGCAATCAAGCGTTTCTCAAGTTTTTCACGGGCAGCACGCCATTCAGCTGTAACGGCATTGTAACGCTCGTCGTCTGTGATCATACCACGACGGAATTGTTTGGTGATTTGTTCTACACGTTTGTGTGATTCTTCAATGATTTCAGCCTTGTCGTCAACGACTGGGATATCGGCAATACCCACTGTCAATCCTGCAAGAGTTGAGTGGTGGTAACCGAGATTCTTCATGCGGTCAAGTAGGGCAGAAGTTTCTGTCGTACGGAAACGTTTGAAGATTTCAGCGATGATATTTCCAAGGTTTTTCTTCTTGAATGGAGGGTTAAGTTCAAGATTGCTGATAGCTTCCTTGATATCTCCACCAAGTGGCAAGAAATATTTAGCTGGAACGCCTTCTGTCAAGTTGGCATTGTTTGGTTCTTGCAAGTATGGTAGACCCTCTGGCATGATGTCGTTGAAGAGGATTTTACCAACTGTTGTAAGCAAGACCTTGTGTTTTTGCTCTTCTGTCCAAGGCTTGTTGAGGCTGTCTGTTGCGATACCAACACGTGAGTGAAGGTGAACATAACCATTACGGTAAGCCATAACCGCTTCGTCACGGTCTTTGAAGACCATTCCTTCACCTTCACGGCCAGCTTCTTCCATGGTCAAGTAGTAGTTACCCAAAACCATGTCCTGAGATGGAGTAACAACTGGTTTACCATCTTTCGGGTTCAAGATATGCTCAGCAGCTAGCATCAAGATACGAGCTTCTGCTTGAGCTTCTTCTGAAAGCGGTACGTGGATGGCCATTTGGTCCCCGTCAAAGTCGGCATTGTAGGCTTCACAGACAAGTGGGTGCAAGCGAAGGGCCTTACCATCAATCAAGACTGGCTCGAAGGCTTGGATACCCAAACGGTGAAGGGTAGGTGCGCGGTTCAAAAGCACTGGGTGTTCTTTAATCACTTCTTCAAGAATATCCCAGATACGCTCATCTCCACGTTCCACCAAACGTTTAGCAGCTTTGACGTTTTGCACGATATCACGGGCAACGATTTCACGCATCACGAATGGTTTAAAGAGCTCGATCGCCATTTCACGTGGCACACCACATTGGTACATCTTAAGAGTTGGACCAACGGCGATAACGGAACGTCCTGAGAAGTCAACACGTTTACCGAGCAAGTTTTGACGGAAGCGTCCTTGTTTACCTTTAAGCATGTGGCTCAATGATTTAAGTGGACGGCTACCTGGTCCTGTGATTGGACGACCACGACGACCATTGTCAATCAAAGCGTCAACCGCTTCTTGAAGCATACGCTTCTCATTTTGAACGATGATACCAGGTGCATTCAACTCAAGCAAACGAGCCAAACGGTTGTTACGGTTGATAACACGGCGGTAAAGGTCATTCAAGTCAGATGAGGCAAAACGGCCACCATCCAATTGCAACATTGGACGAAGATCTGGTGGAATAACCGGAAGGATGTTAAGAATCATCCATTCCGGTTTGTTTCCAGACTTGTAAAAGGCATCCAAAACATCCAAACGACGGATAGCTTTGACACGTTTTTGTCCAGTCGCTGTTTTCAACTCTTCTTTGAGTTCAGCAATTTCTTTTTCAAGATCTACTTGTTTTAAAAGGTCTTGAATGGCTTCGGCACCCATCTTGGCAACGAATGATCCATAACCATATTCACGCAAGCGCTCACGGTATTCGCGCTCTGTCATGATAGACTTGTGCTCAAGTGGTGTATCCTTAGGATCAATCACCACATAAGCCGCAAAGTAGATAACTTCCTCGAGGGCACGGGGGCTCATATCAAGGGTCAAGCCCATACGGCTTGGAATTCCCTTGAAGTACCAGATGTGAGATACAGGAGCTTTCAACTCAATGTGCCCCATACGCTCACGACGAACTTTTGTACGCGTTACTTCAACCCCACAGCGGTCACAAACAATCCCTCTGTAACGAATACGTTTATATTTACCACAAGCACATTCCCAGTCTTTTGTAGGACCAAAGATCACTTCATCAAAGAGTCCTTCGCGTTCTGGTTTCAAGGTACGGTAATTGATTGTTTCAGGTTTTTTGACTTCTCCATAAGACCATGAACGGACTTTGCTTGGAGAAGCTAGGGTGATTTGCATACTTTTAAAACGATTTACATCAACCACTATTTCTTCCCTTTCTATTCTAAGTGAACTGCTTATTCTTCTTCAGCAGCTTCTTCTGTTGCTTCCGCTTTTGTTGCTTTTTCAGCTTCTTCAGCTTCAAAGGCTGCTTTAGCCTCTTGGGCTGCTTTTTCGCGGGCTTTTTCAAGGTCATCTACGTGGATGACATCTTCGTCCATTCCTTCATCCAAGTCGCGAAGTTCCACTTCTTGGTCATCTTCGTCTAGGACACGCATGTCAAGACCAAGAGATTGCAATTCTTTGACAAGAACTCGGAAGGATTCTGGAACACCTGGTTTTGGAATTGGTTTTCCTTTTGTAATGGCTTCATAAGCTTTCAGACGTCCGTTGATATCGTCAGACTTGTAAGTCAAGATTTCTTGAAGGACATTTGATGCACCATAAGCTTCAAGAGCCCAAACCTCCATCTCACCGAAACGTTGTCCACCAAACTGAGCTTTACCTCCGAGTGGTTGTTGAGTAACGGTTGAGTAAGGTCCGACTGAACGCGCGTGCAATTTATCATCAACCATGTGGTGGAGTTTGATCATGTACATGACTCCGACAGAAACACGGTTATCAAATGGTTCACCAGTACGTCCATCGTAAAGGATCGTTTTGGCATCGCTATCCATACCTGCTTCTTTAACAGTTGACCAAAGATCTTCAGAACTTGCTCCGTCAAAGACTGGTGTTGCGATGTGAATACCAAGAGTACGAGCAGCCATACCAAGGTGGAGCTCCATAACCTGACCGATATTCATACGTGATGGCACCCCAAGTGGGTTCAACATGATATCGACTGGAGTTCCATCTGGAAGGTAAGGCATGTCTTCTACAGGAACGATACGAGAGACAACCCCTTTATTTCCGTGACGTCCGGCCATCTTATCTCCGACCTTGATCTTACGTTTTTGAGCGATGTAGACGCGAACCAGCATGTTAACACCTGATTGCAACTCATCTCCATTTGCACGGGTAAAGATCTTAACATCACGAACGACACCATCGGCACCGTGTGGTACACGAAGAGAAGTATCACGCACTTCACGAGATTTATCTCCGAAGATAGCGTGCAAGAGACGTTCTTCAGCCGAAAGGTCTTTCTCACCCTTAGGTGTTACTTTACCTACAAGGATGTCGCCTTCTTTAACCTCAGCACCGATACGGATAATACCCATTTCGTCAAGGTCTTTAAGAGCGTCTTCCCCAACGTTTGGAATTTCACGAGTAATTTCTTCAGGCCCAAGCTTTGTATCGCGCGTTTCTGATTCGTATTCTTCAAGGTGGACAGATGTGTAGACATCGTCTTTAACCAAGCGTTCGCTCATGATAACGGCATCCTCGAAGTTGTAACCTTCCCAAGTCATGTAGGCAACGATTGGGTTTTGTCCAAGCGCCATTTCTCCATTTTCCATAGAAGGTCCGTCAGCGATGAAATCGCCTTTTTCAACGACATCGCCAACTTTTACGAGAGTGCGTTGGTTGTAGGCAGTACCTGAGTTTGAACGACGGAATTTTTGGATGTGGTAAACGTCCAATGAACCATCTTCACGACGAACTTCTACCTTGTCAGCATCTGCGTAAGTAACTTTACCATCATACTGAGCAATCACAGCAGCTCCTGAATCGTGGGCTGCTTGGTATTCCATACCAGTACCAACGTAAGGTGCTTGAGGATTGATCAATGGCACAGCCTGACGTTGCATGTTGGCTCCCATGAGGGCACGGTTGGAGTCATCGTTTTCCAAGAAAGGAATACATGCTGTCGCAACGGCAACTACCTGTTTTGGTGAAACGTCCATGTAGTCAACAACATTCGCTGGATACTCTTGGTTGACCCCTTGGTGACGTCCCATGACAATCTTCTCAGCAAAGGTTCCATCTTCATTCAGACGAGAATTAGCCTGTGCTACAGTAAATTCATCTTCTTCATCGGCTGTCAACCAAACGATTTCGTTTGTAACACCGCCTGTTTCACGGTCAACCTTACGGTATGGTGTTTGAACAAAACCATACTTGTTCAAATGTCCGTAAGATGACAAGTTATTGATCAAACCGATGTTAGGTCCTTCAGGTGTCTCGATAGGACACATACGACCATAGTGAGTGTAGTGCACGTCACGTACTTCATATCCGGCACGGTCACGAGTCAAACCACCAGGTCCTAAGGCTGACAAACGGCGTTTGTGAGACAACTCAGAAAGTGGGTTGTGTTGGTCCATGAACTGTGACAACTGTGATGAACCAAAGAATTCTTTCACCGCAGCTGTTACAGGACGGATATTGATAATTTGTTGTGGTGTCAAGACTTCGTTATCTTGAACAGACATACGTTCACGGACATTACGTTCCATACGAGAAAGTCCAAGACGTACTTGGTTGGCAAGCAATTCACCAACCGCACGGATACGACGGTTTCCAAGGTGGTCGATATCATCTACACGGCCAAGTCCTTCAGCCAAGTTGAGGAAGTAGCTCATCTCAGCAAGAATATCTGCAGGAGTGACGATACGAACCTTGTCATCTGGATTGGCATTACCAATGATAGTTACGACACGGTCTGGATCAGTTGGTGCAACAACCTTGAATTTTTGAAGGACAACTGGCTCAGTCACAACAGCTGCATCATTTGGAATGTAAACAATCTTATTCAAATCACCATCCAAATGGCTTTCAATGCTTTCAATCACGCTACGAGTCATGATTGTTCCAGCTTCTACCAAGATTTCTCCTGTTTCAGGGTCTACCAACGGCTCAGCAATTGTTTGGTTAAGCAAGCGTGTTTTAACATTGAGTTTTTTATTGATCTTGTAACGACCAACTGCTGCTAAATCATAGCGACGTGGGTCAAAGAAACGAGCTACAAGCAAGCTACGTGAGCTTTCAGCTGTCTTAGGTTCACCTGGACGAAGGCGTTCGTAGATTTCCTTCAAAGCTTCATCGGTACGAGAGTCCATTGGGTTCTTGTGGATATCTTTTTCAACAGTATTGCGAACCAATTCGCTATCACCAAAGATATCAAAGATTTCATCATCACCTGAGAAACCAAGCGCACGAACCAAGGTTGTAAATGGAATCTTACGAGTACGGTCGATACGAGTGTAGGCGATGTCTTTTGAGTCGCTTTCAAGCTCCAACCAAGCTCCACGGTTAGGAATAACAGTTGAACCGTAGCCCACTTTACCGTTTTTATCAACTTTGTCGTTAAAGTAAACACCTGGTGAGCGGACCAACTGAGATACGATAATACGTTCACCACCATTGATGATGAAAGTACCCATTTCTGTCATGATTGGGAAATCACCAAAGAAAACTTCTTGGGTCTTGATTTCGCCTGTTTCTTTATTGATCAAGCGGAAGGTTACAAAAATTGGTGCTGAGTAGCTAGCATCGTGGATACGAGCTTCCTCTAGCGTGTATTTTGGTTCCTTGATTTCATATCCAACAAATTCCAACTCCATTGTGTCTGTGAAGTTTGAAATTGGCAATACATCTTCAAACACTTCCTTAAGACCGTGGTCTAGGAAATCTTTGAATGAGTCAGTTTGAATTTCAATCAAATTTGGTAAGTCAAGAACTTCTTTGATTCTTGAAAAACTACGACGGGTACGATGTTTCCCGTATTGAACGTCATGTCCTGCCAAGATGATTCTCCTTTATAAATAAGTTCCAAGCCTTATCAATCAGGCTTTTCTAATCGTCATATGGTTTTAAAAACCCTTATCACCGTGTCCCCTTGATAAATTTTCAGAATCTTTAAGTCTTTGTTACAAGTACTCAAAATCCTGAAAAAAAGCACAAAAAGAGCAGCTAAATCTGACTTTTTCAGAAGATTTAACTGCTGTGAGCCTTGTCTGGACAATATTTCAGACAAAACCTACGACAAATGATTACTCATATTATACCCTATTTAGCTAGATTTTTCAAGGGGATTCAGTAGGTTTTTGGTAATTTTTTTCCCATTCTAACTTCTCAAAGTAACTTCCACTTGCCTGACCAAAGTGGAAATTAGTCTAAAACGGATTTTTATGGTGGAATTAAGTGTGAGACGTTTGAGTTAGAAACGAGGTCTACTATGACAAAACATAAACACCTTACCCTTTCAGACCGTAATGATATCCAATTAGGTTTAGAGCGCAGTGAAACCTTCAAAGCTATTGGACAATCCATTCTAAAAGACCCGACTACTGTTTCTAAAGAAGTCAAACGAAACAGACAAGTCCGAGAGTCTACATGCCATAACCTTCCTTGCCCTCTACTCGACAAAGCTCCCTTTGTCTGTAACGGCTGCCCTAAAAGAAGACAGAATTGTGGCTATAAGAAGATCTTCTACCTCGCTAAGCAAGCTCAAAAACAATACGAACAAACTCTTGGCGAAGCTCGTGAAGGAACTCCCCTCAATTCCAAGACCTTCTGGGACATGGACAAAGTCATTTCTGATGGGGTTAAAAAAGGACAACACATCTATCATATTCTCAAAACTCATAACCTTGATGTCAGCTCCTCAACTGTCTATCGACACATCCGAAAAGGGTACCTATCTATCGCTCCGATTGATCTTGCCAGAGCCGTTAAATTCAAAGAAAGACGAAAAAGTAAGCTACCTTCCATCCCTAAAGAAGCTAAAAAAGGCCGTTCCTATGAGGATTTCCAAAACTATTTAGCACTGAATCAACTAGACTCTTGGCTGGAAATGGACACAGTTATGGGGAGAATGGGAGGTAAAGTCCTACTCACCTTCAATCTATCTTTCTGTAACTTTATCTTCGCTAGACTTCTGGATAATAAAACTGCCCTTGAGGTTACCAAACATCTCTATGACATCAAGAACACTCTTCACCAAGCGGACAAAGATTTCTTCCAACTCTTCCCTGTCATTCTTACCGATAATGGTGGAGAGTTTGCCAGGGTTGATGACATCGAAATGGATGTGCGAGGAGAGAGTAAACTCTTCTTTTGTGACCCTAATCGCTCTGACCAGAAAGGGAGAATTGAGAAAAATCACACGCTGATTCGCGACATTCTACCTAAAGGAACTTCTTTTGACAATTTAACTCAAGAGGACATCAATCTCGTCTGCTCTCATGTCAACAGCGTCAAACGTGCTGCTTTGAATGGAAAGTCAGCTTATGAACTCTTTGCCTTTACTTATGGAGAAGAAATTCCTAAGCTTCTCGGTATTTCTAAAATACCTGCAGAAGACGTCTGTCAGTCTTCTAAATTACTCCAACATAAGTTCTAAAAACTAACCTAAAACCCTATTCAAACGTCTCACACTAACTTCCACCATAGCGGAACTTAATCTGAAACGCTTTCAGATAAGAGGATTTTGTGCGCTCTTTTTTTCGATTCATTTTGGCTACAAAAGCAATAAAATCAAGCATTAGTAAAACCAGTGGAACTTACCCTGACACGGATGTTCACTGGTTTTTACGATTTTTATCAGACTAACTTCCACTTGGATTAGCAGTAGAACTTAGTTTGGGAATTTACCATTTTTTTCCCATAGAAAACTTGGCATCACATTCGAATCACACTATGGTACAAAAAACTGAAAAAGCTATTGACTGAAAATCATTTTCAAGGTATAATAAGAAACGTTAAGGCGGTATAGCCAAGTGGTAAGGCACGGCTCTGCAAAAGCTTGATCGTCGGTTCAAATCCGTCTACCGCCTTCTATAACTTGATTTATCAGGTTTCAAATGAACAGAAAGCCCAATTTGAAGGGCTTTTTTATTTTTTCTTCTGATAAATACGGATAATTTTGAAAAACTTTTGGGGCAAAGTTCTTTCCATGACATAATTCCCTCATGAAATCAACTGAAAAAAGCTTCGTCACGTATGGTGACAAAAGCCTCTAGTTTACTCTGTTTCTTCTTCTATTTCGACTTCTGTAATTTGGATCTTTACCTTGGTAACACGTCCATTTTTCACTTTATCATTGGTTAAGATAAGTTGTTTGTTTTGGCTGACCAATTCATAGCTGAGTTTCTCAGTCGTTGGAATGGTTCCAATTCCTGTCAAATAATAACCAGCGATGGTATCAACGTCATCACTTTCCAGTTCAACATCAAAGTAATTATTGAAATCATTGAGGGTCATAGTTCCTTGAACAATGTAGGTATCCTCGCCAATCTGATGAACATCTATTGCTGCTTTGTCCGTTTCATCATCAATTTCACCAACAATTTCCTCTAAGAGGTCTTCCAAAGTCACCAAACCAGCCATACCGCCGTATTCATCTAGCAAGATTGCCATTTGTCTTTGGGTATTTCGCAATTCTTTTAGCAAGTCATCCACAAAAATAGTTTCAGGTACAAAAAGTGGATCTTGTAAGATTTTCTTCCAAACAATATTATCAAAACCGTCCACAAAACCAGCCTTAAGGAGACTCTTGGTGTGAATGATGCCAATCACATTGTCCTTATCCCCATCGTAAACTGGTATACGGGAAAAGTTTTGTTTTAAAATACTTTGGATAATGGCTTGACTATCATCCTGAATATCCACCATAAAGGCATCCGTTCGAGGAACCATAACCTCTCGCGCCATCAGTTCATCGAGCGAAAAGACACCTTGTAGCATCTCAATCTCATCAGCATCCAATGTTTCTTCACTATTTGTCAGCATATAGGCAATTTCATCACGGGTCATCTTTTCATCCGCATCATCGAATGACATAGGAGTCAAACGGCTCAAGAAATTGGTCGAAGCAGCTAAAAGCCAAACAAAAGGACTGACTAGTTTTCCGATCCCAATGATAACCGGCGCTGTACGAATGGCCAAGGCATCCTTTAGATTAAGAGCGATTCTCTTAGGATATAATTCCCCAAAAACGATGGAAATATAGGTCAAAAATGCCAAGGATAGAAAAGTTGCCACGGCTTGTGCTGTTTCGCCATTCCCAAGCCAAGAGGCAATCACACGTCCTAGAGTATCAGCTAAACTCGCCCCTGATAAGATTGTAATCAGGGTGATTCCTACCTGAATGGTTGATAAAAAGTGGTTAGGATTTTCTAGTACCTTCAGCAGGCGGATGTAGCGTCTGTCTCCTTCTTCCGCCTTTTGTTCAACTCGGGCACGATTAAGAGAAACCATGGCCATTTCTGTGGCTGAGAAAAAGGCATTTAATATCGTCAAGATAAACAATAAAACAAATTGTAGCAACAAATTCTGACTACTTGGGTCTTCCATAGTTCTTCTCCTAAAATAGTATCTTATCCTTCATTATATCACAAAATCTAGTCCAGTACATATTATTTTTTATCAGTGTCTATTCTAGTTCTACTTAAATTGTCCAGAAAAGAACTCCTATATCCACAAGTGACATAGGAGTTTATTTCATATTTTACTGAGTTACAGTTACTTCTCCAGTTCGGTAATCCAGTTGAAGTCCCTTTTGAACATTGGGAACTAGAACATTGAATTCCAATTCTCCATCCGAAGACTTGGCTTCAATCTGTGAAGCTGAAGGAACTAAATCCTCGTTTGAAGCGTAGTAAAGGGTTACACGGTAACGGACACGCTTGTTTTTATCCAAGGCTTTACGCACCTTACTTTCATAGTAGTTTTGACCAGTCGAATCCTCGGCCTGCGCCTGATTTGCCCAGGCTGTCTGAACAGCAATGTTTTTAGGATTGCTTGTCGAGGCATCAAAACCATCCAAACCACCGATTAAGGCATAGCCTAACAAGTGACCTCTATCGACTGCATGGGTATAAGAGCCCTTTAGATTCTTGACCTGATGCCAACCTGGTGGAGTCCAAGAAGTCGAACCATTCCCGGTTTCTTCACGATTCTTGTACTGGCGAGTAGCCTTAGACAAGAGGGCATTAGCTACGGTTGGCACTGTTTCCTTGCCCACTGTCTTTGTCTTATTATCAGCGTAGGGCTTACTTGAAACCTTGGCATTTAGGTTTGTTTTATTACCATTGACGATAAAAGCACCAGCCCCGTTCCACTCCAGACTCCCTTTTATTTGGCTTTTGACTGCGTCTGTTAAGACACTTTCCGCCAATTCTTGACCAGGCGCGTCTGGTGATTGACTTTTCTGACTCATTTTTGTCTTAGCAGCCTGATTTCCTAGTTCAGTCTGCTTAATATAGTAGCTCCCCGCAGATAAGAGCAATAACACTAGCAAACCAATCAGTGTCTGTCTTGTTTTTTTGTTCATATTTCTCCTTATCTTTAGAAAAAGGCTGGTCTCCCAGCCTAATTTCCTGTAAATTTATGAATCAATTCCTGCCATTTTGCTGGAGACAGGATAGCCCACGGATCTTGACCCTTGCCCAAGATTCCATAACCGACCATTAAACCGATTCCTAGGGCTAGAACGCCTAAAATCAGTACTATGATGACTAAAAGTAAACGCTTGACTACGTAGCTTGATTTCTTATTCATCTTCATCACTTGCCTCAATCCGCTGAATCTTAGCACCTAACTGCGCCAATTTCTCATGGAAACGGTAGTAGCCTCTATCCAAGTGAACCAATTTACCAACTACAGTTTCTCCCTGTGCTACCAAACCTGTCAAAATCAAGGCTGCACTGGCACGAAGGTCAGTAGAAAGAACTTCCGCTCCCTGCAAAGGTTGCCCACCAACAATACGAGCTGTATCACGGATAATCTCCGAGTGTAAGCCCATACGACGCATTTCTTCTAGGTGTTGGAAACGATTTTCGAAAACTGTCTCCACCATGGTTGATTCGCCTTTTGCAACTGTCATCAAGGCTGTAAATTGAGCCTGCATATCTGTTGGAAATCCTGGGTGGGGCAAGGTTTTCACATGGACAGCTTTTAGATTTTCTAGTTGAGAGCGAACGCGAATTCCTTCAGTCTCCTCCGTCACTTCCACTCCCATTTCAAGCAATTTGGCAATCAAGGGACGGTTGTGCTCCCAAACAGCGTCTTTAATCAAGACATCACCACCAGTCATGGCAGCAGCTACCATAAAGGTTCCTGCTTCGATACGGTCTTGGACTACATTGTGAGTCGTACCATGAAGTTTCTCAACACCAGTAATGGTAATGGTCTCTGTACCAGCACCCTTAACCTTGGCTCCCATTTCATTGAGGAGAATGGCTAGGTCCACAATCTCAGGCTCACGCGCAGCATTTTCAATCACTGTCACCCCATCAGCTAGAGTTGCAGCCATCATCAAGTTCTGCGTAGCACCAACACTTGGAAAGTCCATATAGATATGGGCACCGTGTAAGCGATCAGCCTTGGCTTCGATGTAACCAGCTGTCTGGCTAATCTTAGCCCCCATAGCTTCCAGACCTTTCAAATGAAGATCAATAGGACGGCTACCAATCGTACAACCACCTGGCATGGATACCTTAGCATGACCTACACGGGCAAGAATTGGTCCCAAGACAACGATGGAGGCGCGCATCTTGCTGACATACTTATAAGGGGCTTCCTCAGTGATGTCGCCAGTAGCATCCACCTCGACAAGATGAGCCTCCTCATCAAAGTCAACCTTGGCATTCAAACCACCAACCACCTGATTCATAATAAAGACATCCGACAAGATCGGTACATTCTGTAAGACTGTCTTTCCTTCACTTGCTAGAATAGTCGCTGCCAACAAGGGCAAGACTGCATTCTTTGCTCCGTCGATAGTAACACTTCCTACCAGACGATTATCGCCACCTTGAACCACAATTTTGTCCATACTCGTTTCCTTTACTCTTGATTTTATAATAATCCTCTAAGCGCTTCTTGCCACAACTGATACAGGCTGATAAAGAAAGAACTCAGGATGTAGCCCATGACAATGCTAAAAAAGGCTACTAATAAACGAACTTTTCCTGTATTCTCAGTTGTCACTTTTAAAACCTTTTCCCATCTAACAAGATTCTTTAAAAGGTAAAAACTCACATAAATAAAGAGCATGTGACTGCTTAGAGTGAATAATAATTGAACCATTTGACTATTATACCATCTTCTCTGTTTGTGCGCTAGTTTGGAAACTTCACTTAAAAACTAGGGATTGTTTTTCAAGTAATCAATTGCATCTTGTAAGGTTTTAACTGGCACGATTTTCATATCTGTCTTGATTGTTTTAGCTGCTTCTAGGGCTGTTTGGTAGTTGTTTTTCGCATTCGGATGCGCTTTTTGTTCTTCTTCGCTAACAGGGTTATCAGGGGCAAAGAAAATAGCAGCACCTGCCCTAGCCGAAGCTACAACCTTTTTATCAATACCTCCAATGTCCCCCACATTCCCATCACGGTCAATGGTTCCTGTACCGGCAACAATACGACCATTACGAAGACCTGGGTGAGCTATTTGAGTATAGATAGCTAGACTAAACATGAGACCAGCACTTGGGCCGCCAATACCAGCTGTTGAAAAGCTAATTGGGATATTGCTGATTACCTCTGTACGATCAATCAAGCCGATTCCAATCCCATTTTTGCCATTTTCCAAGCTGATAATCTTTCCTTCTGCAGACTTGGTTTGCCCATCCTCTTCATAGGTCACTTTAACTGAGTCTCCTAATTGTTGAGAACTGACGTAATCAATCAAGTCTTTGGAACTATCAAAGGTCTGATCATTGACTGCTGTGACCGTATCAGAGATATTGAGAATCCCTTTAAAGGTTGAATTATCCGTCACATTCAAGACATAAACCCCAAAGTACTTGAGTTCGATATCCTTACCAGCTGTTTTTAGTCCTTGATACTTGGCCATATTTTGCGATGTCTGCATGTAGAATTGATTAATTCGCATAAATTCAACATCGGAAGAACCACCTGTAGTCTCCTGGGCACTCCGAATATCTGTAAAAGGCGTCAACCAAGCATAAACCATATGAGCTAAAGTTGCGTGTTGGACACCAACTGTAACGAATTGATAGGCACCAGCTTCCTTATCTTCTGTGTCATTGACTTTAAGGACTTGGCGAATATCTTCTGAACCACCTGGAACCTCTATATAGTAGGGCAAGGGCACTACAAATGCCAAGAAAGTCACAATCAAGGCCGCAATGACGTATAAGGGCCATCTAATCTTTTTTTTCATTTCTTATTTCCTCCAAAATACTCTCAGGAACATAGCAGGTAATATCCTGACCAAACTTCAAAAGCTCTCTAACGCCTGATGAACTGATATAGAGATGTTCAGGTCGGCTATGTAAATAAATAGTCTCTATATCAGGAGACAGCTGATGATTGTAGTAATCAAAACTAGCTTCATATTGCAAATCCGCTGCATTTCTCAAACCCCGCACTAGGAAAGTAGCCCCCAGTCTTTTTGCGACATCGATCACCAATTTATCATGAGAAGACACGACTTCAACATTTCCCAAATGTTCCAAAGCCTTTTCTAGTCCCCGTTTACGATTTTCAAGAGGGAGAAATCCTTGTTTGTGGGGATTAAAAAAAATACCGACATAGAGCTTATCAAAAAGTCTGCTAGCTCGTTCAATCATATCCAGATGCCCATTTGTCATCGGATCAAATGAGCCTGTGAATAAGCCAATCTTATCTGACATAGACCGTCACCTTACTAATTCCATAAATTTTTTCCTTCCAGATGCCCAGGCAGGCAATTTCTTCTGGAAGCTCAACGGCCTTATCCGTCTCACACACGACCATGACATCTTCAGAAAAAAGCTCTCTCTCAGCCATTTTTTCAATATCTGCTACGATTTGTTCCTTGGCATAAGGAGGGTCTAAGAAAATGAGGTCGAATTCCCCAGATACCTGCTCCAATGCCCTTTCTGCATCCATCTTGAGAAGTTGAAATTTTCCAACATCCTTGGTCATCTGGATATTTTCAGCCACGATAGCCTGAGCCTTACGGTCTCGTTCCACCAAAACAGCACTGGACATGCCACGCGATACTGCCTCGATAGATAAACCACCACTACCTGCATAAAGGTCCAAGACGCGTCCCCCTTCAAAGTAGGGACCAATCATGTTAAAAATAGCTCCCCTAACCTTATCTGAAGTAGGTCTTGTCGTCTTTCCTTCTAGTGTCTTGAGGGGACGTCCCCCATAGATTCCTGATACGATTTTCATACCGTTTATTATACCAAATTATAGGCAAAAAGAGAAAGAAAACCGAACCTTACGGTTCGATTCTCTACAAAATATTTTCGTAAGTATCGCGGACTTCTTGAGGCCAAACACTTGTTTGCACCTCTCCGATGTGTTTCTTGCGAAGTAAGAACATGGCCATACGAGATTGTCCAATTCCTCCACCGATTGTCAATGGGAATAAGCCATTCAACAGAGCCTTGTGCCATTCCAATTCCAAGCGGTCTTCATCACCTGTGATGGCAACCTGACGGCGAAGCGTTTCTTCATCTACACGAATCCCCATAGAAGACAATTCAAAGGCTCCACCTAGAGACTCATTCCAAACAAGAATATCACCATTTAGACCCTTGTAGCCATTTTCAGATTCGCTTGTCCAGTCATCGTAGTCTGGTGCACGTCCATCGTGCGGTTTGCCGTCCGGCAATTCCCCACCGATACCAATCAAGAAGACAGCTCCAAATTCTTTACAGATAGCATTTTCACGCTCTTTCGGTGTCAAGTCTGGGTAGCGTTCTACCAACTCTTCTGTGTGGATAAAGGTGATTTGTTTTGGCAAGATAGATTCGATGTCATAGCGGGCTTCAACAGCTAGCTCTGTCAGGCGAATAGCCTTGTAAATCTTCTCAACTGTTTCTTTTAGATAAGCGATATTGCGTTTACCATTTGGGATAACCTTCTCCCAGTCCCACTGGTCAACATAAACAGAGTGGGTCGCATCCAGCGAATCTTCGTCTGGACGAAGGGCCTTCATGTGGACGAAAAGACCTTCACCTTCACCGAAACCAAAACGAGCCAAAGTGTGGCGTTTCCATTTGGCAAGGGAGTGCACCACTTCATAAGTAGCATCAGGGATTTGGAGAACCTTAACCGATACGGCATTCTCAACACCTGATAAGTTGTCCTGCATCCCGTCGCCAACCCTACTCAAGATAGGACCTTGAACTTCGACAACTTCTAGCTTATCTTTCAAATACTGGGTAAAAGTGTTTTTGACAAAGGAAATTTCTTCTTGTTGATGGATAAAACTTTTCTTCATAAACTACTCCTCAAAAATTAGTTAAAAGCATTATACACCTATTTCCAAGAAAAGAAAAGAGAAAATTTAAAAAAATCAGTGTCACTCAAAACACTGATTTCATAGACCCTTTAGTCATTACGACCGAAGATACGTAAAATACTTAGGAAGAGATTGATAAAATCAAGATAGATACTGAGAGCCATTGACACAACCCAACCTGTCGCTACACGACCTTGTGATTGCTCATAAGCAAGGCGAATCTTTTGATTATCCCAAGCAATCAACCCTGAGAAAACCAAAACCATAGCTACGCTGATCATATAATCAAAGAAACCACTAGCCAAGAAAATATTGACTACCATAGCAATCAGCAAACCAATGAGAGCTGCCATCATTGCTCGACCAAGCCCACTCAAATCTTTCTTGGTGAAGATACCAACTGCCGCCATGACAAAGAAGAGAAGGGCGCTTGATACAAAGGCAGATAAAACTGTACCTGGAGTATAGAAAGCCACCACAAAACTAAGGGTAAAGCCGTTTAAAACGGAGTAAAGTAAAAATACTGGAAGAGCCGCTGGACTATTTCTTGAAGCCATGCTACTGGCAACGAAAACCAAGGCCAACTCCGCAAAAGTAGCAATGGTCAACCAGAGACGCCCTTGCATCAAAAAGTAAACCAACTGAGACTGAAAGACCGTCAACATGAGACCAGATACCAAAGCAGATAGTCCGATTCCCAGACCAACAAAGGCATAAACCTTAGCGTAAAATTGATTGAGACCTGCACGGTCATGTATAATAGTGTGATTCATCCTTTTCTCCTTTTCTATGAACATCTTTCCTTGATTATAACAAAAAAAGTTAAAATTAGCTTAAATGGAAGATTAAAATACCGGCCGCAACGGCAACATTCAAACTCTCTGCCTGCCCCTTCATACTAATGTGGACCAACTGGTCTGCACTTTCAGCCATAAGGGGACTAATTCCTTGACCTTCATTTCCCATAACTAGTACAAAATTTTCTATAGAAGGCAGTTCTCTGTAATCAACAGAATCTTTAGATAGGGTTGTGGCTAGCACTGGGATAGCTGCCTCTTTTGCTTCCTCGAGAAGCCTTTGACTAGACATCCGGTAAATAGGCAAATGAAAATGACTGCCTTGCATAGAACGTAAGGTCTTGAGACTGTAGATGTCTGCTGACTTATCTGAAACAATCACTCCAGTAAAACCTGCTGCATCCGCAGTCCGAATGATAGTTCCCACATTACCAGGATCTTGCACATCTTCCAAAAACAAGAACTTGCCCTGACTAAAATCAACTTGTCCTACTTCTTCTTTTTGAACCACCGCAACAATGCCCTGTGGAGTCTGAGAATCCGCCAAATCTAGCAAAATATCCTCTGAAACCCAGACAGTTTGCGGAAAAGTAGCTAACTGATTTCGGTAACTTTCTAGGGCAAAGATTTTCTCAATCGTCACTCCAGCTTGGACAGCTTCTTCAAACAAGTGCCAGCCTTCAATCAAATAAGCAGACTTGCGGTATTTTTTTTGGTGTAATTTCTTGGCATTTTTTACCACAGAATTGGCTTTTGAGGTTATAATAGTCATAGAAATATTATAACACAATCAAAGGGGTTTGGTATGCAAAAGGTTAGAATGATTGCCCAAGGTAGGGTGCAGGGAGTCGGCTTTCGTTGGGGTGTTTACAGCTTGGCACTTGAAATTGGTGGTATCACAGGTCGGGTATGGAATAACGACGATGGCACAGTGGAAATCTTAGCCCAAGCAGACTCATCTGCTATCATGGCAAAATTTATCCAAGAAATCCGCAAAGGACCAACACCTTTTTCAAAAGTCAGCTACTTAGATGTCAAACTGAGCAACTTTCCTCCCTACTCTGACTTTAAAATCGCAAATTAGGTCTCCAGAACTATTGTATATTTTGTAAAAAAACAGTAGAATAGAAAGGTATAATTTTTAAAGAAGGAATAAAAACAGTGAAATCTATTAAACGTTTTGCACTCTCGGCTATGGGAGTGGCTATGTTGCTAGTCTTAACTGGCTGTGTCAATGTCGATAAAACCACAGGCCAGCCAACAGGAGTCATTTGGAATACTTTCGGAGCGCCTATGGCTGAAGCTATCAAGTACTTCGCCAATGATAAAGGTCTAGGCTTTGGTGTCGCTATCATTATCGTAACCATTATCGTGCGCTTGATTATCTTGCCACTTGGTATCTACCAATCATGGAAGGCAACGCTTCACTCTGAAAAGATGAACGCCCTCAAGCACGTCCTTGAGCCACACCAAACGCGTCTCAAGGAAGCAACTACTCAAGAAGAAAAACTCGAAGCCCAACAAGCTCTCTTTGCTGCTCAAAAAGAGCATGGCATCAGTATGTTTGGTGGTGTAGGATGTTTCCCTCTCCTCCTTCAAATGCCTTTCTTCTCCGCTATCTACTTTACTGCCCAACATACTGAAGGTGTTGCTCAAGCAAGCTACCTAGGCATCCCTCTAGGCTCTCCAAGTATGATTTTGGCTGCCTGCGCTGGTGTCCTTTACTATCTTCAATCACTCCTTTCACTTCACGGAGTAGAGGATCAAACGCAAAGAGATCAAATCAAGAAAATGGCTTACGTGAGCCCAGTCATGATTGCCGGCTTCTCCCTCATCTCACCAGCTAGTGTCACACTTTATTGGGTTGTCGGTGGTTTCATGATGATTCTCCAACAGTTTATCGTCAACTATATCGTTCGTCCAAAACTTCGCAAAAAAGTCCGTGAAGAACTGGCAAAGAACCCACCAAAAGCAAATGCTTTCTCTACACCAAGTGGACGAAAAGACGTTACCCCTGAACAACCAACTGCTATCACAAGCAAGAAAAAACACAAAAATCGCAACGCTGGAAAACAACGTTCGAGATAAGAAGAAAAAGGCTTAGCTGATTTGCTAAGTCTTTTTGCAAGTCATACTCTTCAAAAATCTCTTCAAACCACGTCAGCTTCGCCTTGCCGTATGTATGGTTACTGACTTCGTCAGTTCTATTCACAACCTCAAAACAGTGCTTTGAGCTAACTTCGTCAGTTCTATCCACAACCTCAAAACCATGTTTTGAGCAGCCTACGGCTAGCTTCCTAGTTTGCTCTTTGATTTTCATTGAGTATCAAAAGCCCGATGTTTCCATCAGGCTTCTTTTTTATCCATGTACACGTTTCATATAATCTTGATAACTTTCGGTATCCATGAGTTGTTTAGCATTCTTGACGCGGTCTGCTGTTGGTGGTTTGACTCCTTCGAGGGAATATGGAATTCCCAATTCACGCCATTTAAACTCACCCATGGTATGATATGGTAGAATTTCAAACTTATCCACATTTTTGAGGGTCTTGACGAACTTACCAAGTTCAATCAAGTCATCATCTCTGTCTGTCAATCCTGGAACTAGCACATGGCGAATCCAGACAGGTTTTCCAATATCTGATAGATACTGGGCACAAGCCAGGATGTTTTTATTGGTTTGGCTAGTTACAATCTTGTGCTGTTCTTCGTTGATTTCCTTGATATCCAAGAGGACCAAGTCAGTGACAGCCATGAGTTTATCAAACTTCTCAAGGTAACGTGGTTTATTACGGAAAGGAAGGGCACAGGTGTCCAAGGTACAGTGGATTCCTTGTTCCTTGGCCTTGGTAAAGAGGGCAATCAGGAAATCAATCTGCAAGAGGGCTTCTCCTCCACTGACTGTAATCCCACCCTTATTTCCCCAGAAACCGCGGTAGCGCAAGGCTTCTGTCAAGACATCATCTACCGTCCGTTCACGTGACTTATTGGACTCCATAGCCCAAGTGTCAGGGTTGTGGCAATACTGGCAACGCATGTGACAGCCCTGCAAAAAGACAATAAAGCGAATACCAGGCCCATCTACTGACCCAAAGCTTTCTGTCGAATGCACCATTCCTGTCACTTGTCCATAATCAATTGTTTCTTCAGACATATCGTTACCTTCCTTGAAAACGTTTTATAGTTTTATTATATCACGACTTGAAGGAAAAACAAGGTTTTTGCCTATTTTTTAGAAAGCAATCTGTTTTTCAATTTCATTTTCAATTACTTATCATTTTATTCTTCAAAATCAAAGCCATACAAGGTTGCAAAATAGTCCTCAGGGCGCTCTGCACGGCGGATTTGACGGGCTTTTCCTTCTTCGGTATAGAGGATTTCCGCAGAACGAAGTTTGGCATTGTACTGGTAGCCCATTGAAAAACCGTGGGCACCTGTATCATGAATTACCAGCAAATCACCGATTTCTGTATGAGGCAGTTCGCGATTCACTGCAAATTTATCATTGTTTTCACAGAGTGAGCCGACCACATCTACCACTTCAGCTGGTCCATCTGGATGGGTCACGTTAGTAATATGGTGGTAGGCTCCGTACATAGCTGGACGCATGAGGTTGACTGCTGATGCATCCACACCTAGATAGGTACGGTAAGTTTTCTTCTTATGAGTGACTCTTGTGACCAAAGCACCGTGAGGTGCCAACATAAAACGACCCAATTCGGTGAAAATCTTGACCTGACCAAGACCTGCTGGCGTAAGAACTTCTTCATAAACCTTACGAACCCCCTCACCAATCAAGGCAATATCATTTGGCTCCTGATCAGGACGATAATTGACACCAATACCGCCAGAAAGATTGATAAAGTCTAGCGAAATGCCCAACTTTTCCTTGATTTCAACAGCCAATTCAAAGAGCTGACGCGCCAACTCTGGATAATAGAGATGAGTCACAGTATTAGATGCTAGAAAGGAGTGAATCCCAAAAGTCTTAGCTCCTTTTTCCTCCAAGATGGCAAAAGCTTCAAAGAGCTGGTCCTTGGTCATGCCAAACTTGGCTTCTCCAGGATTGTCCATGATGTCTGTTCCCAGTTCAAAAACGCCTCCGGGATTGTAACGACAAGAGATGATTTCTGGAATACCTGCTGCACGCTCCAGATGTTCAATATCTTCAAATGCATCCAAGTTAATGGTCGCACCCAATTCACGCGCATAGGCATATTCCTTATCTGGCGTATTGTTTGAAGAGAACATGATCTCAGAACCTGGAAAATCCAGTTTATGGCTCATCAAAAGCTCCACATAACTAGAGCAGTCCACTCCACAACCTTCCTCTTGAAGAATTTTTAAAATAGCTGGGGTTGGAGTAGCCTTAACTGCAAAATATTCCTTAAAGCCCTTGTTCCACGAAAAGGCTTGGTTGACGGCTCTTGCCTTCTCACGAATTCCCTTCTCATCATACAAGTGAAAGGGAGTTGGGAACTCGGAAACAATCGCTTCTAACTGTTCTCTATTGATAAATGGTGTTTTCATATACTTCCTTCTATTCTATTTGCAAAGAAAGGCTGGGACAATCGTTCCAACCTTTAGTTCTATCTCTTATTTATCTTCGTCAAAGATATTGCCAACCTCAACATCAATGGCTTGGTTCTTGACATCAATATTGGTTACCTTCAAGAGTGACTTGTAGTCAAACTGCTTTTCACGTTCTTCTTGGGCATTATCCGCAAAGACTGCAACACCTGCCAGTTCTGAGTCGAACTCGCGCAAGAGGCTGATCATCCCGTTGACAGTTCCGCCACCTTTCAAGAAGTCATCCACAATCAAGACACGGCTGCCTGCCTTTAGACTGCGTTTTGAAAGGAACATTTTCTCGATGCGGTCACCACTTGAACCGGATACATAGTTGACGCTAACCGTTGAACCTTCGGTAATTTTCAAGTCACGGCGCACAATGACAAAAGGAACATTGAGGACATTGGCAACTGCATTTGCAAGCGGAACACCCTTGGTCGCTACTGTCATAACCGCGTCAATCTTTTGGTCCATAAAGCTCTTGGCAATAATGCGACCAATATTTTTCAAGATAGCTGGTGTGCTAAGCAAATCAGACAGGTAGATATAGCCACCTGGCAAGATACGGTCACTTTCTGACAACTTGGCACGCAAGTCTTCAACCATTTCCTTAGCATCCTGACTCGAAATAGACGGTGTAAAGATAACACCTCCGCCAGCCCCAGTTACAGTCTGGATGTGACCAATTTCGATTTCCTCAAAGGCGCGTTTGATAATGACGATATCTTCTGAGATGGATGATTTAGCAGATTCATACTTTTCAGCAAAAGTATTGAGACTAGTTAGTTTATAAGGATGATTAATCAAATAGTTGGAAATGACAACCATCCGATCACTTCTTCTTAATTTCATTTCTATTTCCTATTCCATTTTTATTCAAAAAATCAAAAGCAAACTAGAAAGCTGGTCGCTGGTGGTTCAAAACACTGTTTTGAGATTGTCGATAGAACTGACAAGGTCTGTAATATAACTACATATATACATACGACAAGGCGATGCTAGCCTAGTTTGAAGAGATTTTCGAAGAGTATTCATTTTTGTCTTTTACTTATTATACCATATTCACATAAAAAAACGAACATTCTTATCCTAAAAAATGCTCATTTTTCTTAAATTATTAATCTAAATCTGGTTTATAGAAGGAACGATTATCCATAGCGAAGATTTTATTGGTCATCTCTCCTTTATCCACCAAAGCCAGAGCTGTTGACATCATCATCATACTAGCATCCAGATTGTCAATCATATGGATAATCTCTGCTTCCATAATGCGTGGACGGACTGGACTTCCATACTCAAGTAAGCCATGATGACTAAGGATTACGTGACGAAGCAGAACGACTTCTTCCTTGGTATCATCGATACCGAGTTCCATCACTGTCTTGGTAATTTCACTATCAATGAGAGCGATATGCCCAAGGAGATTGCCTCTGACCGTGTACTCGGTCTGGTCTGGCCCCGTCAACTCAATGACTTTAGCTAAGTCATGTAACATAATCCCAGCATAGAGCAGGCTCTTATTGAGCTGAGGATAGACTTCGCTAATAGCATCTGCCAAACGCACCATGGTCGCCGTATGATAAGCCAAACCCGTTTCAAAGGCATGGTGATTAGTCTTGGCAGCTGGATAGGAGTAGAATTCCTTATCATACTTGGTGTAGAGCTTTCGGACAATTCGTTGCCAGACAGGATTTTCAATTTTGAAAATCATTTGCGACATGTAGTCACGAATTTCCTTGACATCAACTGGCGACTTGACCTTGAAATCAGCTGGGTCATTTGGTTCGCCAGGTTGAGGCAAGCGAAGGGTAATTTGATTGACTTGTGGAGTGTTGTTATAAACTTCTCGGCGCCCTTTCATGTGGACAACCTTACCTGCGGTAAAGGCCTCAACGTTATGAGGTTGGGCATCCCAGAGTTTCCCTTCAATCTCGCCACTATCATCTTGGAAGGTAAAGGCTAGGTAGTTTTTCCCAGCTCGAGTTTGCCTCAGGTCAGCTGACTTGATTAGGTAAAAGCCTTCAAACAGCTCATCTTTTTTCATGTGACTAATCTTCATATTCTTCCTCATCTTCTTGGAAATGGAGTAGATCAAGCGCAGGCTCACCTTCTGACAACTCAATGTGACGGAGCGTCCGCTCGATAGCTGTGGTACGACGGTTTAATAATTCATCAATATTGCCCGAGGCATGTTGGAGATGCTTTTGTGCCTTGACCAGAATGCCACCAAACTTGCCAAACTCGGTCTTGACGCTGGCAAGAGTCTTGCTGATATGGTCGGCACTCTTTTGGATATTGAGAGTCTTGAAACCAACTGATAGGGAGTTAAGAAGGGCTGATAGGGTACTTGGACCTGCGACAATAATCTGCTCCTCCCGTCTCAAATCATCAAAGAAGACCGGATTGCGGACGATTTCTGAGTAGAGACCTTCTGTCGGAACAAACAAGATTCCAAAATTGGTCGTCCGAGGCGGTGCTATGTACTTGCTCTTAATATCCTTGGCAAAGCGCTTGACACTTGCTAGGAGTGACTTGCGACAGCGTTCAATCTCATCCTTGTCCCCTGCCTCATAGGCTTCTTCTAGGCGATAATAATCAGCCAGTGGAAACTTGGAGTCAATTGGTAGGTAGACATATTCCTGGTCACCCTGTCCAGGCAACTTGATAGCGTACTCCACTCGTTCACTAGAGTTTTCAACCGTTGCGTATTCTCGTTCATACTGGGCAGGGGTCATGATGTCCTCGATGATTTGCCCCAATTGCAATTCTCCCATAATCCCTCGCGTTTTGGTTCCAGAGAGAACCTTGTTGAGGGCTCCGACATCACGGGCAACTATCTGCATTTCTCCAAGGCCACGATTGACAGACTCCAGTTGTTTGGAAACTGTTTCAAAGGAAGCCTGCAAGCGCGTCTGCAAGGTCTTTTCCAACTTTTCCTCGACTGTCTGGCGCATTTGTTCCAAACGTTGCTCATTTGATTCCTGCAAGGCTTGAAGACGTTGGTCGGTCTTATCCCTGGTTTGGAGGAGATTATCTGTCATTTCTTGACGGACCTGAGTCAGACCTTGGTGCAATTCCATTCGAACTTCTTGCAAACGGTCACTGACAGCCACTTCCAAATCTTTTTGATCTAACTGACTGGCTTGTCTGGCTTGTTCAAAACGGTAATCCAACTGGTCTGACAAGTGATCTGCCTGATCCTCCAAGCTCTTGCTGAGATGTTTTTCCTGCTTATCCTGCCTTTGCCAAATCAGAAAGAGGCCAGCTAGGTTGGCAAGCAATAATAGAACAAGTAAACTTTCCATCCTACCTCCTGTCCTTGCTATGCATTACAACCACATAGCCATCTGGGCAAGTCACCGACACTTCCCTATCTATATATTCGTTAGAAGCGTACACTTTTTTAAAGAAAAAATTTTCCTCTGTCAACTCATACTTGGCTCCGAGAATGGTCAGCTGGCTATCCCGAACTGGCATAAAGGCTAGATAGTCATAGTCTGAACGAGGTTCTAGCTGACTGGTCCCTTCTGGACAATAGGCAATCAAATTTTGCCCATCCTCAATTTCTATTTGATGCATATAGGGTGCCAACTTAGGATTGCTAGGCAGAAAGACATTAGCCAGCATATGATCAATACGACCACCCAAGGCACCGAAAATAGTAACCTGAGCCTGAGGATTTTGCTCAAAGATGGTTAAGAGAGCCAATTCCAAATCTGTATCATCCTTTTCTGGTCGGGCTTGGACAAAATACTGGGCACGTTTTTGAATCACCTGTCGCTCTTCTTCCGTCACAGAATCAAAATCTCCAACCGCTAGAGCGAGAGGCAAGTCTTCCTCCAAGACCCAGAGCGCTCCTCGATCCACACCGACAAAAGCATCAAAATCCGTCCGATAATGTCCGCGGTCTCCGCCTGCAAAAACGGCAACCCTAGTCCAGTTGTTTTCTGAGAGTTTGTACTCGCTCATTGACATCTCCCTTAAAGACATAGGAACCTGCTACAAAAACGGTCGCACCAGCTTCTTTGGCTTGGGCAATAGTTTGATCATCAATCCCGCCATCCACTTCAATCTCAAATTTCAAACCTTTTTCCTTACGAAGGGCAACCAACTCACGGACCTTATCCATGGTCTCTGGTAGAAAGGCTTGACCACCGAAGCCAGGGTTAACTGTCATAACTAGGACTTGGTCAACTAGATGAAGCACATGCTTAATCGCTTCAACTGGTGTGCCAGGATTGATAACGACTGAAGGCTTAACTCCGAGTGAACGAATTTTTTGGAGGGCACCATGAATATGGGGCGTTGCTTCCACATGGATGCTGATGATATCCGCACCTGCACGCGCAAAGTCTTCTAAATGATGCTCAGGGTTTGACACCATCAAGTGGCAGTCGAAGACCATCTTACTATGAGGACGAAGAGCTTCAACCACACCTGCACCAAAACTGATTTGCGGTACAAAATGACCATCCATGATATCGATATGGGCATACTCTGCCCCAGTTGCTTCTAGGCGTTTGATTTCACGTTCAAAGTTGGCATAATCTGCTGCCAGAATTGACGGAGCAATCTTGTATTGAGACATAGGTTTCTCCTTATTTTGGAATTTTTTTGCTGACTTTTTTATAGGTTTCTCTGCGATTTTCAATTTCACTGAGGAATTGCAGGTAGTTGTCAAAACGGAAGGTGGCAATAATTCCTTCTTCTACTGCTGGCTTGACAGCACAGGACGGCTCATGGGTATGTGTACAAGTACGGAACTTGCAGTCTCGACTAACACTAGCAATCTCTGGGAAGGTCTGATTGAGGTCTTCAGCCGTTGACACTTCATAATCCAGTGATGAAAAGCCTGGTGTGTCTGCGATTTTACCCCCATTGAGGTTGTAAAAACTAACAGCTCGAGTGGTATGGCGCCCACGACCTAGACTGTCTGAAATTTCTCCTGTTTCAAGATTGAGGTCTGGTGCGATTTTATTGAGAAGAGTTGATTTTCCAACACCTGTCTGCCCCATAAAGACTGTAACCTTGCCTGTTAACAAAGGCAGGAGTTCCTCTTTACTGGTCACAAAGTCATAGCCGATGTCACCATAGGTCTGTTGGTAAAAATCCAGTTCTCCTCTATCTTCCAACAAATCCATTTTGGAAATATAGACGATGGGATGGATGCCCTTGTGCTCCAAAAGAACCAAGAACCGATCCAACAAATTGCTGTTGAAGTCCGGTTCCTTGACAGACATGATTACTACAGCTTGGTCAATATTGACAATAGTCGGACGGACCAGACTGTTTTTTCGTTCATGAATTTTGAGGATATAACCTTCTGAATTTTCCTCGGCAGAGAAATCTACCCAGTCCCCAACGTAAGGGGTATGGCCTTTTTTACGGAAATTCCCACGCGCGCGTGTTTGATAAACCTGACCCTCACTCTCCACATAGTAGAATCCTGCCAAGGCTTTAATGATTTGTCCCTGCATCTTAGAGCCCTTGCCCTTTAAGTGCATCTGCTAAGCTGGCAAATTCTGCCAAGCTGAGAGCTTCCCCACGTACACTTGGTGACAAGCCTGCTTGGTCCAAAGCCTTGGTCAGCTTGTCCTTGACCTCTTCAGTCTTACCAAAGTAACCTGTCAAGTTATTCCACAAGGTCTTGCGGCGATGGGTAAAACTAGCCTTGGAAACCTTAAAGAAAAAGTTCTCATCTTCTACTGCTACGGCTGGCTCTGGACGACGCACCATTTTCAAGATGGCTGAATCCACATTTGGCGCTGGCACAAAGACCGTACGAGGCACGATAAAGGCAACCTTGGCTGTCATGTAATACTGCACGGCGATAGACAAGCTACCGTAAGCCTTGGTGTTAGGCTGGGCTGAAATGCGGTCCGCTACTTCTTTCTGCATCATGACCACAAACTCACTAAAAGGAATGCCGCTCTCGATCAAGTGCATGAGAATAGGCGTCGTGATGTAATAAGGCAAATTAGCCACTACCTTGATGGGCAGGTCAGGATTTTTGAAATTCTGGATATGTTGCGCCAAATCAACCTTGAGAATGTCCTCGTTAACCACTGTCACATTGTCAAAATCACGTAGGGTATCTGCCAAAATTGGCACTAAACGGTGGTCGATCTCAAAGGCCATGACTTGAGCTGCACGCTCAGCCAGAAACTCCGTCAAGGCACCAATACCTGGCCCGATTTCGATGACATTAACCTGGCCATCAATCTCAGCCGTATCCACAATTTTTTGTAGGATATTGGTGTCCGTCAAGAAATTTTGCCCGAAGGACTTTTTAAAGGTAAAACCGTGACGCTCCAGCACTGCCTTAGTCACGCTATAATCTGCAATTCTCATCTATTCTCTTTTCTATTATCTGTTACTACTATTGTAACACATTCCCCTTGTATTTTGGGGTCTGCTTAGCTGTTCTCATAAGATTTCATAGCTTCTTCCACTTCTGCCAAGGTAACCCCAAACAACTCTAGGCGTTTGAGTAGTTGCTTGCCGTTAGAATAGCCGATTCGGAGAGCCTCTCCTAGATATTCTCTGCGCTTACGGCTGTCTGCCCCTGCTAGAAAACCAAGGCGAATCAAGTCGCTACGACTGATGTCAAACTGACTCTCATGTTCAAATTGTTCTGTTACCTGAGTTAGAGCTATTTTCAAATCTTCATAGCCAGCATGTTCGATTCCCAGAGAACGCCCCTTGGTTTTGGACTTAGGAACAGCTTCATCTCGTTTGAGGAAGGCATGCTGAACTGTTGGAATGGCCGTCATAATCATACGACGAATCCGCTCCCCATTAAAATCTGGGTCTGTAAAGACAATGACTCCATGACGTTGGTGCAGGCGCTGAATCCGCTCTAGATCCTGGTCATTGATAGCAGAACCTCGTGTCTCATAGGTCTCTACATCGAAGTAACGTTTGAGATTGGCCGTATCATCGCGCCCTTCGACCACGATAACTTGGGAAATTTTTTCTTTCATTACTTGCTGTCCAATCCAAAAATTCGTTCTGCATTTGCAGTTGTTACCGCCGCTAGCTCTTCTGCCGTCATGCCACGCAAGTCTGCGATAAAGTCCACTACATAGCGAGTATAGGCTGTTTTATTTTCGCGACCACGCTTGGGTACAGGAGCCAAGTAGGGAGCATCCGTCTCCACCAAAATCTTGTCCAAAGGTAACTCTTTAGCTGCTTCTTGGATGTCAGTTGCCTTCTTAAAAGTCACCACTCCTGAGAAGGAGATAGTCATACCAAGCGCGACAAACTTCTCTGCCCACTCAAGCGTCCCTGAAAATGAATGCATAATCCCACCACGAGGACCAACGCCCTCACTCTTGATAATCTCATAGGTATCTTCCAGCGCATCACGGGTATGGACAACAAAAGGCAAATCCAAGTCCTTAGATAACTGGATCTGACGGCGAAAAACCTGTTCCTGCACCTCTTTTGGCGCTGTCATCCAGTGGTAGTCTAAACCAATCTCACCCAAGGCAACCACCTTAGGATGCTTGAGCTTATCAAGCAAGTAGTCTTCAATTTCCTCTGTGTAAGTCCCTGCTTCTGTCGGGTGCCAACCGATAGTCGCATAGAGCTGGTCGTGCTCATCTACCAACTCCAAGGCACGCTCAATCGTCGGTTCATCAAAACCAACAATATTCATCTGTGTCACACCCATCTCAGCAGCTAAGGCAATTTCTTCTGCCTCAAGTCCAGCAAATTCTTCTACATTCAAGTGTGTATGTGTATCAAAAATCATCTCTTCTAACCTCGTTTTCTATCTTCTATTATACCAAAAAAGAGGAGGGGCACCCAATTTTTCGGTTTCCCTCCTCTCTTCCATAGAGAGCTATTCTGCTATCTTTTCTGGCTCGATATTGCCCATCTTCTATTCCACAGTTAGAGACAGAAGAGACTGGCTACATTGATAGAATATCCTTTTTCAGCTAAAGTGTGTGATTATCTTGGGTTCTCACTTTTCTCACCCATCACTAGGATTGATGACTTCTCAAAATCCCCCTTATAATCTAACTTTAAGTAGAGAATAGAATTTTCTAGCTGTCCTATTTTCTACGTCTAGCCTTTCTTCCTAGCAAAGCAAAACCACTGGTTGCCGCCACTAGACCAAGACTAGCAAGTGCTGCACTTGATGCTGAACCTGTGTTAGGTAATTGTTTTCTAGCAGGTGACTGGTAGGTAACATCTTGCATTGTTCCTGCAGTTGCTTGCGGTGCACTTGTTGCCTGAGGAGCAGCATTAGGAGCCACTGGTCTCTTAGGAACTGTAACCATGGCAATGGCTTGCACTCCAATCGTTTCTGCTTCCTTCACATCTTCCACAGTTTTCGCATTTTCAATCTCTTTGAGAGCTGCTTGTTTTTCTGCTTCCACTCTTGCTAAAAGTTCTGCTTTTTCTTTATCAGAAAGCGGTGAGCCTTTGATTTCATCCTGCTTGTCCTTGGCAGCTTTTTCAATGGCATTTTTAGCTGATTCTTTTTCAGTAGCTAATTGCTTAGAAGCTTGTGATTGAGCTGGGTTTTGTGAACCTGTGTTAGCCTGTCCGCCTGCCTGGCTACCACCGCCTGCATTCGCATTAGCATCTGAGCTTCCAGTATTGCCTCCCTTATCTCCACCTGGTATAGTTTCTGGCTTATACTCTGGTGTAGCTTCTTGAGTTACAGATTTACCTTTCGCAGATTGTTGAACTGTATCTTTTCCTAGAATCGTCACTACTGAACCATCTGGGAATGTGATTGTTGCTGTACCATCTCCAGCTACATTGATTGTCGCTCCGTCTAATGCTGAACCATTTGCTTGTAAAATAGCAACCTTAACTTTTTCTTTTTCTTCATCTGTTAAATGCGTTATATCTTTTACATCTACTCTTTGAGCAGGCGCTTTAACAGTTGATTTTTCAGCAGTCGGTTTAGTGCTATCTTGTGCTTTTGGATCTTGTGCTACCAATTGATTTCCTGGAATTGTAATAGCTGAACCATCTTTAAAGACGATTGTCGCTGTGCCATCTCCAGCTACTTCAACTTTAACATCGCTTCCGAATCCATTTGCATCTACTACAGCTTTTTTAACAGCTTCTTTTTCTTCATCTGTTAATCTTGTAGCTTCTGCTACTTTTGTAGGGTTAGCTGGGATGATTACTTTTGTCTTCTCTGCGATTGTTGGTTGCTCTTGTGTTGGAGTTTCCTCTTTTTGAACTACTAGACTGGTTCCTGGGATTGTATTGACTGAACCATCTGAGTATGTCAATGTCGCTGTTCCGTCTTTAGATACCTTAACATCTGTCGCCGCTGGATTTGCTTGTTTCACTTTCGTAGCTACTGCAGCTTGTTCCTCAGGTGTTAAGCTATGAGCATTTCCAACTTCTGTAGTTACTGGCACCACTGCTGGGTTTTGCGCAGCTTGTGTTGAAGCTTCATTGTCAGTATCTTTGGCTACTACTAGACTGGTTCCTGGAATTGTGTTTACTGAACCATCTCCATATGTTAGCGTTGCTGTTCCATCTTTAGATACCTTAACATCTGTCGCCGCTGGATTTGCTTCTTTAACCTTAGCTGCTACAGTATCTTGCTCCGTCTGTGTCAAGTTGTGAGTATTTTCAACAGGTACAAAGTTTCCTGGAACTTGCGCTGGGTTCTTCTCTGCATCTGTCTGAACTTTTGGAGTTTCTTGTTTGCTTCCTTTTTCAACAAGTTTATCCCCTGTTATTGTGTCTACAGATTTATCTGGATAGGTGATGACTACTGTTCCATCTGGTCTTACTTCTACCGTAGTTCCTGCTGGGAAGTTGTTCGCTTCCTCAACCGCTTTTTTAACCGTAGCTTGTTCTGCAGGTGTTAACTTCGTAGTATTTCCTACTTGTGTTTTTCCTGGGATAACTGGCTCGGTTCTTGACGCGATTGTTCCTGTCTCTTTGTTAGCTGGCGTTACTAATTTATCTTTAGAAATTGTATCGCTTGAACCATCTTTATATGTGATTACCGCTGTTCCATCTGGTTTTACTTCTACTGTTGTTCCATCTGGGAATGTGTTCGCACCTTCGATGTTTTGACGAACTTGTTCTCTTTCTTCATCTGAAAGTTTTGCTGGATTTTCCACTTCCACTTTGTTTTCAGGAACTTTAGGTTCGAATTTAGATGCAATAGAGCCCTCTGGTTGAACTTCATTTATCTTATGAATACCAGCTTCTTTCGCCGCCTTGATTTCATCTTTAGATTGACCTTTGTTGATGT
The DNA here is from genome assembly GCF_059738785.1 of Streptococcus nakanonensis. Taxonomy (NCBI): domain Bacteria; kingdom Bacillati; phylum Bacillota; class Bacilli; order Lactobacillales; family Streptococcaceae; genus Streptococcus; species Streptococcus nakanonensis. Next base: position 270,288 of record NZ_AP027139.1, on the reverse strand, counting down.
CTTCAATCGCTTTATCTTTGGCCTTATTGATTTCTTCGATAGCTTTTTGTTTCGCTTCGTCTGATAAATCTTTATTGTTCTTGATTTCGTTAATGCGTTTTTGAGCTTCTTCTAGTATTTCAGCTTTTGCTTTCGCTTTTTCTTCATCAAGATTTGTCACATCTGGTTTCTTAACTTCTGGATCTGCTTTTGGATCATATTTTTCAATATTTTCTTTTGCTTGATCTGCAATTTGTTTAGCTGTTCCTGCTGATGATGCTTGGTCAATAGCTTTGTTAGCATCTTCTTTGGCTTTATTGATTTCTTTTTCAGCTTTTTGTTTTTGCTCAGCTGTTAAATCTTTAGCTTTATTGATTTCAGCGATTTTATCTTTAGCAGCTTCTTCTACTTGTTTTTTAGCATCTTCTTTCGCCTTAGCAAGATCATTATCTTTATCAGCTGTGCCTAAGGAATCAACTACTTCAACCGATACTTTTACAGTTACTTTAGTTCCGTCAGCTAGCGTTACTTCTACTTCTGCTTCTTTAGTTCCTGTTTCAGTTGTGGTTGGTTTAGAAATAACTTTCGCTGTTAGTCCATCAGCTAGTGCTAATTGTTTTAGGATTTCTTCGTCTGTTAAGTCTTTGCCTTTTTCAACAGTTGCTTTTCCGGATACTAAAGCAGTTTGTAAGTCTAACTCTGGTTTAAAGATACTTGTAGATTGCCCTTTGGCAGTTTGTACTACTACATCTTCTTTTGGTAGATTTCCGTTTGGAGTTTCAACATTGCCTTGACCATCAACCTTGACATCGTCCTTGTTTAATCCTGGATTTGCAGCTACAACAGCATCCTTAACAGCATCTTTTTCTTTGTCTGTTAAGTTATTCGAATCTTTAACTCCTACAGGTGTAACAGGTTTCTTCAAAGCTGGTGTTACTACATCTTTTGCTGGTAAATTACCTTGTGGTGTTTCAACATTGCCTTGACCATCAACCTTAACATCATCCTTGTTTAAGCCTGGATTTGCAGCTACGATAGCATCCTTAACAGCGTCTTTTTCTGCTTCTGTTAAGTTTTTAGGATCTTTAACTTCTACAGGTGTGACAGGTTTCTTCAAGGCTGGAGTTACAACTTCTCCTGCTAGTAAATTACCTCTTGGCGTTTCAACATTGCCTTGACCATCAACCTTGACATCGTCCTTGTTTAAGCCTGGATTTGCAGCTACAACAGCATCCTTAACAGCGTCTTTTTCTGCATCTGATAAGTTATTGACATCTTTAACAGGGACAAGTTTTGTCGGTTTCTTCAAGGCTGGTGTCACTACATCTTCTGCTGGTAAGTTGCCTTTTGGTGTTTCAACATTGCCTTGATCATCAACGTTAATTTTATCTTTTTTATCCGCTAAATCAGGGTTATTTTTAATAATTTCTTCTACAACTTTAGCTTTTTCTGGGTCTGTCAGTTTAGATGGATTAACAACTTCAACTGGTGTTGTTGGTTTCTTCAAGCTAGAAGTTACAACATCTTTTGCTGGTAAGTTACCTTGTGGTGTTGTGACATTTCCTTGATCGTCAACTTTGACTTTATCTTCAGTTAAACCTGGATTTGCCTCTACAACAGCTTTCTTAACGGCTTCTTTTTCTTTAACTGTTAAGCTATTTGGATTTTCTACTTCAACAAGTTTATTTGGTTTATTTAAAACTGTCGTTACAACATCTTCTTTTGGTAGATTTCCTTTTGGAGTTGTTACACTGCCATCAGGATTTACTGTAACATCACCTTTGTTTAAGCCTGGATTTGCAGCTGCGACAGCATCCTTAATGTCTTCTTTTTCTTTATCTGTTAAAGCATTAGGATTTCCAACTACAACTGGTGTTGTTGGTTTCTTCAAGGCTGGAGTTACTACATCTTTTGCAAGTAATTTATCGCCATTCTTAGTTGTTACATTACCTTTGTCATCGACTGTAATATCGTCTTTGTTTAGACCAGGATTTGCGTTGGCTACAGCTTCTTTCACTTTTTCCTTTTCATCATTTGTTAAATGATTTGGATCAGCTACTACGACTGGTGTCGCTGGTTTGTTTAATGCTTGAACAACAACTTTTTCTGCTTCCAAGTAACCTTTAGGAGAAGCTACATCTCCCTTATCACTCACATAGACTTCAGATTCTTCTAGTTGAGGGTTAGTCGCCACAATCGCTTTTTTAACAGCTTCTTTCTCTTCATCTGTTAAATGATTGACATCTGTAACTTTAACCTTTTCTTTTGGTGGAGTTAACTTTCTCTTAGCTGTTTCTGTAATATCTTGTGGAGTATGAACAGCAGCAATTTCTTGTCTACCTTTTTCTGTTGCTGACGCTATAGCTTCTGGTGAAGTTGCATTGTCGATGTTTTCTTCGTGTTTTGCTTTCAGTTCATCAACTTGTTTCTTCAATGCTTCTTTTTCTTTTTTAGATAATGCATTGTCTTCATCGATTTCAGCTTTTTCAGCATCTGCAGCTTTTGTTAGATCAGCTTTTGCTTTGTCTGTATCAGTCGCTTTTCTTACAGGTACTTCGATTTCATCTTTTGATCCATCTGGATATGTAACTTCTACTACAACTACTTTCTTACCTGTATTCGCTCCTGTTCCTTCCACAATTTCTCCGTCATTTTTAACTTGTTTATCTTTTGGTTGTGGTTGTCCTTCTGGTACTACTACAGCTTCTGTAATTGCTTTTTTATCTGTTTCCGCTACTTTAGGAGCATTAGATGGGTCTACACTTACTGGAACTCCTCCTGCTGCAGTTACTGAATCTTTTACATTTGGAGTAGCTTTATCTTTATCTTTTTGTCCTTCTGAACCACTTTGATCATCCTGATTATTTTGTTCTCCTTGATCACTCGTAGTATCAGATTTTTTAATTACCTCGACCTTGACTGTTTCACTCTTACCATCACGTGTTACTGTGACTGGAACAACAAACTTACCGTCTTCATTGGCGATTACACCAACTGTTACATCTTCATTGGCTTGTAATTCCTCACCATTTACTCTGACTTTATTTTTCACTAAAGTTTCATCTTCTGGTGTTAACTTATCACCTGCAACTGGCTCTTTTGAAATCGATACCGGTTGGGTTGAATCAGTAACCGTCAACTTAAATGGTTCAGATTTTTTAGTTACCTCGACCTTGATTGTTTCACTCTTACCATCTCGTGTTACCGTTACTGAAACAACTGTTTTATCCTGCTCTTGTGTAACTTTGCCAAATTCTACCTTGTCGCCTTCTTTTAACGACTCGCCATTGACTAGTAAGTTTTCTTTGATTTTTTCCTTATCTTCGTCTTTTAAGTCTTCTCCTACTGTTGGGGTATTTGGTATCTCAATAGGTTTTGCTGGGTCTTTTACACCTACTGTAAATACTTGGTCTTTTTTAACAACTGGAACTTCTATTATTTCTTTTGATCCATCTTCGTATGTTACTTCGACTTCTACTACCTTCGTTCCTGGAGTTTTGCCGTCTTTAATAGCACCAGAATTTAAGATTTCTTTCTTAGTTGGTTGTGGTTGTCCCTCTGGAACAGTCACCGCGTCTTTAATTGCAGTTTTATCTGCTTCGCTATCAACGTTTGTTGCTGTATCTGGGTCTACAGAAATTTCTACCGCTCCGCCTGTTACTGTTGGAGTTGCTTTCTCAGCATTAGTTTTATGAACAGCATCGATTGCTTTCTTACCGTCTTCTGTTGCAGTTGTTACTTCATCAGTTGTTCCAGCTTTATCGATATTAGACTCTGCAGCTTTCTTAGCTTCATCGACTTTCGCTTTTTCAGCTTTCTTTTGATCTTCTGTTAAGGTCTTGTCTGCTTCGATTTCTGCTTTTTCTTTGTCTGCTGCTTTTGTTAAGTCAGCTTTCGCTTTTTCTTTTGCTTTGTCTAATGCTTTTTCTGCTTCTGTCTTAGCCTCTACAGTCTTAGATGCAGGAAGTTTATTTTGTGATTGGTCAGAATATGTTACAGTTACATTTCCTTGTTCATCTACTGTAATTTGATTATCTTTTAATGTATCATTTGCTTTCTTAACTGCTTCTTTTACCGCAGTCTGTTCTTCTGGGGTTAACTTTTTAGGATCTGTTACTTTTACTTTTTCAGGATCTTTTAGTGGTGATTTCGCTGCTTCTGTTCCTTCTACTGGAACTTCAATTTCTTTTGAAACACCATCGCGAGTTACGGTTACTTTAACGTATGTCTTACCGTCTTTTTCTGTAATATTTCCGTATGTAACAGTCTCATCTTGTTTTAAAGCTTCATTATTAGCTGTTACGCTATCCTTGACAATTGCTTTATCTGCATCTGACAGAGTTTCACCTGCCACTGGTATTTTAGAAATTTTTGCTGCATCACTATTTTTAAGAGTCAAAGTAAAGTCTTCAACTTTTCCTGACAAGGCAATTCGTGCTTCTTGCAATTTAGCTAAAGCATCATCCACTTCTGGTTGTGTAGCATCTTGCTTAGCAAACACTTCTTGAGCTTTTGCTAAAGCATCATCGTAAGCTTTTTTCTTATCTGCACTTGTTTCTTTAACATAAGCTACTGAATTTTTAATCGCATCTGATTCATCAATTTCTGCTTTCAAAGCATCTTTCGATACAGGCACAACAACCTCTTGTCCTGTTAACTCTTTAATTGCTTTTGCTAGATTCTCAATTAGAGTAGATACCTCTGATGCATCCGCTGAAGTTCCTGTCGCTTTATCAGCTACTTTTGAAGCTGCATCTTTTGCTGTATCAAAAGCCGTTTTCTTATCTTGATCAGCTGTATTATATTTTTCAGATCCTTTAACTTCTTTAGCTTTTTCTACTAATTTTTGTAAAGAATCCATCTTAGAGTCTAGCTCTCTTGCAGTATTCACAATACGGTCAAGTTCTGCTTTATCCCCAGCTGCAACTACTTGTTCTTTCAATTCCGTTTTTTGAGCATTGTTTAAATGAGTTAAACCATCAATAATATCCTCAGCATCCGTACGGGCTTGCTCACGACTTACTTTTTCTTCTGCATCTTTGAGAATTCTGTCCAATTGATCTTGTGATGTTGCATCATCAATCTGTTTTTTATAGTTAGTCTTATCTTCCTCTGATAATCCAGGTATTTGGTCAATTTTCTTCTTGTAGTCTTCTTTTAGCTTGTCAGCTTCAGCTTTTTCTTTATCTGCTTCATTTTTTGCTTTAAGAGTTTCCGCTTCTTTGAGAATTTCTTCAATCTTACTTACAGAATCGGCGCTTTCAATTTTATTTTTAAATTCTTCTACTTTTTCTGGAGTTAAACTATCTTTAATCTTCTCGATTTGCTCCTTAGCTTTTTCCTTAGCTTTTGCTAAGTTAGTCGCGGTTGCATCAGTCAAAATTTTATCAAGCAAAGATTTTGTATGGTCTAAAGCTTTTCCTTCCGAGCCATCTGCATTCTCAGGGTCTGCTATACCTTGATCATCTACTTTTTTACGTAACTCTTCTTTTTCAGCGTTAGTCAAGTAAGTTAAGGCATCAATTCCTTTTTTAACCTCAAGTTTTTTCTCTGCTATACCTTTTTCGTTTTTAGAATTTCTTGAAATTGCTGTATTTACAACAGAATTTATATCTTCCTGACTTGTTTTACCTTCCAACTCTTTTTTGAAGACTTCTTTTTCTTTTGGAGAAAGGAAAGTTAATTTATCAATTGTCTCATTTCCTTTTACTTTTGCTTCTGCTGCATCCGCATCATTAAATGTAGCTTTTAATTTGAATAAAGCTCCTTTCGGAATTGATACTCCCGTAGGCGTTCTATCGCCATTTAATATGGATACATGTTGAAAAGTTGTTCCAAATTTTTTAAAAGGTGAAAGGGATTTTCCTACAAAGTTATCTGAAACGCCACTCCCAACACTACTGATAAGATCACCATTAAAGGTCATTCCATTTACTTCATAAAATTTTTGTAAAGCTTTTTCAATCTCTTCATCACTAATATTATCCAAATTTGCAACTGGATATGGAGAAATGTGATAATAATAAGTACCGTTCGTACCATCTGAAGGTTCTGCTGCGTCTATATCTTTATAAACAAGAGCCCCACCTGGAATTACATCTGTTGAACCATCTAAGTAGGTAATAGTTGCTGTTCCATCATTTCCAATTTGAATTCCATCACTTCCATTTTGTAGATTTTCTATAAATTTCTTCTTACCTTCTGGAAGAGTATCATTACTATTGTCTTGGTTTGCCTTTAAAATTCTATCTTTAACAAGTGTTTTTTCAAAATCTGTTAAACTATCCGGATTTTTAACTCCAAGACGTTCTGGAATTTTAGGCTCAAAAAATTCAGTATTTTTATATAGGGCAGGAACTTGTTCCGTTGACACTTTAAAGCGTGATCTGAGCGAGCCCCCATGTCCTACTTTAACCCCCGCACCAAAATCTAAGGTATATCTTTCATTTTTTAAAGTTGGATCCACAACTTCATATTCTGCTTCAATCGTAACGCTTTGGTGAGCTGCTTTTTCCCAGTCAGCATAGAAACTCTTGGTGTTGTTCTTAAACAATTCGTAAATAGCTTGGTCTCCTGGCTTTCCTGCTATAGTATCTCCCATGCGCCACCAAAACATCGCATCCAGATCCCCGCGGTAAGTCTTCCCACTTTCACCTGTTGTATCGTTGTACCATTCCCATTTAGTAGGGTCACCTGCATTTAAAGCTTTTGCGGCCTCTGCGTTTTGATAACGTGAACCGACAGAGTTAGACCATGAAATCCAGCCTTGAGAGCCTTTCCAACTAGTCATGACTCGACCTTGGGGACCAGTACCAGTGTTATATAGAGTAACTCGTTTCGGTTCTTTCACTCCGATTGGAGTTGTGAACCAAAATTCCGGACGTCCTCCACCATAGTGATAAATAGCAGATGCTCCATACCCACCATTAAACTTATAAGTAACTTTTACATATGGATTTGTTTTGCTATATTGTGACCAGTCTACATCAATTTGAATTTCTCTATTAACATCTACCTCGTCGTGAACCCCACTACCGGTAGCTTTATCAGGAGAGTCTCCTAAATTTGTATACAAAGTGCGAGCTGTCTTATCCCCTGTTTTTTCATATGTCAAAGCAGCTTCTACAGGTTGCACCGTCCCAGCCGCCCCAACTAAAGATGCCCCTATCAAACACGACGCTGCTCCAAAGCTAAACTTTCTAATCGAAAATTTTTCCACACGCTGCCACATTTGCTTGGAGCGTTTCTGCGTTCTCTTATACTTCATTCTTTGATCTCCATTTTTTATTTTTATTGCTTCTTATTCAAAAAGCCAATACACTATAATACAACTTTATTATAATATATCTACTTTAGACAATAAGAATATACGTACATTATAGCATAAAATCCCCCCCCCCCCGTCCACTTTTAGCCTAATTTTTACTTTAATTAAAATATATTGTAACTTCTCAAAGTAACTTCCACTTGCCTGACCAAAGTGGAAATTAGTCTAAAACGGATTTTTATGGTGGAATTAAGTGTGAGACGTTTGAGTTAGAAACGAGGTCTACTATGACAAAACATAAACACCTTACCCTTTCAGACCGTAATGATATCCAATTAGGTTTAGAGCGCAGTGAAACCTTCAAAGCTATTGGACAATCCATTCTAAAAGACCCGACTACTGTTTCTAAAGAAGTCAAACGAAACAGACAAGTCCGAGAGTCTACATGCCATAACCTTCCTTGCCCTCTACTCGACAAAGCTCCCTTTGTCTGTAACGGCTGCCCTAAAAGAAGACAGAATTGTGGCTATAAGAAGATCTTCTACCTCGCTAAGCAAGCTCAAAAACAATACGAACAAACTCTTGGCGAAGCTCGTGAAGGAACTCCCCTCAATTCCAAGACCTTCTGGGACATGGACAAAGTCATTTCTGATGGGGTTAAAAAAGGACAACACATCTATCATATTCTCAAAACTCATAACCTTGATGTCAGCTCCTCAACTGTCTATCGACACATCCGAAAAGGGTACCTATCTATCGCTCCGATTGATCTTGCCAGAGCCGTTAAATTCAAAGAAAGACGAAAAAGTAAGCTACCTTCCATCCCTAAAGAAGCTAAAAAAGGCCGTTCCTATGAGGATTTCCAAAACTATTTAGCACTGAATCAACTAGACTCTTGGCTGGAAATGGACACAGTTATGGGGAGAATGGGAGGTAAAGTCCTACTCACCTTCAATCTATCTTTCTGTAACTTTATCTTCGCTAGACTTCTGGATAATAAAACTGCCCTTGAGGTTACCAAACATCTCTATGACATCAAGAACACTCTTCACCAAGCGGACAAAGATTTCTTCCAACTCTTCCCTGTCATTCTTACCGATAATGGTGGAGAGTTTGCCAGGGTTGATGACATCGAAATGGATGTGCGAGGAGAGAGTAAACTCTTCTTTTGTGACCCTAATCGCTCTGACCAGAAAGGGAGAATTGAGAAAAATCACACGCTGATTCGCGACATTCTACCTAAAGGAACTTCTTTTGACAATTTAACTCAAGAGGACATCAATCTCGTCTGCTCTCATGTCAACAGCGTCAAACGTGCTGCTTTGAATGGAAAGTCAGCTTATGAACTCTTTGCCTTTACTTATGGAGAAGAAATTCCTAAGCTTCTCGGTATTTCTAAAATACCTGCAGAAGACGTCTGTCAGTCTTCTAAATTACTCCAACATAAGTTCTAAAAACTAACCTAAAACCCTATTCAAACGTCTCACACTAACTTCCACCATAGCGGAACTTAATCTGAAACGCTTTCAGATAAGAGGATTTTGTGCGCTCTTTTTTTCGATTCATTTTGGCTACAAAAGCAATAAAATCAAGCATTAGTAAAACCAGTGGAACTTACCCTGACACGGATGTTCACTGGTTTTTACGATTTTTATCAGACTAACTTCCACTTGGATTAGCAGTAGAACTTAGTTTGGGAATTTACCAATTAAAATATATAGAAATTTACCCTATTTGCTATCGTTTTGTCACTAATCCCTTATACAGATTTATAAATTTTAATCGATTCCCATTCAAAAACATAAAACAAGTCATTCTAGGTATCTGTATCTGTATCCCTATCCACCTCCACTTACTTCATCACAAAATAAAGAAAAGACCCTACCAGAATCAAAAGCATCTGGCAAGGCCTTTTTCTGAAACCAGTCACTATGCTTATACTCAATGAAAATCAAAGAGCAAACTAGGAAGCTAGCCGCAGGCTGCTCAAAGCACTGCTTTGAGGTCGTAGATGAAACTGACGAAGTCAGTAACATACCTACGGCAAGGCGACGCTGACGTGGTTTGAAGAGATTTTCGAAGAGTATTAACTAAAAAGCATGACTAGGAATATCATTGAATGTGGCTAGCTAAATCTTCCTGAGCTTTTTTATTTGACTCAGCTTTTTCTTTTAGCCATTTATCATAGAGTTCCTGGTACTGTTTCGCAGTTACCGGCTCTTTTTGCAGTTCAACATATTTGTAGTTGTCAGCATCTCCCTTATGACCAACGAAAGAGAAAGCTCCTGTAAACGGTACAGTCTTACGGAAGATTGGGTTGGCTCCGCCACTTTGAACTGGTAGGAAGAGGGCACTGTCAGTCAACCAAGCTTGGACTTCAGCAAATTTTTCATAACGAGCCTGAGTATTTTCAACTTCGCTATCTGCTTCATCTAGTAACTTCTTGTAAGCAGAAAGTCCAATTTTTTCTTTTACCTCATTATCTTTTCCAGCAGTGAACCCAATATTGTTAAGCTGTGAACCTGACTCTGGATCCAAGAGATCAAGATAAGTTTTCGGATCTGAGTAATCTCCGCTCCAACCTGAAATATCAATGTCATAGTCCTTTTGTTCAGCTGTATCTGCAAAGAATGTAGCTTGATCCTTCTCGTCTGGAGAAAGTTGAATCACGTCAATCACAACGTTGTCCGCCCCAAGGGTTTCTTCCACTGTCTGCTTAAAGGAACTTGCTTGTTGCACATCTAACTTGGCCGTCTGGTCAACCGGCATATCCAAATGAATTGGGAAGGTCACGCCTTCTGCTTGCAAGGTTTCTTTAGCTTTAGCAAATGCTGCCTTGGCTTTTTCAGGATTCAAAAAGGCAGGTTGCGCATCATTCAAATTGATATTCGACCACTCTGTACCATAGTTAATCATCTTTTCATTGACAACATCTCCAAAGTTTTTACCACCGATTTGGACAAAATCACTTGGGATAAGCGTGTTACGCAAGATACGGTCTGCTCCATCTTCACCATTTGTCTGTGCTGCATAAGCATGACGGTCAAAGGCAAAGTTGACAGCCTGACGGAAATCCTTATTTTGCATGGCCGCAAGCGAGTCTGTCTTTTCCTTATCAGACTGTTTCATGGTCTGCTTGTAGCTTTGACGATTAACGTTAAAAAGATAATAGAAGGTAATTGAGTTTTGTGGTGTGTAGGTGATTTTGTCCTCATTCCCTTTTTTCAACTGATTAAACACTGAACTTGTCGGGAAGATACGACCGTCCGAGTAGTTCCCTTCCAAGAATCCTCTCGCCAAACTATCTTGGTCAGAACCGTCAAAGAAAGAGAGCTTCACTTTCTCAATTTTTACATTGTCCTTGTCCCAATAATTAGGGTTTTTATCAAATTCAATCAAAGATTTTGATGAGAAAGATTTAAACAAGTAAGGACCATTTGATAAGATACTGGATGGTGTTACACTTCCAAAGTCATCTCCCTTAGATTTCAAAAAAGCTTCATTTACAGGACTCAAAATGCCCCCAGTAGTCTTAGAATTCCAGTAAGATTCCGGCTTATTCAAAGTATATTGAAGAGTATAGTCATCCACTGCCTTAACTCCAACAGTCTCAAAGTCAGATGTTTCCCCCTCAACGTAGTCTGCGAGGCCCTTGATAGAGTCTTGAACCAAGTACAAGTTTTCAGCCTTTTTATCAGCTGCATACTTGAGACCTGTCACAAAGTCATGAGCCGTTACATCCGCATACTCTTCGCCCTCTGAAGTGTACCATTTCGCCCCCTGACGGATTTTATAAGTATAGGTCAAACCATCTTTTGACACCGTCCATGACTCGGCCATAGATGGAATGAGATTACCATACTGATCATTTTCCAACAAACCATCAATCAGGTTAGTCGTGATACTAGAAGTGGAACCACGTGTTGACGTAATGTAGTCCAAGGTATCAGGATTACTAGTAAATACATAAGAGTAGGTTTTCTCAGCATTACTTGATTGGGAAGACCCACATGCCGCTAGAGCTAGACCTGCTGTCAAAGCTACAGCTCCAAAAAGCATAACTTTTGATTTCTTCATGATTATTCTCCATTTTTTACAGTATGTGAAATATTATACACCATTTGAGCAAAAATATAAAGCCTTTTTGAACTTTTTTACAAAAATAAAAATCAGTAGACTCGAGTTCCTACTGATTTTTGTTATGGTTCGTTTGGATTATGCAGCCAAAACTTTGCGTCCTTTACGACGACGAGCTGCCAATACGCGACGACCGTTTTTAGTTGACATACGGTTACGGAATCCGTGTTTGCGCGCACGACGAAGTTTACTTGGTTGATAAGTACGTTTCACGATGAATACCTCCTCATAGATTTTGTATTCGTTTAGCCGGCTATAAAGTGATCAGTTACTAAACATACTTTACTATTCTATCTGATTCTTTCACTTTTGTCAATAGCTCAAGGCAAATGTTTACTGCTTTTTCAAATGTAAGCCCTATCTACGATACTGTTTCAAGAAACGAGTCATTTTTTCTTGGATTTGGGCAAGTTCATCAACACGAGGAAGGTAAACGATACGGAAGTGGTCTGGTTCCTTCCAGTTAAAACCACGACCATGAACCAAGAGAACCTTTTCCTGCTTCAAGAAATCAAGAACAAACTGCTCATCATCATCGATACGGTACATATTGCGGTCGATTTTAGGGAAGATATAGAGTCCAGCCTTGGGTTTAACAGCAGAGAGACCTGGAATCTCTTTAATGGCATTATAAATGAAATTTCTTTGCTCGTAAATTCGTCCACCAGGAAGGAGCAATTCATCGACTGACTGGTGCCCACCTAGTGATGTTTGTACGACTTGCTGGGCCAAAACGTTAGAGCAAAGACGCATATTGGACAGCATATTGAGCCCTTCTATATAGCCTTTAACATGTGTCTTAGGACCAGATAAGACCATCCAACCCACACGGAAACCAGCGATACGATGGGATTTTGACAGACCATTCATGCTGACACAGAAGACATCTGGTGCCAAGCTCGCCACAGGCGTATGCACATGCCCATCCATTACCATACGGTCGTAAATTTCATCCGCAAAGATAATCAAATCGTTTTGACGGGCAATCTCAATAATCTCCAACAAGAGTTCCTTAGGATAAAGGGCTCCAGTTGGGTTGTTTGGATTGATAAGGACGATTGCCTTGGTATTGGAAGTGATTTTTGACTTGATATCGTCAATATCTGGGTACCATTCTGCAGCTTCATCACAGATATAGTGAACGGCATTTCCCCCAGCTAGGCTGACAGCCGCTGTCCATAGAGGATAGTCTGGCATTGGCACCAAGACCTCATCCCCATTGTCCAAAAGCCCCTGCATGGACATGACAATCAACTCACTGACACCATTTCCAAGGTAAATATCATCAATATCTACGTTTGGGAATTTCTTCAGTTGACAATACTGCATAATGGCCTTACGGGCTGAAAAAATCCCTTTTGAGTCAGAATACCCTTCACTATCCCGCGCATTCATAATCAAGTCATGAATGACCTCGTCTGGCGCTGTAAAGCCAAATTCTGCTGGATTTCCTGTATTCAGACGTAAAATCTTTTCTCCGTTTGCTCGCATCCGCATAGCTTCTTCCAAAACAGGACCACGGATATCATAAGCAACATGCTCTAACTTACTAGACTTGTTATATTCTTTCATCTTGTTTCCTCAATTCATCGAGATAGTAACATTATACCACTAGAAAGAGAATGCGACAAGTTTGCTGAAATGTATTACTAGGTGCGGATAAAAGAAAAACCTCACTAAAAGCGAGGTCAAGACAAGTGAGATAGCAGGTATTTTGCGAAAGACATATCACATACCAAAAGATAAACCTAGAAAAAGCAAGCCTAGAAAGGAGTCATAAAGAAGATTAAACATGAGGAAAAGCCCCCATATCATCAAGTAACCCCAACGCCCACTTCTTTTAGCGACTAGGAATAATACCAAATGGTAGAGTAAATGAAAGACTAAAAAGCCAATAAACCCTGGATAGAGAAGCGGAATCAACTTCTCTAATTGCCAGATCATGATCACTTCTACCAAGACTGAAACTAGGATAATTCCATAATAAAGGAAATTTGATTTTTGAAAAGAGCTTTTCATCATTATCCCTCCCTTCACTTCTTTCCTGCTATCCTTTCTTTTATTTTATCATATATTTATATAGATTTTAATCGCTAACATTCTTTTAAAAAATACTTTTTTTGCTTTACTTCTATAGTGAAAAGGTTTACAATGATAGTAAGAAAATTTCAGGAGGTTTCATTATGGCACAACGTTACCAAAATATCATGGTCGCAATCGATGGTTCTAAAGAAGCGGACTTGGCTTTTATCAAGGGAGTTCATTCTGCTCTACGAAACGACGCTAAACTCACCATCGCCCATGTCATTGACACACGCGCTCTCCAAAGCGTATCCACCTTTGATGCTGAAGTTTACGAACAACTCCAAGTTGACGCTGAAAGTCTGATGAAAGAGTACGAAAAACGTGCTAAAGATGCTGGTGTGGCAGATGTTCATATCGTCATTGAAATGGGAAATCCAAAGACCCTACTAGCACGTACTATTCCAGATGCTGAGGAAGTGGACCTCATCCTAGTTGGCGCAACTGGTCTCAACGCCTTTGAACGCCTCTTGGTCGGCTCTTCATCTGAATACATTCTCCGCCATGCTAAGGTCGATTTGCTGGTTGTGAGAGAACAAGAAAAAACCTTATAATTACAAAGAAAAGGAGCTCAGCGCTCCTTTTTGTTTACTATTTATACTCTTCGAAAATCTCTTCAAACCACGTCAACTTCCATCTGCAACCTCAAAAACATGTTTTGAGCTGACTTCGTCAGTCTTATCTACAACCTCAAAGCAGTGTTTTGAGCAGCCTGCGGCTAGTTTCCTAGTTTGCTCTTTGATTTTCATTGAGTATTATTTCTCTCTTTATGGCGTTCGTAAGCCTTGAGCTGGCGCTGCAGTTCCTTTTTAATAACAGGTTCTGGAGCATATTTTTCTTCCCAATCATCTGGTTTTAAGATTTTATGGGTCACTGGATCAAAATGAGCCTTGCCATCTGGGAAGATTTTCCCCATATTGGCCTGGTGGACAATATCAAAAATACGTTCTGGATCCACCCCCATCAAGACAAAACTACCATAGGTGAAGTAAAGCGTGTCAATCAAGGCATCCACCTGCCCCACCAAATCTTGCTGGGCAGGTGTCTTCTTGGTTACCTTATCTGCCGCCTTATCAAGAGCCTGATGAAGTTTCGATAGAGCTTGACCAAAGTCCTCTTCAGAAGGGCTGGCAGCTCGAACAAACTCCACCAATTCTTCTATTTTAAAGCCAGCCCTGTGGGTTGCACCTTCTAAATCCCAAGCTCGTGGTTCTTCTTGGGTCCGTTCATCCATCATGTGGTGGAAGGTCTTGACCTTATTGAAATGATAGTCACGGCTGACAAAGACTTTTTCTGAAGACAAAACACCAAAATGTTCCAAGGCCTTGTGGATCCCATCTTGTTGATTGCTAGTGGTAATGTGCTTGGCAACTTCCTTAACACTGCTACTACCATTTCCCATAGCAACCGACATCCCAACACCTGCCAGCATTTCAAGATCGTTATCCGAGTCACCAAAGGCCATGACTTGGTTAAGATCAAAACCATATTCTTTCCCAACTCGCCGAATGCCTTCTAATTTAGAATTTCCCTGATTGATGACATCCGCAGCAAATGGATTGCTACGTGTCAATTTCAAGTCTTCAAAATCAGCTGCCGCCTTCTCAGATTCTTCTGGCGTCATCAGCATTAAAACTTGGTAGATAGGCTGATTCATCAGATGAAGCAGGTCTTCTTCCTTTTGGGGAACAACCTTGCTGACCATACGATTAAAGGAATGACTCACCGTCCGAGTTAAAACAGAGGGAACGAAGCGACTGATTCGTTGGGAAAAAGAACCCAGACCAAAGGACATGATTTTAGAACCCAGCATGGCATCCTTGGTCCCTAGGGCAATCTCCTTGCCCTCTTTTTTAGCATAGCTAATTAGATGGCGCAAATGCAACTTGGAAATAGGGCTCGTAAACAAGACTCTGTCTTTATTAAAGATATACTGGCCATTATAGGTTACCGCAAAGTCCAGGTCCAAATCGTCCATCAATTCCTTAACAAAAAAAGGTCCTCGTCCTGTCGCTACACCGACAAGCACCCCTTGTTCTTTGACGATTTTAATCGCGTCCTTAGTGGATTTCAAAACACTCTTGCGATCGTTGACCAAGGTTCCATCGATATCAAAAAAAACAGCTTTGACTTCCATCCTATCCCAATCTCCCCTTTTGTGATACAATGATTATACCACATTTCAGAAAAAGTGAGTAAATCATGCCTAAGAAAATCCTTGTTTTACATACAGGTGGGACTATTTCCATGCAGGCCGATGCTTCTGGCGCTGTTGTGACCAGTTCAGATAATCCCATGAACCATGTGTCCAATCCTCTTGAAGGAATCCAAGTCCACGCATTGGACTTTTTTAACCTGCCAAGCCCCCATATCAAACCCAAGCATATGCTGGCCCTCTACCAGAAAATTAAAGAGGAAGCAGATAACTACGATGGGGTGGTGATCACACACGGAACCGATACTTTAGAGGAAACAGCCTATTTTCTTGATACCATGGAAGTCCCCCATATGCCCATCGTTCTAACAGGAGCCATGCGTAGTTCCAATGAACTCGGCAGTGACGGTGTTTATAACTATCTGAGTGCTTTACGAGTGGCTAGCGATGACAAGGCTGCTGACAAAGGAGTTTTGGTTGTTATGAACGATGAAATCCATGCTGCCAAGTATGTTACCAAAACACATACGACCAACGTCAGCACCTTCCAGACTCCAACACACGGTCCACTTGGTCTGATCATGAAACAGGAAATCCTCTACTTTAAAACAGCTGAACCTCGTGTTCGCTTTGACCTTGATCACATACAAGGATTAGTCCCTATCATCTCTGCTTATGCTGGTATGACAGATGAGCTGATTGATATGCTGGATTTGGAACAATTGGACGGTTTGATTATCCAAGCCTTCGGAGCTGGTAATATTCCCAAAGAAACGGCTCAAAAATTAGAAAGCCTTCTGCAAAAAGGAATCCCAGTCGCCCTGGTTTCCCGATGCTTTAACGGTATCGCAGAACCTGTCTATGCCTACCAAGGTGGGGGCGTGCAGTTGCAAAAATCTGGTGTCTTCTTTGTTAAAGAACTCAACGCCCAAAAAGCCCGCTTGAAACTCCTCATTGCCCTCAATGCCGGACTAACAGGACAGGCTTTGAAAGACTACATGGAAGGCTAATACTCTTCGAAAATCTCTTCAAACCACGTCAACGTCGCCTTGCCGTATGTATGGTTACTGACTTCGTCAATTCTATCTGCAACCTCAAAAACATGTTTTGAGCTGACTTCGTCAGTTCTATCTACAACCTCAAAACAGTGTGTTGAGCTGACTTCGTCAGTTCTATCTGCAACCTCAAAGCAGTGTGTTGCGCAGCCTTTAACCAGCCGCCTAGTCCGCTCTGTGGTATTCATTAAGTCAGCATCTCTTGTTTAAGAGCACAAAATCAGGAAATCTTCTCGATTCCCTGATTTTTTCTATTTACGTTTTCGTGTTGAGCGACGTTCTGTCAAACCATGAGGTAAGAGAACTTCACGTTCTTCCAACTCTTCCTTATGCATAATCTTAGTCAACATACGCATACTAATGGCACCAAGGTCATAAAGAGGTTGGGCAATCGTTGTCAAGTTTGGACGGGTAAAGCGTGCAATTTGCGAATCATCACTAGTAATGATCTCAAATTCTTCTGGTACTGACACACCCTTATCAGCAAGACCGTTCAAGACACCTGCCGCCAACTCATCACCTGTCACAACTGCTGCAGTTGCATTTGATGAAATCAAACGCTCTGCCAAGGCGTAACCATCATCATAGCTATATTTAGATTCAAATACCAAACCTTCACTATAAGCGATTCCTGCTTTTTTCAAGGCTTCCTTGTAGCCAACTAAACGAACCTTACCATTGATGTCATCCACTAGCGGACCGCTAACGAAAGCAATGCGCTCATTTTCTTTAGCAAGGTAACTCACTGCATCAATCGTTGCTTGCTTGTAGTCAATATTGACACTTGGCAACTGGTGCTCAACATCGACAGTTCCTGCGAGAACAATCGGAGTACGTGAACGCGAAAATTCTGAGCGAATTTTATCTGTCAAGTGATAACCCATAAAGATAATGCCATCTACCTGCTTTGAAAAGAGGGTATTGACAACAGAAACTTCTTTCTCGTTATCTTCATCGCTATTAGCTAGGACAATATTGTACTTGTACATTTCTGCAATATCATCAATCCCCTTAGCCAAACTCGAAAAATAACCATTGGTAATATTTGGAATCACGACACCGACAGTGGTTGTCTTTTTACTTGCAAGACCACGCGCAACTGCATTTGGACGATAATCCAATCGATCAATTACCTCTAGCACCTTTTTACGGGTATTCTCTTTTACATTTTTATTGCCATTGACCACACGACTGACCGTCGCCATGGAAACACCTGCTTCACGAGCGACATCATAAATGGTTACTGTATCATCTGCATTCATTCCTTTTCCTGCCCTTTCTATCCCACACATTCTTTTACAAGTAGAGGCACCGATTGAAGCTCTACATCTACTTACAAAAGTGAAGATGTGAAAATTTCGTTTTCATGTTTCTACTTATTCCATTCTATCACTAATTGTAAACACTTTCAAGTGTTTTTTGAAGATTGATTGAAAAAATTTCATGGAAAGCCTAGGTTTAGCTCCTTGCTACCACCTTTGACGAAACAAAAAGGAGGAAACTAAGCCTCCTCAAGTTACAAATTATTTCATTGAATCCCATCAATTTTAGCACATAATGGTTTTCGAGTTATGATAGTATCACAACCAACCAGATTCTTTCGCGATATTAGCTGCCTCTGTCCGATTACCTGCATCTAGCTTGGAAAGAATATTGGTGACATAGTTTCGGACTGTTCCGTTGGATAGATAAAGTTTGTCTGCAATTTCTTGGTTAGAGAAGCCCTGAGCAATTCCCTTTAAAACTGCGATTTCTTGTTCTGTTAATGGATTGGGATGCGTCATCACCACTTCCATCAATTCAGGCGAATACTCCTTGCCTCCTTCGAGGACAGTATGCAAGGTTTGCATGAGGTCTGCAATGCTTCTTTCTTTCAAGACATAAGCATCTACTCCAGCCTTGACTGCACGTTCAAAATACCCTGGGCGCTTGAAAGTCGTCACTACAACCACCTTTGTTTCTAGCTTTTCTACCCGAATCCATTCCAAGACTTCGAGGCCAGTCTTAACAGGCATCTCTACATCAAGAATGGCAATATCTACGGACTCTTTTTCTAAGAGTTGGATTGCTTCTTGCCCATTCTTGGCTTGTAAGACAGACTCTACATCTGCTTGAAAGGCAAGCAACTGGCACATAGCATCTCGCAACATACTTTGATCTTCTGCGACTAATACTTTCATCTACTTTCTCTCCTTATAAGGTAGTCGAACTTGCACTTCTGTCGGTTGTTTCTGACTAATTACCCTTACTTCTCCCGAAAATGGAAGAACACGATCTCGAACTGTATGGAGGTCATCCCCCTTTATAGAAGTAAAGCCACAGCCATCATCTCTCACTGTTAGAATGAGTTCCTTCTCTGTCCGTTCTAATTTCAAGTAGACTTTAGACGCTTTAGCATGTTTGATGATATTGGTCACTAATTCAAGCAAAATCATGGAAGCCGTTGACTCCAATTCCTGAGTTAAGCTAGCTGTATCTAGTTGATTAGCTATTTCCACCTCAATTCCAGCAATTTCTAACATCTTTTTCACAGTCTCTAGTTCGGATGCCAAAGTTCTAGACTTAAGATTTTCCACAATGGTTCAAACTTCACGCATTGATTCTTTACTAATCTGCTGTATTTCTCTTAATTCCTTTTCCACCTGTGGATAAGCCTGCATTTGAAATAACTGCAAGGCTAGATCAGTTTTAACACTCAGCATAGCAAAGGTATGTCCCAGACTATCATGCAAATCCTGACCGATACGATTGCGCTCATTTTCTGCTAGCAATAGATTTATCTGGATATTTTGCTTGACCTGAGCTTCTTTCAAATCCTCGACAAGTCGAATCCGAACCGAGCCCAAAGTCATCAAATCAACAAAAGCAAGAATTACAAGCAGATAGACTAGAAACTCAACTTCGATTCTCTGAAAAATCAACAGTTGCCCCACAACAAGGACTTGAGCAAGGAGAAATGTCCATACATGTAAAGACTTTAAACTACGTACGCCAAAATGATAAATTAAGAGATTGGAAAGGAAAAAGAAAAACCAGATATAATTCACAGCAACAAAGGCGGTATTCCCAGCTACATAGACCAGCATGATCCCCCAGAAAAGCCATGATATGCGCTGGTTCTTAGTTATTAAAACACCCAAATACGCCACTACAAATAGAATATCAACCAATAAATGCCAGGCAGGAAGCTCCCCAATCACTACAGGTAGGATGGAAAAAAGCATAAAAATCAAACTGGCCCAAAACATATAGTGTATGCTTTTCAGTCTTTCAAGCATTAAGCATTCTCCTTATGACCTTGAAGGTAAATAGTCAAACCAAATAAAACTGCTGAAAAAACAAGTAAATAAACTGTGGCTGATAAATTGATGCCACCCTCATTTAAGAAGGTCTTGAGCAACTCCATCAACTGATAAGTTGGGAGACACTTACCGACTGCTTGCATCCAGTCTGGAAATAAAGAGATAGGCATCCAAAGTCCGCCTAAAACAGCCAATCCTAGATAAAGAAGATTACCCACAACAGACATCAGCTGACTAGTTGGTAAGAGAGTCAAAGTTAAGCCAAGTGCTACAAAAGCAATACTTCCCATAATCAGCAAAATCGCAGCACCAATCCAGCTTCCTAAAGGCATATCCACACCTCTGACCAAGTGCCCAACTGAGAAAACAACCAGGATTGAGACCAGATAATCAACCATCATACTTGTTATCTTTGATAGATAATATTCTACCATATTTACCGGAGTATGGCGCAATGTTTTCTGCCAGTTGTTGATTTTATCTGTATGTAAAACAGCTGGGAATGAGAAGATAGCTGTCGACATCATGGAAAAGGCAGTCATAGAGATAAGGTAATCACGCATAAAATTCGCGGGTCCACCTGGTGTATCCTGGTACATGCCAGAAAAGAATAGATAGAATGCTGTCGGCATCCCTACTGATAATAAATAATAGACTGATTGCCGTTTGGTCAATAGAAATTCTATCTTATTTAATGCTAGCCACTGTTTCATCTTAGTCATCTCCCTTCTGCGTTTCTTCAAAGATTGTATCCAACAAACTACGATTATTAACTTCAATTTCTTGTATGCTACATCCTGCTTGAACTAACAGTTCCCAGAAAGCATTTGCATCTCGTGTGACTACTTGCAAAGCATCTTGTTTTTGTGACCAGTTTTCAACTAAATTTGACTGCTCTACGACTTCCTTGTAAGCTAGAGGAAGGATAAAGTGCTTTTCTGTCTCTTCACTACGCATAGCTAGAGGCGTCGTGTCTCGAATCAACTCTCCCTTATTTAAAACCAAAATCCGATCAGCTGTATGCTCTACTTCTTCGATATAATGGGACGAATAGAGAATGGTGACTCCCTGCGCTTTTAGGTCCTGAACAATTTCCCAAAAACGTTGACGAGTTGAGGTATCCATAGTAGCAGTTGGCTCATCTAAAAAGACAAGCTTTGGTCGCCCAATTAAGGTCAAGACAAAAGAGAAAAGACGCTTTTGTCCACCTGATAATTTTTCTGCGAATTGCTCTTTTTGTTGCTTATCAAACTGTAATAGTTGATCGACTTCCTGATTACTCAAATGATTTGGATAGATACGTTGAAAGAAAGCAATCAACTCTTTTACCTTTAGTTTTTGAACGATTGCATTCTCTTGAGGGAGGTAGGATCTTGTATAGTCTAACTTAGAACTCGTCACTGGCAAGCCTTGGATAGATACTTGTCCACTGGTGACCAGTTTATCTCCAAGCAAACAGTCCAAGAGTGTGGTCTTCCCAGCACCATTGGGCCCAATCAAGGCGACGCATTCACCTTCAGCTACCTCAAAGGAAATATCCTTCAAAATAGCCTTGCTCTTGATGTTTTTATTTAGGCTTTCTACCTTAATCATGTTCATGATATTCTCCTTTCAGCCACTCCTTTCCCATAGGAAAGGCGATTAAAATCATAAATCCTAGTCCCCAGGCACCACGGATGAATTGGTGAAGGAAGGCTTGATCAAACCAACCTGTAAACATTTCTACCAACCATACCACTAGTGATAGGCCGATAAAGAAATAGATGCTCCCTCTCTTCATTCCTCAAGCTCCTTTTTCACATCTGAGACTAATTTCAAACCTTCTCTAACAAGCCAAGACATCATTCCAAAGCCAGCAAATAACTCCCAAGGAAAATGATAGAAATCTTCATCCAATCCTGAGAACATGAGATAGGTCATAACTCCTGCTGCTACTAAACTCATTGCGACAATTACTTTATGTTTCATTTTTTCTTCCTCCCTTTCATACTTCAATTATAGTCTTTTGAAGTTAGCGGAGCTAGATACTTCTGTCACTCGTAAATATGACAAATGTCATAAAAAATTCTGTTCAAAACAAGCAAGATACACTATACAATAAAACACAATTAGAAAAATCTAAGGCAACTTCCTCAAAAGAGATATCAAACCCAATTCACACCATAATGTAAACTAATACTTATTTAAAATTAAAAAGAGTAGAAATTTTTATCAGAGCAACACATATATTATACGTTAAACAAAACCCTTCTATTGCTTTCTTAAAAATTTATAAGAGTTATAAAATCTGTTAAATTTCAATGTGGATACCTAAACTACGGTATTTATTGAAAAGAGTAGAGATAAAAAGTATACGCTGCCAAAATTAATTGCTGAAAATCAAAAAAGAGAGAACCAAACTAATTCTCTCTTAATGTATATAATATCTAGTTATAAAAATATACACTCACATATCTCTGTAATATATCGGGAAGACAGGATTCGAACCTGCGACACCTTGGTCCCAAACCAAGTACTCTACCAAGCTGAGCTACTTCCCGAGTTAAATAGAAAAATGCACCCTAGAGGAGTCGAACCTCTAACCGCCTGATTCGTAGTCAGGTACTCTATCCAGTTGAGCTAAGGGTGCTCATTAGTTTATGCCGAGGACCGGAATCGAACCGGTACGATCGTTACCAATCGCAGGATTTTAAGTCCTGTGCGTCTGCCAGTTCCGCCACCCCGGCCTCTCTAAGCGAACGACGGGATTCGAACCCGCGACCCCCACCTTGGCAAGGTGGTGTTCTACCACTGAACTACGTTCGCACTGTT
>NZ_AP027139.1:182500-245000 GCF_059738785.1 Streptococcus nakanonensis | reverse complement strand
CCTTAGCTGGTGGTCTGGGCTGTTTCCCTTTCGACTACGGATCTTAGCACTCGCAGTCTGACTGCCGACCATAATTCATTGGCATTCGGAGTTTATCTGAGATTGGTAATCCGGGATGGACCCCTCACCCAAACAGTGCTCTACCTCCAAGAATCTCTAATGTCGACGCTAGCCCTAAAGCTATTTCGGAGAGAACCAGCTATCTCCAAGTTCGTTTGGAATTTCTCCGCTACCCACAAGTCATCCAAGCACTTTTCAACGTGCCCTGGTTCGGTCCTCCAGTGCGTCTTACCGCACCTTCAACCTGCTCATGGGTAGGTCACATGGTTTCGGGTCTACGTCACGATACTAAGGCGCCCTATTCAGACTCGGTTTCCCTACGGCTCCGTCTCTTCAACTTAACCTCGCATCATAACGTAACTCGCCGGTTCATTCTACAAAAGGCACGCTCTCACCCATTAACGGGCTCGAACTTGTTGTAGGCACACGGTTTCAGGTTCTATTTCACTCCCCTCCCGGGGTGCTTTTCACCTTTCCCTCACGGTACTGGTTCACTATCGGTCACTAGGGAGTATTTAGGGTTGGGAGATGGTCCTCCCAGATTCCGACGGGATTTCACGTGTCCCGCCGTACTCAGGATACTGCTAGGTACAAAGACTATTTTAAATACGAGGCTATTACTCTCTTTGGCTGATCTTCCCAAATCATTCTTCTATAATCTTTGAGTCCACATTGCAGTCCTACAACCCCGAAGAGTAAACTCTTCGGTTTGCCCTCCTGCCGTTTCGCTCGCCGCTACTAAGGCAATCGCTTTTGCTTTCTCTTCCTGCAGCTACTTAGATGTTTCAGTTCACTGCGTCTTCCTCCTCACATCCTTAACAGATGCGGGTAACAGGTAGTACCTGTTGGGTTCCCCCATTCGGAAATCCCTGGATCATCGCTTACTTACAGCTACCCAAGGCATATCGTCGTTTGTCACGTCCTTCTTCGGCTCCTAGTGCCAAGGCATCCACCGTGCGCCCTTATTAACTTAACCTTATTTTTTGACCTTTCAGTCATAAACTCTTATTAATACTACAGCGTTTTCGGTTTATTTTCTTGTTACTATTTGATATAGATATTCAATTTTCAATGTGCATTACTTGGTGATCTCTCACCAATGGAGCCTAGCGGGATCGAACCGCTGACCTCCTGCGTGCAAAGCAGGCGCTCTCCCAGCTGAGCTAAGGCCCCACAAGACCTCTCAAGACTAAACAAGACCAATGCGCAGTTCCTTATCCTTAGAAAGGAGGTGATCCAGCCGCACCTTCCGATACGGCTACCTTGTTACGACTTCACCCCAATCATCTATCCCACCTTAGGCGGCTGGCTCCTTACGGTTACCTCACCGACTTCGGGTGTTACAAACTCTCGTGGTGTGACGGGCGGTGTGTACAAGGCCCGGGAACGTATTCACCGCGGCGTGCTGATCCGCGATTACTAGCGATTCCGACTTCATGTAGGCGAGTTGCAGCCTACAATCCGAACTGAGACTGGCTTTAAGAGATTAGCTTGCCGTCACCGGCTTGCGACTCGTTGTACCAGCCATTGTAGCACGTGTGTAGCCCAGGTCATAAGGGGCATGATGATTTGACGTCATCCCCACCTTCCTCCGGTTTATTACCGGCAGTCTCGCTAGAGTGCCCAACTGAATGATGGCAACTAACAATAGGGGTTGCGCTCGTTGCGGGACTTAACCCAACATCTCACGACACGAGCTGACGACAACCATGCACCACCTGTCACCTCTGTCCCGAAGGAAAACTCTATCTCTAGAGCGGTCAGAGGGATGTCAAGACCTGGTAAGGTTCTTCGCGTTGCTTCGAATTAAACCACATGCTCCACCGCTTGTGCGGGCCCCCGTCAATTCCTTTGAGTTTCAACCTTGCGGTCGTACTCCCCAGGCGGAGTGCTTAATGCGTTAGCTACGGCACTAAACCCCGGAAAGGGTCTAACACCTAGCACTCATCGTTTACGGCGTGGACTACCAGGGTATCTAATCCTGTTTGCTCCCCACGCTTTCGAGCCTCAGCGTCAGTTACAAGCCAGAGAGCCGCTTTCGCCACCGGTGTTCCTCCATATATCTACGCATTTCACCGCTACACATGGAATTCCACTCTCCCCTCTTGCACTCAAGTTAAACAGTTTCCAAAGCGTACTATGGTTAAGCCACAGCCTTTAACTTCAGACTTATCTAACCGCCTGCGCTCGCTTTACGCCCAATAAATCCGGACAACGCTCGGGACCTACGTATTACCGCGGCTGCTGGCACGTAGTTAGCCGTCCCTTTCTGGTAAGATACCGTCACAGTGTGAACTTTCCACTCTCACACTCGTTCTTCTCTTACAACAGAGCTTTACGATCCGAAAACCTTCTTCACTCACGCGGCGTTGCTCGGTCAGACTTCCGTCCATTGCCGAAGATTCCCTACTGCTGCCTCCCGTAGGAGTCTGGGCCGTGTCTCAGTCCCAGTGTGGCCGATCACCCTCTCAGGTCGGCTATGTATCGTCGCCTTGGTGAGCCGTTACCCCACCAACTAGCTAATACAACGCAGGTCCATCTGGTAGTGATGCAATTGCACCTTTTAAGCATATGTCATGCAACATCTACTCTTATGCGGTATTAGCTATCGTTTCCAATAGTTATCCCCCGCTACCAGGCAGGTTACCTACGCGTTACTCACCCGTTCGCAACTCATCCAGAGAAGCAAGCTCCTCCTTCAGCGTTCTACTTGCATGTATTAGGCACGCCGCCAGCGTTCGTCCTGAGCCAGGATCAAACTCTCATTAAAAGTTTGAGTTCTCACTCATTTCTGCCACTGACAGATTTATTGTTTTTTTCATTGTTCAGTACTACAACCTTAGTTGTAGTGCCCTGCACATTGGTTCGTCTTGTTCAGTTTTCAAAGGTCTTTGTCACTCGCTTCCCTCAAGCGACAACTATATTAGTATATCACAGTCGCTTTCGCTTGTCAACACTTTTTTGAAACTTTTTTAAACTTTTTTCATCAAGTGTTCCATCCGCAATATACCATAGTCCGTACGGGATTCGAACCCGTGTTACCGCCGTGAAAAGGCGGTGTCTTAACCCCTTGACCAACGGACCAGAGTTGTTATTTTCAACTCTTACTATTATACAGGCTTTTTAAACTTTGTCAACACCTTTTTTAAACTTTTTTTATTTTTTTGCATGAATTCCTAATGAGTACGGATGTCAAACTCTTTAAACACAATGCGTAAGTCCTTTAGCACTCTTTGACGCCCTCGGAAGCGTTCATCTCTTAAGACGCGTTCTAGTTCTTCTTGTTTCTCTTTACTTTGTTTGTTTCTATAATCTCTTAGTGTTTCATGAAAGAGATAATAATCATCTAGCCACAGACCGCCCTCACTTATACGATGACTTATATCACCCACTTCTTCATAAAGTTCTTTATTATATCTTCGTTTGTAGCTTTCTTGTTTACGGATATAGTCTAAAATTCGATTTCGAAACTTGGTTTTGAAATATTTCCTTAAACGTGGAATATCGTCTACTAGTCCTTCTTCTCTACTAATCAATTCATGTAAGCAAATCATACCCTCTTGGTTCCAATCCGATAGCTCCCACAAATGAAGGTAATATTCATTTCTACACTTGTATACAATTCCTTGGACTTCTTCATACATTTTTTTAAGCATAATCTTCCCCTTTCTAGATACAGTCTAACAGATTCAGAAACACTTTTGGCACATTTCATCCATTCTGCACCCTTTAGCTCCTCAACTGCACAAAAAGAGAGGTCTTGCCTCTCTTTGGGTCATAATTCTGCGATTTGGTTTAGGTTTACTTCTGCAACTGTGTCATTACCAAACATAGAGATAATCATTTTTACTTTGTTATTATCAATTTCTGTAATCTTACCAGTGTAGTCTGCAAAAGCACCATCAATAATACGTACAGTTTGACCAACCTCAACATCGAAATCAAATTCTTGAACAGTTTGTCCCATAGATATCAAAATGTCACGAATTTCTTGTTCCAATAATGGAGTTGGTTTTGATCTGTTCCCGTGTGATCCGACAAATCCTGTAACATTTGGTGTGTTTCGAACAACAAACCAAGCTTCATCTGTCATGACCATTTCTACAAGAACATAACCTGGAAAGCGATTTTCTTCTACTTCTTTTCTCTTTCCATTTTTTTCAACTTGCACTGTTTGTGTTGGAATTTCAACGCGTAAAATATTATCCAACATATTGTAGGTTTGTGCACGTTGTAATAAATTTTCTTTTACCTTATTTTCATAACCAGAATAAGTTTGTAAAACAAACCACCCTTTATCAAAACTATCCATGATATTTCCTTTCATAAATAGAAGATTTTTAGTGTACTTTCACTACTCTTCTAAAAAATGTTAATAAATCGAATCAAACCTGAAACAATCAACTGGTCAAAAATGTAAATAATTACTACAAAGAAAGCTGTGTATTCCATGATAGAACGAAAATCTCTCCAGCTTTCCTTGCGAGTTGGCCATGTTGTGTCTTTAAGAAGTCTAAAAATATCTCCAATAAAACGCATCGCTCTCTCCTATCTCGTTTCTCTGTGTGTAGTGTACTTGCCACAATGCTTACAAAATTTATTTACTTCTAGTCGTGTAGGCTTGGGGTTTCCACTAATCTTGATTGAATAGTTTCTCGAACCACAAACCGCACAAGCTAGGCTTGCTTTTTTTAGTGCCATAACGCCTCCATCTTATCTATTATAACAAGAAAGCTAGGCTTTGACAAGCATCTTAGCGAAATAGATTGACTACCGAATCCCATATTGTTTGAGCCTTTTCCTTAATCTTCGCATCCGAGATAGCCCGACTAGCCTCATCTACTAGACTTTGCGCACGTCCTCGAATATCAGACAAATTATCATCTATCTGGCTATTATCATTGGTTTGTACTTGTCTTTTTGTGTTAGCTGGTGCAATTCCATTTTGCTTATAAGCATTTTCAACCGTAAAGGTACTTCCTGGTGTATAAGGTAAAATGGTATTGGCAATGTTTCTAAAGACATGGGCTGCACCATTTGAAGTAGAGCCAGCTAGATAGTGATTTTCATCAGTGGTCGGAAAACCAAGCCAATGACTAATCACCACATCCGGAGTATAACCAATTACCCACTGGTCACTTGTGTATTCCGGATTGAAAACTGCTTCAGTTGTTCCAGTTTTCCCTGCCATGACATAGTCTGCAGGCGATGAACTAATACCGGTTCCGTTAGTGAATGTACCCAACATCATACTGGTCATCTTATCAGCTACAGACTTATCAAGCACCCGTTTTTGTGAATTTTTATGGCTAGCAATAACTTGTCCACTAGCATTTTCAATTCTACTAATAAAATGTGCTTCCGGCATTAAACCTTCATTTGCAAAGGCAGCATATGCTTGAGCCATTTGCAGAGGATTGGTTTCGACACCACTTCCCAAGGCGACGCCAAGAACACGGTCGACCTTTTCCATGTTGAGTCCGAATTTTTCGCCTGCCTCAAAAGCCTTATCAAGGCCCAAATCATTAACAATGGCAACAGCAGGTAGATTAAGCGATTCTGCCAAGGCTTGATACATAGGAACTTCTCGACTCGTTTTGATTCCTGCATAGTTATCAACCTTATAGCTGTTATACTGCATGGTATGGTTATCCAAGAGCTTATTCAAAGCCCAACCTGCCTCAACTGCTGGCGTATAAACAACTAAAGGCTTAATTGTAGAACCAGGGCTACGTTTTGATTGGGTTGCATAGTTGAAATTCCTGAATCCTGTTTTATCATTGTTAGCAACTTGACCGACAACTCCACGAACTCCTCCTGTTTTCGGTTCAAGAGCTACACTTCCTGATTGTGCAAATGTTCCATCCTCTACCCTCGGAAATAGCGATGTATTTTCATAGACAACCTGCATATTTGCTTGATAGTTTTGGTCCAGCTCTGTGTAAATACGGTAGCCATTATTGACAATCTCTTCCTCTGTTAGATTATACTTGGAAACAGCTTCATTAACCACCGCATCAAAGTAAGAAGGATAGCGGTAATCTGAGATTTTCCCTTCATATTTATCGTGCAATTGCGAATTCATATCAACTTCCGCAGCTTCGGTTTCTTGGTTTTTATCAATATATCCTGCTGCAACCATATTTTGTAAGACAGTGTCACGACGATTGGTTGAATCTTCTACGGAATTCAAAGGATTATACAGTTCCGGCCCCTTGAGCATCCCTGCCAGAGTCGCAGCTTGATCCAAACTCACTTCTGATGCAGAAACTCCAAAGTATTTCTTACTCGCATCTTCTACACCCCACACACCATTTCCAAAATAGGCGTTGTTAAGGTACATGGTTAAAATCTGATCCTTACTATATTTTTTTGTTAATTCTAAGGCAAGGAAAAATTCTTTCGCTTTTCTCTCAACAGTTTGATCCTGTGACAAATAGGCGTTTTTAGCCAACTGTTGGGTAATAGTAGAGCCACCACCTGAACGACCAGCAGTGACAATCGCCAAGAAGAAACGACCATAGTTAATCCCGTCATTTTTATAGAAAGAACGGTCTTCTGTCGCAATAACGGCATTCTGCAAGTTTTTACTGATGTCAGTCAGTTCAACATAGGTTCCTTTTTGACCAGACAAGGCACCAGCCTCCTTTTCTTCACGGTCAAAAATGATAGTCCGAGTTTTCAAGGCGTTTTGCAAATCATTGACATTGGTTGACTTGGCTACAGCAAACAAATAGGTTCCTACTAACAAGCCTGCACTCAAACCTAGTATAACAACGATTTTCGTTAGATGATAGCGACGCCAGAATTTTCGAATCGGACCCACTTGGGCTAATTTTTTTCGATCACTGCGAGAACGACGTAAGCTAGTAGAATCAGAATCCTCTAGTTCACTTGTTTCTTTTTTAAAAAGAGAAAGAAATTTCTCGAATAATTTATCTAATTTCATGCGTTTATTTTATCATCTTCATCATAGGAAGACAAGAATTTAGCTATTTCCTATCCAAATAGGGCTTTTTTTGTTACAATATCTGTATGAAATTCACTTTTACTTTACCAGACTCTCTATCTCAAATGACGGTTAAGCAATTACTGGAGGAACAACTCCTCATTCCTAGAAAAATTCGGCATTTTTTGAGAATCAAGAAACATATTTTGATTAATCAGCGAGAAGTTCATTGGAACGAGATGGTGAAACCTGGGGATGTTTGCCAGTTGACTTTTGATGAGGAAGATTATCCCAAAAAGGAAATTCCTTGGGGCAACCCAAACCTCGTTCAGGAAGTTTATCAAGATCAATACTTAGTTATTGTGAACAAAGCAGAGGGGATGAAAACGCATGGTAATCAGCCAAACGAAATCGCCCTTCTCAACCATGTCAGTGCCTATGTTGGCCAAACCTGCTATGTCGTTCATCGTCTGGACATGGAAACCAGTGGCTTGGTTCTCTTTGCCAAAAATCCTTTTATCCTGCCCATTCTCAACCGCTTATTGGAGAAAAAAGAGATTTCTAGGGAATATTGGGCGCTTGTTGACGGAAATATCAACAGCAAAGAACTTGTTTTCAAAGACAAAATTGGGCGTGATCGCCATGACCGCAGAAAACGAATAGTTGATACAAAAAATGGGCAATATGCTGAAACGCATGTAAGCAGATTAAAGCAATTCCTAAACAAAACGACCCTTGTCCGTTGTAAACTAAAGACAGGGCGAACCCATCAGATTCGTGTGCACCTTTCGCATCATAACTTCCCTATTTTGGGCGACCCTCTCTATAACAGCAATCCAAAGACGAGTCGGCTTATGCTCCACGCCTTCCGACTGTCCTTTACCCATCCGCTTACTCTAGAGAAATTAAGCTTCACTGTCCTATCAGATACTTTTGAAACAGAATTAAAAAAGAATGGATGATTGTGTCATCCATTTTTAAATATTTGAAAAGCAAGACCAAGAGGCCTTGCTTTTTATCGACTCAAGAATTATTTAGCAATTTTTGCGAAGTATTCAAGAGTACGAACAAGTTGTGCAGTGTATGACATTTCGTTGTCGTACCATGATACAACTTTAACCAATTGTTTACCGTCAACGTCAAGGACTTTAGTTTGAGTTGCGTCAAACAATGAACCGTAAGACATACCTAGGATATCTGAAGATACGATTGGATCTTCAGTGTATCCGTATGATTCGTTTGAAGCTGCTTTCATAGCTGCGTTCACTTCGTCAACAGTAACGTTCTTTTCAAGAACTGCTACCAACTCAGTTACAGAACCTGCTGGAACAGGAACACGTTGAGCAGCTCCGTCCAATTTACCGTTCAATTCTGGGATTACAAGACCGATAGCTTTTGCAGCACCAGTTGAGTTAGGAACGATGTTTACAGCACCAGCGCGAGCACGGCGAAGGTCACCACCACGGTGTGGTCCGTCAAGGATCATTTGGTCACCAGTGTAAGCGTGGATAGTAGTCATCAATCCTTCAACAACACCAAAGTTGTCTTGAAGAGCTTTAGCCATTGGAGCCAAGCAGTTTGTAGTACATGAAGCACCTGAGATAACTGTTTCAGTACCGTCAAGAACGTCGTGGTTAGTGTTGAATACAACTGTTTTAACGTCGTTTCCACCAGGAGCAGTGATAACAACTTTTTTAGCTCCACCAGCGTGCAAGTGTTTTTCAGCAGCTGCTTTCTTAGCAAAGAAACCAGTAGCTTCAAGAACGATTTCTACACCGTCGTTAGCCCAGTCGATTTGTTCTGGATCACGTTCAGCAGAAACTTTGATGAATTTACCGTTAACTTCAAATCCGCCTTCTTTAACTTCAACAGTACCGTCGAAACGACCTTGAGTTGTGTCGTATTTCAACAAGTGTGCAAGCATAACTGGATCTGTAAGGTCGTTGATACGAGTAACTTCAACACCTTCTACGTTTTGGATACGACGGAAAGCAAGACGACCGATACGTCCGAAACCGTTAATACCAACTTTAACTACCATTAGTGATTTCCTCCTTATGAAAATCATGAAATTTTTATTGTGAAAAGAGTAACTTGAATCACTACAAATCACCTTTCAACAAACCTATTATATAACTATTTAAGTTTAATTGCAAGTACGGGCATTGTTTTTCTATGTTAGTTTCTTTTTAAGGCTATAAATCAAGGAATCCCTTACTATTCATATCGTAGCGATTCTACAGGATCCATTTTACTAATTTTACGCGCCGGGAAGTAAGCTGATACATAACCAAGCAAGAGAGCGAAAGCTAGAGTTCCTAAAACAGATAACAAATTTAATTCAAAAACCTTAGTGATGGATGGATAAAAGTGATTTACAACCGCATTCGCCAAACTTCCCACCCCTTGTGCTACCAAAAAGGCCAGTAGCAAGGCGATACCTACAATCCAGATAGCCTCGTAAATAAAAATTCCTTTGACATCGCGATTTTGATAACCAACTGCCTTCATGACACCTATTTCCTTAGAACGTTGCATGATATTGATGTAAATGATGATACCAATCATGACCGCTGCTACCACAATAGCTTGTGATGAAAGTACAATCAACAATCCCTGAATGACACGAATAAAAGTAATCACAATATCAAGAACCTTCTGTTGAGAAAGAACAGTATACTTCTTGTTTTTCTGCAATTCTTCTGTTATCGCTTTTGTTTGTGATGGATCTTTGAGTTCCAAGATAAAATAAGATACAGCTTTTGTAAATCCAGCCTCTTTCAAAATCGTTTCCATTTGATGAGACGGCATGAAACTGTTGCTGTCCTCCAAGTCATCTTCATCATTGATTACACGTACAATCTTTGTTTGAAATTGAGCAGTCTTGCTAGCTTCAGCATCATTTTCTACAATGCTGGCTGAGACTGATTTGCCAATAATATCACTAGCTGTCAGATTTTTTCCTGTCTGTTCATTCCAATTTTTTAGTAAACTGCTTGGAATCGTCAATCCCTGTTCATTTGAATCAGTATAGAGGGAACCGGCTAATACTTTGTCCGCCTCATTACTACTAACAGAGATACTTGTATCCTCATAGAGACTCACCACTTGAGCATAAGAAGGCATCGTTTGACTCAGATCCATTTCTTGACCATCTATAGTAATATTTGACATGATCATCCCAAAAGGACTCTCCAAATATTTAATAGTTTCTTTGCCAACTGTATCCGTGATATAGTTCTTATCATCTTGGTTCAAAAAGCCTCGTCCAACATTTTTTGTGTTTAAAGCAATCTGAACTTGAGAAGGGATTTGACCTCCATTCGTATTTTCATCAATCATCGAAATCAATGCATTTCCCAAGCCGAAAGAAATTAAGACTCCTACAAAACCGATTGAAGTTGCTAGCGCAATCAATAGGTTACGCCACTTTCTTTCCATAAAGTTATTTAAAGAAAGCTTGAATTTATTTTTCAATGATAATCCTTTATTTTTTGACTTCTTCAACGACTTCACCATCCTTCATTTTGATAATCACATCTGCATATTCGGCAACCTCTGGATTATGGGTTACAATCAGTACTGTTTTCCCTGTTTGGGCTAATTTTTTAAATACTTCCAATACCATTTCTTGGGATTGAGAATCCAGCGAACCCGTTGGCTCATCTGCTACAATCATATCTGGCTGATTTACCAGTGCACGCGCGATTGCTACGCGTTGCTTTTGCCCGCCAGAAAGCTGTTTAACATTTTTAGCTACAAAAGGCTCCATGCCTAAGTTACTTAATTGCTCCTTTGCAATCATTGTCATCTCCCTGTCAGATAAATCTTTGACATAGAGAGGTAATTTGACATTGTCCAAGACAGACTGATGAGGAATGAGGTTAAAGTTTTGAAACACAAATCCAATCTTATCTTTACGAAATTGAGTTAGTTCAATCTCTGATAAGTCACGGAGGGATTCCCCTTTAAACTCTAAATCTCCTTCATATTGTCTATCTAAACCACTGATGATGTTTAGTAGACTGGTTTTGCCACAGCCTGACGGACCATAAATCGCTGTAATTTTACCTTTTGCAATCTGCAGGTTTATATTTCTTAGAGCCTGCTCTTGATGTTTACCGTCCAAAGTGTAAAACTTTGAAATATTTTTAATGGATAAAATGGACATTCTTTCCCCCTTATTTAAAACTGTTATCGTCATACATCATAGTCATACATCATAATTATAGAAAAGCCTTCAAGCGACATCAGCACTGATTGCCACTATGAACCTACTGCTTAGAATTTTTTCTCTATTGCCTAGTTTGCTTCTGGATGTATATCAAGTAATACTCTTCGAAAATCTCTTCAAACCACGTCAACGTCGCCTTGCCGTACTCAAGTACAGCCTGCGGCTAGTTTCCTAATTTGCTCTTTGATTTTCATTGAGTATAAAATTCATTGTAACAAAAAAGCGACATTTCCCCAATGACAGAAATGTCACTCCTATAAATCATTTAATAATACCTTTCTAAGTCTTCGCTCCATTCCTTATCTAAACTAACGAGTAACTTCTCATTACCAAACATCCTCGCCATCATTTTTGCTTCTTCATACTTTTGTTTGGCTGTATCATAATCGGTATGAATATAATATTTCCACTCCACCATCAAGACAATCGGTTGCTTTTGGAAATCTCGTGTTTTTTGTCCTATTTTATTTAAGGTCTCGACTGCCCTCTTAAAATAATGAAACAGCCCCATAATTTCTATACAAGCTAAAGAAGCTAACAAGGAATCTCTAAGTAAGTCCAAACAATCGAACTCTATCTTATCAACCTGAGAACTTAGTTTGTCATGAAAACAAAGAATGGTTTCATGCTCAGATTCTTTTATCTCGCCCACATTTAAACCATCCATTAACTGACAGTTGAAATACAGTCTCAGTTTCAACAAGTCCTCGGCTTTATATACATCTCTGGATAGTAAATCTTGAAGACCGTCTTCAATCACACCACTTCCGTATAAGGAATTACTAGTCGCTCTCACTGCATCTATAGCTTGAAGACAATCCACTAGCACTTTCTCATCACGGGGCAGGTCATCATAAAAACACTCAAAAATCTCATCAAAATATTCTTCCTTTTGTTCCTGCAACTCCTCGTCTCCATAGTCAGGATGATGTAAAAGAAAGTACTTTAATTCTTGGTAACGCTTGGGTAATTCCTTATAATCTGGCATCAAGACGTAGGACGGAATTTCTAATCGTTCTGCAATATATTCTAGTGTTTTTATCGTCGGGCGAAATTCTCCTTTTTCAATCCGCACCAACTGACGCACTGATAATTCAGACTCATCCCCGCAAAAAACTGGACGACTAAGTCCTTTCTCCTCTCTTAAAAGTCGCACTTTATCCCCTAACTCATTTATCTTGTTCATTTGCCCCTCGCATGATTATTAAAGATTTGATTTTCAAATAAATATATGCGATGATTATACCATTTTTCAAATAGAATTACAAAAAAAGAGACAGGATTTCTCCTGCCTCTAGGCTGATAACAATTATTTACGGCGTCCTGGTCTTTCTTTGTAGCCATAGTAAGAATCTTCGATGATTTCTTGCATATGGTCAACCATTGGAAGACGTGGGTTAGCTGGCGAACATTGATCTTCATAAGCAAGGAAGGCCAATTCACGAGAATGTTCTTTCCATTCTTTTTCATCAATTCCTTGTGCTTTGAAGTTCATTTGGATACCTACGCGCTCACCAAGTTCGTAAACAGCTTTTGCATAAGATTCCACACCTTCTTCTGGAGTAGAAGCTGGAAGGCCAAGCATGCGTGCGATATCTTGGTATTTTTCATCTGCACGGTAGTAGTTATACTTAGGCCATGTTGCTGTCTTAGCTGGACGTGTACCGTTGTAGCGGATGACGTATGGAAGCAAGATTGCATTTGTACGACCGTGGATTGTGTGGAATTGGGCACCAATCTTATGGGCCATTGAGTGAGAAATACCTAGGAAGGCATTTGCAAAGGCCATACCAGCGATTGTTGAAGCGTTATGCATTTTCTCACGTGAGTGGAAGTCTGCATTCTTAACTGAGCTTTCGAGATTTTCAAAGACCAATTTAATGGCTTGAAGTGCTAAACCATCAGTGTAGTCACTAGCCATTTGTGATACGTATGCTTCTGTCGCGTGAGTCAATACGTCCATACCAGTATCAGCAGCAACAAATCCTGGAACTGTCAATACCAAAGCAGGATCTACGATTGCCACAGTTGGTGTCAATGAGTAGTCAGCGATTGGGTATTTACGGTTGTTTGCTTTATCAGAGATAACGGCAAATGGTGTTACTTCAGACCCTGTACCAGATGTAGTTGGAATCGCGATGAATTTAGTCTTCTTACCAAGCAATGGGAATTTGAAGGCACGTTTACGGATATCCATGAATTTTTGAACAAGGTC
The DNA here is from genome assembly GCF_059738785.1 of Streptococcus nakanonensis. Classification (NCBI taxonomy): domain Bacteria; kingdom Bacillati; phylum Bacillota; class Bacilli; order Lactobacillales; family Streptococcaceae; genus Streptococcus; species Streptococcus nakanonensis. Next base: position 231,542 of record NZ_AP027139.1, on the reverse strand, counting down.
ACGGAAGTCCACTTCTGGTTGTTCGTAGAAGAGCCACATTACTTTAGCAGCATCCATTGGAGATCCACCACCAAGAGCGATGATTGTATCTGGTTTGAAGGCACGCATAATCTCAGTACCACGGTTTACAGTTGTGATATCTGGATCTGGTTCTACATCAGCAAAGATTTGGTAAACAACCTTATTGCGACGAAGGTCAAGTTGTTCGATGATACGATCAAGGAAACCAAGCTCTACCATGGCATGGTCAGTAACGATCATGACACGTTCAACGTCACGACATTTTTGAAGGTATTGAATTGAATCACGTTCAAAGTATGTTTTTGAAGGAAGTTTCATCCATTGCATGTTATTTCTCCGTCTTCCGACTTTTTTGATGTTCAAGAGGTTAATGGCACTAACGTTATCCCCAACTGAGTTGCGTCCGTAAGAACCACATCCAAGTGTCAATGATGGCAAGAAGGCATTGTAAACGTCCCCGATACCACCGAAAGTAGAAGGTGAGTTACAGATAACACGAATAGCTTTAACAGCTTTACCAAATTCTTTAGTCAATTCTTCGTCAGCTGTGTGGATGGCTGCTGAGTGCCCAAGACCGTTAAATTCAACCATTTGACGAGCCTTAGTAATACCATCTTCACGGCTTTCAGATTTCAAAACTGCGATAACTGGTGACAATTTTTCACGAGTCAATGGCTCATTTTCACCAACTTCTTTACATTCAGCAGCAAGAATGTTTGTTCCTTCTGGAACTGTAAATCCTGCTTGCTCTGCAATCCAAGTTGCTGGTTTACCAACGATGTCAGCGTTCAATTTCGCGCCAGCACAGTTTTTGCTGTTTGCTTTCACGCCGAAGCAGAACTCTTCAAGAAGAGTTTTTTCTTTTTTGTTTACAAAGTAAGTGTGGTAAGATTTGAACTCTGCTACAAATTCATCGTAAATTTCTTTATCAATGATAACTGCTTGTTCAGATGCACAGACCATACCGTTATCAAATGATTTAGACATGACGATATCGTGTGCTGCTTGACGGATGTTTGCTGATTTTTCAACATAAGCTGGAACGTTACCAGCACCTACCCCAAGAGCTGGTTTACCACATGAGTAAGCCGCCTTAACCATGGCATTACCACCTGTTGCAAGGATTGTCGCAACACCTTCGTGGTTCATAAGGGCACTTGTTGCTTCCATAGATGGTTGAGTAATCCATTGCACACAGTTTTCAGGAGCACCAGCTGCGATAGCTGCATCGCGGACGATACGAGCTGCATGAGCAGATGATTCTTGTGCTGATGGATGGAAGGCAAAGACGATTGGGTTACGTGTCTTCAATGAAATCAATGATTTGAAGATTGCTGTTGATGTTGGGTTTGTTGTAGGAGTGATACCACAAACAACACCAACTGGTTCAGCGATAAGAGTCAAACCTGTTACATCGTCTTCTTCGATAATGCCAACTGTCTTAGTGTGGCGCATGTTGTTTACTACGTGTTCACAAGCAAACAAGTTCTTAGTTGCTTTATCTTCAAATACACCACGTCCTGTTTCTTCATAGGCATGTAAAGCCAATTCCCCGTGGGCATCCAAAGCTGCCACTGACGCTTTAGCTACGATGTAGTCAACCTGCTCTTGATCCAACTTACGCATTTCTTCAAGGGCTACGAGAGCTTTTTGCACCAATCCATCGACATGCTTTTCAGCAGCGAGTTTCTTTTCCTCTGGTGTCACAGTTTTTTTATCAGCCATATTTTCCTCCATAGCTTTCAAGGATTCAATCCTTTGTTAATTTTTTCACAAGTTTATTATAACGCATTATTTCAACTTTGTAAACAGTTTCATAAACATTTCACAAAGAATTTTTAGTTTCTTGTGAATTTTTTATCATTTTCCTTTCTTATCAGGTTTTATCTTTGAAGTTTGTGAAATTTATTTCAAATATTTTTTTATTTCACAAACTCATTTGGAAGAGAATCTTGGAAAGAAAGGGATTTGCAGGTAAGCGCTTACTTAAACATTCTAACAATACCTCCTTTGATAAGGAGGCTTTATTTTTGTTGAAAGACGCCTTGTTTAAAAGTCCCTTCATAAACAACTTCTTGTTCTGTTGTTAGTTTCCCTTTTCCTTCAGCCTGACCATTTACAAAATCACCTTCGTAGGTCCAGCCTTCTTTAGATTGAAAGGTACCTTTTCCGTTGAAGGCTCCATTGTTGAAACCACCTGTATATTGGTCTCCATTTTGGAAGGTAATGGTTCCTTTGCCATTCATTTTACCACGGACAAGACTGCCATCATAAACAATCGTTCCATTATCGAGTTTTAAGACACCTTTTCCGGGAATATTTAGAAAAAAGACGAGTACAGCACAGAAAACAATGGCAACTACTGCTAAAAGCTCGAGACGTGGACGAGTCAGATACACTCGATACTTTTCGTAAAAATTCTTAAGATTTTCCACCTTCACTCTCCTTTTCTAAACGTTCTAACCATGCTTGACAACCCTCCTGAACACGCTGATAGGTTTCCTCAAAATCTCCTGTATACCAAGGGTCTGGAACACTTTCAGATGCAAATGAGTAAATCTTATCTTGACAGTCTGCTGGACACATCTGACGTAAGTCAGAAACATTTGAAGCATCCATGCCGATAATATAATCAAAGGCTTCAAAATCTTCCTTGCTAATCTGAAGCGATGTCTTATTTTTGTCATAAGGAATCTCATACTGTTGAAAAATTCCCTGAGTCCTCTTATGAATCGGATTGCCATGTTCCCAAGAAGAAGTTGCTCGACTTTGGATTTCATAATTATCTGTCATTGATTTCATAACAAACTCGGCCATAGGACTACGGCAAATATTTCCCAGACAGACAAAGACTAATTTTTTCATCCCATTTCCTTTCTTTTATAGAAAAACGGGAGTTCATGATCCCGTCTTATTTTTCAATTGCGCCTTCTAGTGAAGCTGTTTCTTTCAGCGGTAATACTGTCTTGATAGCAGCTAATTCAAAAGTCAAGTAAACTCCATCTACGTCAAGAACAATTGTTCCCTTCTCCGTATCTACTTCATCGACTGTTCCATAAAGTCCACCGATTGTAATCACTTCATAGCCTTTTTGTAGTTTATTCAAGCTTTCCATACGCTTTTGTGCTTGTTTCTTTTGAGAGCGTTGCGTAAAGAACATCAAGCCCACCATAAGGGCTAGCATGATTAAAAATGTATAATTTGGATTCATTGTCTTCTCCTTTGTCTTTTACATAGGACTACTATATCAAATTTCAGCTACTTTTACAAGATTGTACCTTGCTTTTCTAGTAAGAAAAACCAGAGCTAGCGCCCTGATTTTTAAAATTATTTCAAGTTTTGAACGACTTTTACTAGATTTTCTACAGTAAAGCCATATTCTGCCAATACTTTTGGTGCTGGGGCAGAGGCTCCGAAGGTATCAATACCTAGAACGGCACCATCTAGTCCAACATATTTGTACCAGTTTTGAGTTGCACCCATTTCGACTGCAACACGACGGCGAACTGCATTTGGAAGAATTTCTTCCTTGTATGCTGCATCTTGTTTATCAAAGACATCTGTAGATGGCATGCTGACTACGCGGACTTTTGCGCCTTGACTAGCCAATTCTTTGGCAGCTGATACAGCTAGATTGACCTCTGAACCTGTCGCAATCAAGATGGTATCAAAGTCTGCCGCATTTTCATAGACAACATAGGCACCTTTTGCAACCTTGTCGAAGTCTGTTCCCTCTTCAACAGTCAAATTCTGACGTGTCAAGACAAGGGCAGTTGGTGTTTTTTCGCTTGTCACTGCAAGGTACCAAGCTGCTTGCGTTTCACGCGCATCTGCTGGACGGAAAACATTTAGATTTGGCATGGCACGAAGACCTGCTAAATGCTCAACTGGTTCGTGCGTTGGACCGTCTTCCCCAACCGCGATTGAATCGTGGGTAAAGACATAAGTCACAGGAAGTCCTTGTAAGGCTGACAAGCGGACAGCTGCCTTCACATAGTCAGAGAAGACGAAGAAAGTTCCACCGTATACACGAAGTCCACCGTGAAGAGCCATCCCGTTCAAGATCGTTCCCATTGCAAATTCACGAACACCAAACTGAATGTTACGGTTCAAGCGATTTGCATCATCTTGAAGTCCGTCAGTTTTGATGTAAGTCATATTTGAATGAGCGAGGTCTGCTGATCCACCAAGGAAGGTTGGTAACTTAGCTGCCACAACATTCAAGGCATCTTGGCTTGAGTTACGCGTCGCTTGAGAGAAGCCATTTTCTAAAGCTGGGAAGTCTGCTGGAGTCACTTCAACTGGATCACGTCCTTCGATGATTGCTTCCACTTCTGCAGCCAGTTCTGGGTGAGCTTCTTTATAATCTGCGACTAGTTTTGTCCATGCTTCATAAGCTGATGCGCCACGGTCCGCAACATTTCCCTTGAAATCAGCATAAACTTGTTCTGGGATTTCAAATGGCTCATAGTCCCAACCAAGTGCTTGGCGAGTTGCTGCAGTTTCATCTGCTCCAAGAGGGGCACCGTGTACAGCATTAGTTCCTTGTTTGTTTGGAGAACCATATCCAATAACCGTCTTCACTTCAATCAAAGATGGTTTGCCTGAAGCCTTAGCTGTTTCGACAGCAGCTTGGATTGCTTCCAAGTCCGTTCCATCTTCTACTAAGGCAGTATGCCAACCGTAGGCATTGTAACGGTCACGAACACTTTCTGTAAAGGAATCCTTTGTCTCACCATCCAAGTTGATGTCATTTGAATCATAAAGGACAACCAACTTATCTAGTTTTTGCAAGCCTGCGTATGAAGCTGCCTCACTTGAGACACCTTCCATCAAGTCTCCGTCTCCACAGATAACATAAGTATAGTGGTCAAAGATATTGTAGCCTTCGCGGTTATATTTGGCTGCTAAGAAACGTTCTGCCTGGGCAAAACCAGTAGCAGTGGAAATACCTTGTCCTAGAGGACCTGTTGTAGCATCAATCCCTGCTGTATGGCCAAATTCTGGGTGACCAGGTGTTTTTGACCCCCATTGACGGAAGCTCTTAATCTCATCCATGCTGACATCTTCAAAACCAGAAAGGTGAAGAAGAGCATAAAGGAGCATTGAACCATGGCCAGCTGAAAGAATAAAGCGGTCGCGGTTAATCCAGTTTGGTTGAGCTGGATTGATACGAAGTTGTTTTGTAAAGACGCTGTATGCCATCGGAGCTGCTCCCATAACCACACCTGGGTGACCTGAGTTGGCTTTATTAATGGCGTCAATACCTAGGAAACGAATTGCATTAACAGATAGATTTGACATAGAATTTCCTTTCTATTTGAAGTGATTATTGTATCACACATTCTATTTTACTATTATATGAAAATTATCCGTATCATGCAACATACGGATAACCTCCAAAGAATATTTTTATATTATAGCAAAGCTTTAAATTGAATGTTAGAGTCTTGTTCAAAACAATCATCAAAACCACGTGGATGATGGTATTCTACTAAGTGTTGATCTTGAGGATAAGTGTACTTACCGCCAACTTCCCAGATGAATGGGTGGAATTGATATTGCAAGCGTTCCTTACGCATTTTCCAAAGGGCAAGGATTTCGTCGGTTGAAGCCATAAAGTTAGACCAAATATCGTAGTGAACTGGGATGATAACTTTGGCGCGCAGATTTTCAGCCATACGAAGCAAATCGATAGACGTCATCTTATCTTGGATACCGATTGGGTTGTCCCCGTAGTTGTTAATGGCAACATCAATATCAAAGTCTTTTCCGTGTTTTGCAAAGTAGTTTGAGAAGTGAGAATCAGCCCCGTGGTAAATAGTTCCGCCCGGAGTTTCAAAGACGTAGTTGACAGCCTTACGAGCCATTTCTTCGTCTGTCACTGGCAGACCTTTCAAGTTGTCGTCGTTTTCTTTGGCACCTTCGACTGGCAAAGTAACCAAGCAAGTACGGTCGAATGATTCAACGGCTGTGACTTTAATGTCTTTAAATTCAAAACTTTCACCCGGTTTGATAACGATGATGCGCTCTTCTGGCACACCCCATTTTTTCCAGATTTCACCACATTCGTAAGGTCCGATAAATTTCACATGGTCGAGTTTTGGATTGTTGACAATCGCCGCCGCTGTATTGATGTCAATATGGTCACTATGGAAGTGTGAAACCAAGTAGTAGTCGAGTTCGTTGATAGCAAATGGATCAATAACCATTGGCTGAACACGCAAGTTTGGTTGCAACTTACGAACACCTGCCATATTTGCCATTTGGTGCCCACGAACCATATCTTTCACTTTTTTAGTTGATTTTCCACGGTTTGACCAAAGGTCCATGACAACGTTAGCACCACCTGGTGTCTTAATCCAAGTACCACAGTTGCCTAGCCACCACATGGCAAAGTTACCTTCAGGTACGACTTCTTCTTCGATTTCTTCGTTCAACCAGGTTCCCCACTCTGGGAAAGTAGCTAAAATCCATGACTCTCTTGTAATTTCTTTGACGTTTGGCATATGTTGCCTCCTTTGGATATAATTGTTATCTTTGAGATTAGTATACCACCCTTCAAAACACTAAAAAAGACCAAGAAAAACACAGGTTTGTGTTCATCATTGGACTGTCCTTCAAATATCTTCCAAAAAAGCTTGAACTACTATTTCTTGATTTATAAGTGTTTGAACCTCTTCTTGGAACTTACTAGCCAACTTGCTGTCTACAATATAAGACGAAATAAGACTAGAAAGATTTTCACTGAAACTTTTGCTCTCATTACGAAATATATTGTGTTTAAGATAGTCTAGCATTTTCAAAATATCTTCTGCTTCAAGGATAGGATTAACCCTTAAAATCGGAAATCTGCTATCCAAATCATCATTAGTAGTAATCACTACATCAACTTGTGCAATATCTTCCACACTCTTAAATTGTTCTGTTGTAAATACAGTGCCAATTTGCTCATTTGGAAAATAAAGTTTGCATTGTTTCAGCAAAAGTCTCGAAACCGCAACACCTTCATCACAAACGAGATAAACTTTTTTCATATTTTTTTGAGACGATGGTGTATACTTTAAAAATCCTCCAATATGAATCGTCAAATAGGCAATATCATCGTCTGTTAGCCGAATAAACCACGCTCCTTCTAAAATTTCCGCAGATTTTCTAGTGACTAAAAATAATTCTCCATACTTGGATCGAATTTGTTTTGTTAGAGGATTTTTAGAAAAAATACCGTAAGTCTTTCTAAATAACAAGGCTTTACAGTGGATCATCAAATTTCTTAACAAATCATCCTTGTTCTCAATCTCCATGCGGATTTGTGATTCAAAATACCAGATAAATTCTTCTAAAGCAAGTTTTAATTGCCGAAAATCATCACTTTCTGCATGAATATCCAAATCTTTACGGTAGGAGAGGAGAAGAACAGCTACAAGAGAAACTTCAAGTTCTGACAAAGAAATTTCAAACTTTTGAAACAACCGTTCTCCTAATTTCTTAGACACCTGATACTCTATTCTTTTTCTTATCAAAGAAAATTCTTTCTCTATATCCTGATGTCTTTCTTGATACTGTTCAACATTATGACAGCTTAACAGCAAATAAGGTAGAACCTGCAACATAAAAGTTACTTCATGATGGTTTATTTTCTTCCCTAAATCTTGTTCAACTAAAGGAACCTGTTCCTTAAAAAATTGGTTCATTTCAACAGAAAGCAAACACTCATCATCTAACCTCTCTTTCATCTTATCTTCTAAAATAGATACAAAAGTGGCATTCTCTTCCATAAAAATATGATATAGAAGCGATTGAAGATACTGAATTTTATTAAGAGGGTGGGCATGAAGGTGGTATCCCTGTGACTTGCTCACTTGCAAGGTCACCTGATATTGTTCCAAAGTTAGTTGATAACGAATACTATTCAAATCATTGAGAACAGTATTCCTAGATACCTCTGTTAACTCCATCAATTTTTCAATCGTAATACGTTCTTTAGAAATACCTATCCATAGTAACATTATCATCATACGTTCATGCGCACTCATGGTATAATCGTACGAATCTACTTCCGATAATAGTTCACAACAAGCATCTCTCTGCTCTTCCGTTAAGTGAATACCAATTCGTGGAATACTAATGATGTGAAGCGCCTCGTCACCCAAAGCAGCATTGATTTTGTCAATGTGATAATAAATTTTCCTTCTTGACTCCTTCAAATCTTTCGAAATCCCCATAATCGTTTTTGACGTTTCTTGATCCATCAAATATTGAAGCAAATCACAACTTGCCTTATCCAGTACCATATTTCATACTCCTCTATCAATCAACTGCCTTGAAAACAACTTTATAATAGTATCACATTCACTAACGCATTTCAATTATCAACAGTAGTCTCTTAATAACGAATACTTACAATTACAAAAGCGAGGCTTGGATCGAAAGGTCCTAGCCTCTTTTCAATTCAATTTCTTATTTCTTTTGACCGTAATAAGCATTTGGTCCATGCTTACGTTGGTAGTGTTTTTCTAGAATGTACTGGGGAGCAGGTTCAACTCTTGGATTGATTTGTTCTGTAAAGCGATTCATCTTTGATACTTCCTCTAGTACGACAGAGTGATAAACAGCATTCTCTGGATTTTGTCCCCAGGTGAATGGACCGTGATTGCGTACAACAATTCCTGGTACTTCAATCGGGTTAAGTCCGCGACGTTCAAACTCTTCTACGATAACCAGGCCAGTATCTTTTTCATAGGCCACTTCTACTTCGTCCTTGGTCAAACTACGGGCGCAAGGGATTGAACCGTAGAAATAATCTGCATGGGTTGTTCCGTAGAAAGGAATATCGCGTCCAGCTTGAGCCCAACCAACTGCTTCTGTCGAATGGGTGTGGACCACACTACCAATTTCTGACCAAGCCTTATATAACTGCACATGAGTTGGAAGATCAGAAGATGGTCTTAAATCCCCTTCTAGGACCTTACCATCTAGATCAGTCATCACCATGTTTTCAGGTGTCAATTCGTCATAGTCTACGCCTGATGGTTTGATAACAATGACACCTAGTTCGCGATTAACTTCAGATACATTACCCCAGGTAAATTTGACAAGTCCATGTTTCGGTAATGATTGATTGGCATCACAGACTCGTTTACGCATAGCATTGATTACTTGATTCATCTTACATCAAACCTGCTTTCTTAATTAGTGGGTAGAGAAAAGCTTGGGCCTCTTGAATAGCTTCACGTGTTTCTTCCACAGTTTCACAATTTTCAGACCACATTTCGATTAGGAAAGGACCATTATAATTGGTTTGTTTTAAAATATCGAAAGCTTCTTCCCATTTGACACAACCTTGCCCAAAAGTTACATCTCGGAACTGGCCCTTTGAACTTTCTGTCACTGCATAAGTATCCTTGAGATGGAGAGCTGCGATGGCATGATGCCCAAGATAAAATTCACTGTAGACATCATTATGCCATGCAGATACATTACCAATATCTGGGTATACAAAGAGGTAGGGAGAGTCAATCTCTTTTTCTACAGCCAAGTATTTTTCGATGCTATTGATGAAAGGATCATCCATAATTTCAATAGCAAGTACCACCTGAGCCTCTTCAGCCCAGTCACAGGCTTTTCTCAAATTTTTGATAAAACGTTGGCGTGTCTGGGGTGACTTTTCCTCATAGTAAACGTCGTAACCAGCTAGTTGAATCGTACGAACTCCCAAATCTTGGGCTAATTCGATACATTTTTTCATGAGTTCTAGAGATTTTTCCTCTAGAACTGGATCATTTGATCCCAATGGGTAGCGACGATGGCCTGAAAAACAGATAGAAGGAATACGAACACCAGTTTCATAGATAGCTTTGACCACTTCAAAGCGTTCTTCCTTACTCCAGTCCAAGCGCGCTAAGCGAGCATCGCTTTCATCAACCGACATTTCAACAAAGTCAAAGCCCAGCTCCTTGGCAAACTCCAAGCGTTCTTTCCAAGTGAAGTGCTTGGGCGTCGCCTTTTCGTAAATTCCAATCGGACGTGTCATGATTTACCCCCAAATTCGTTTGATTTCATCCTTGAAGGCACGCGCTGCTCCTTCTGGATCCGCAGCCTCTGTAATTCCACGACCTGCGATAAATGTAAAGACATCAACGCCTTCAAAGAGTTTGAGAGTATCTACATCCAGACCACCTGTTACAGATACACGGAAGCCCATGTCAATGAGTTTTTTAACCTTATTAAGGTCTTTTTCACCCCAAGTTTCACCAGCAAGAAGGGCATCACGAGATTGGTGATAGATAGCTTGCGAGATCCCAGCATCTAGCCAAAGCTGAGCTTGTTCAAAAGTCCAATCGCCATAAAGTTCAATCTGGATTTCGCCTCGGTCTCCACGTTCAGCCTTAATAGCCTTTAGAGCTGCTTCCATAGTAGGTATGGTTGCAGAACAGATACAAGTCATCCAATCGGCACCACGAACGGCATTATTTTTGGCAACTGTTCCACCAGCATCGGCACATTTTGTGTCTGCCACAATAATCTTATCTGGGAAAAGGCTTCGCAAGACTTCAACCAGCTCACTTCCAACTTGAAGCAAGCAAACAGTTCCAGCTTCAATAATATCTACTTCATGACCAACAGAAACAGCTGCTTTAATCGCTCCTTGCAAGTCTGAATGGTCTAATGCAACTTGTAAATTAGGTATTCTTTTTGTCATCTCTTTATTCCTCTTTCTAACTTTCCAAATCCAATCCTTCGAGATAAGGGCTATCCTTAGATTCTTCAATCATGGCCAAGACGTCTTCTTTAGTCTGGCAAGCCTGTAAACGTGCAATAGAATCTTCTAATTCAAACAGGGCAATGATTTGTGGAATGGCTACACTTGTGTGAATTTTTGAGCTTGTTGCTGCTAGTGCCAACAAAACAGATACCTCTTTCCCATCTGAAAATACAACAGGATTTTGTAAGGTAATCAATGAAAAGGCATCACTTTGCACACCCGCTTCAGGTCTAGCGTGGGGCATAGCCATACCTGGCATCAAGATATAGTAAGGGCCATACTCTTCAGTCGATTCAATGATAGCATCGTAATACTCTGGCAAAATTGCCCCACTTTCAATCAAGGGATCTACTGCTACCTTGACTGCTTCTTTCCAATCGTGAGCCTCTAAATCTAGTCGGATCGAGTCATTGTCAATTAAAGCTTGTTTTAAATTCATATCTGCCTCCTTTATTTAAAGAGGGGGCTGGACAGAAACGATAACTCTCAGTTTCTGTCCAGCCCCCTCCAACCTTTTACTGTAGTGCTTGACTGAGTTTTTCAGTGATTTCTTTATCATCCATCAAGTTGTCAAGCCCAATTAACTTCCCATTAGTTCGTCCTTCCAATTCTTGAATCAAATGAAGAGAAGCGATTACGATGTCATATCCTGCTGCTAAACCTTTAGCTTCACCGACACTGCATGAATTGACTGTAAAATCTGTTTGATTAAGCTTACGGAGAGCATTTTCAACCTTCATCTTGATAACCATTGATGAACCCATTCCATTTCCGCACGCTGCTAATACTTTAACCATTTTATTTCTCCTTTTCTAGATACTAAGCTTCTTCTTGAACTTCACCGTTGTAATATTTCTCTTTATCTTTTGCTTTGGCAAATTGAAGTTGAGGAATAACAAGCAAGAAGAGACACACAAGTACATAACCAACAATACCGAGGTATTTGAAGATGTATCCAAATCCAAGCCATGGGAATTCAAAGTCGATATTTCCATGGTAACCACCGTAAGATGCTAAGTCAAGAAGGGCCACACAGAGAGCTCCTAGAGCAACTTGGAGGACACCTGAGATGAAGGATAGGATAACGGCTGCTTTCCATCCGCCACGCTTATCAGCATAGACCGCGATGGCTGCATTATCAAAGAACACTGGTACAAATCCTGTAATAATAAGGACAGGGTTTTTAAAGACGATGAGCAAGACAATTGTGATCAATTGACCAATCAAACCAAAGGCAAATCCTGACAAGACCGCGTTTGGAGAACCGAATCCATAAGAAGCTGCAACGTCGACTGCTGGGAATGAACCTGGCAACAATTTGTTTGAAATACCTTGGAAGGCATTTGTCAACTCAGATACGAACATGCGGACACCTTGCATCAAAACGAACAAGTAAACTGAGAAGGTGAAGGCTGTTTGGATAATGTACATAAAGAAATCTTGTTTTGCAGGATTGAATAGAGTTCCTGAAGTGATGACTTCTTTATTAGACATAATATCTGGACCCAAGATTAACAGAATGGCTCCAAAGAAAACGAGCATCAAAGTAGCAGAGGCAACAACAGTATCATGGAAGATTGAGAGGAACTTAGGCAATTTAAGATTGTCTAGACTTTCTTCTTTCTTACCAAAGCGTCCTGCCACTTTATCTACAAACCAGATTGCAAATTGTTGTTGGTGACCAATCGCAAATCCGCCACCACCAGTCAGACGTTGAGTTGCCTCAACAGTCATATTTGAACTAACTGCCCAGTAAAGGCCACAGATGATACCGATTGCTGCTGTACCATAAGCATTTCGCAATTGTGGGACTAAGAATAGAACCATAAGAGATACAGTCGCAGCTTGTTGTACCATGATGTGACCAGTAATAAAGAGGGTTCTTACTTTCGTAATCTTGCGTAGAGTTACAAGCAAGATATTTACTCCAAAACCGATCAATAGAGCTGTAGTTGCAGTTCCGACGAAATCTGGAAACTCAGCTGCAATTTTGTTGTTTGCTGCAGCAAGGCCAAAGTAAGGGTCGATAACCGCTGCACCAATTTGGAATTTGTAGTTAAGGGCTGCCAAGATTGGACGGAAGGTGGTAACCAAACCACCAGCACCCACGTTGAGCAACATATATCCTACTGTTGCTTTAACGAAACCTGAGAAAACGTCATGAGCAGGTTTTTTCAAAAGTGCATATCCTATCAACACCAATAAACCTACGAAAAATGCGGGATTCTGCAAAATATTGCTAGAAAACCAATTTAGAACACTTGAAATGACTTCCATAATTGTTCTCCTTTTGAATTGTTTTTGTAAGTTTATTATATAATGTGAAAACGGAAACAAAAAGACCAAGAATTACACAGCGGACTGTTCACTCTTGGACTGTATGATTTATGATATTTTACGGCTTATCTTATTTTCTCGTAGATAGATAAAAGGGAAGAATTGTTTCATAAGATTCCAGTAGGGCTTCTAGGATTTCTCCTTCAGATGAATTTTCTGTTATAGGGACATCTATTTTAACTAACACTTTTCGGACTTCCTGATTGGATAAGTTATTTTTTAAAATTTGACGATTTTCTTCGTTCGCCTCCCATCTTTGACTTTCCCCATCTGAGTAGGATAGATAATAAATCCCTTCTACCACTGGAACTTCTAGAACCTTAGCCTGCTTGCCTAGAGTCTCCTCATTCTTCTTACGTTCGATAAAACTGACTTCTAGTGAGACTCCAAAATCAGAAGGACTTCCATATAAGCGTAAGGCCATCATAGGTTCTGTCACGTGTCCGTCTCTCTGTAGATAAACCCAAAAATGTGGTCTCAAACGCTGTGCCTGATTCATCCACTGACTAGTCTGTTGGAGTTGCCATTCTGGATGGCTTGCTTGAAAGGCTTTGGCTAGCTCTGTAAAAGCCTTTCGTGCCTCTTGACCTTTGTGGCGCAATTCCAGCATTTTCTCTCGCTCTTCTCCCGCTTTATCTGGATTACGATACTGGATCCCTGCAAAGTCTAGATAGTCTCTTATCTTATTCAACATCATTTTAACCTCCTCTAACTAGCAAAAAATCAGGATAAACCTGATTTTACTTATTCTCTATCTACAACAACATAGCGATTAGGCTCGTCACCTTCAGAGTAACTAGTCACGCCATCCATACGTGAAATAATACGATGGATAATCTTGCGTTCGCTATTTGACATTGGATCCGTTTGATGGCTGCGCCCTTCTTCTAAAACACGAGTCGCCAATTTTTGAGCATAGGTCTGCAAGACTTCTGCACGGTGTTCAACATAATCATTGACATTAATAGTAATGTAGAAGGTTCTTGAATAGCGGTTGTAAAGATAATTTTGAGCCAACAGTTGCAAGGCCTTCAAGACTTTGCCATGGTAACCGATAATACGACCTGGTTCGTTAGTATCAATTTGCAAATTGATACTACGACGGTTATAATCATTTGAAAGTGTGGCTTCAACATCCATGTCATCAATAATTGTTTGAACATAAGTCGTTACTTCCGTAGCTACTTGTTCAATATCAAAGCTCGGTTCAACTTTCAAGCCCAAGCCTTCTAGTTCTTGACTTTCAGTTTGCTCGGCTTGGCTTTCAATATTAGGAGTTTCTACTTCTCCTTCGAGAGCAGTTTCTTCAAGTTGTAATTCATTTAAAATCTCAATGTGACCAGTTTCTTCTAAGATAGTGCTGGCATGTCTTTCATGTTTTAAGATTTCAGCCTTGACTTCATCAGAAATACCTTGGCCTTCCTCTTCAATCTTTTTAATTGCTTCTACAACATGACCCAAATCAACCGTTGCTTCACTGACTGTTTTAACAGGCTCATTCAAATCATTGATTTGTTTTGGAACTCCCTTTACAGCTTGTTGGTTTGCTTTTACAACTGTCGTTTCACTAATAGCATCGATATCCACTTGGGCTGGTTTTTTACCAAATAAGCCAAGAAAGCCTTTTTTCTCACGAGAAATGACTTTGATATGAGCCTTCTTCCTTGGAATATCTAATTCTTTCAATCCTTTCTGGATTGCTTCTTCAACAGTTGAACCTGTAAATACTACCATTACCAGATTCCTCCTTATTATTTCGTTTTCTGAGCCTTTTTCTTGGCTTTTCTTTTTCTATTTTCCAAATCTTTCTGTGCCTGTACTACGGCCTCGCGCTCTGCGATAATCTTGAATGGATTGTTCAAGAAATAGGTTTGCAAGACTTGATAAGCATTGGACACTGTCCAGTATAGGGCGACTCCACCTGGCGCATAAACTGCAAAGATAAAAATCAAGACTGGAATCCCATACATCATCGCAGTCGTAGCCCCATTACGCTCAGACAAGGCTTTGTTGGACAACCAAGTACTTAAAAAGGTGAATACTGCTGCTAAAATCGGAAGAACAAGGGTTGTATCCACACCACCAAGGTTAATCCATAAGAAATGACCTGTCTTTAAAAAGTCAACTCTTGATAGAGCTTGGAACAAGGCCAAAATAACCGGCATCTGAATCAAAATCGGCCAAAGAGAATCTGACTGTCTGACACCCATTTCTTTAAAGACTTTACGCATTTCTTGCTCTAGCTTGGTTTTGCTTTCCATATCTCGACCTGGATATTGTTCTCGAAGCGCCTTAATGCGTGGTTGAGCTTCTTGCATTTTTCTAGAAGCCACCATTTGCACTTGAAAGACTGGCAAGAGGACTGTACGAATCAAGACCGTAAAGAGAATAATCCCCACTCCGATACTGATATCAAACGATAAAAAGCGAATGATTTCCGCAAAGAAGTAAACAAATTTACTCCAAAAATCAGCCGAATTGGCTGTAATATCGCTAGTTGTCCCATTAGTCGCACAGGCTGTCATGATAAATAGGGACAGTCCTAGCAAACTAGTCAACTGTAGTTTCTTTTTCACTCCCATTTCCTTCCTGGTAAATCTTTGATAATTTTAATACGTGGAGTAGATTTTTCTCCATCTCTGCGTATCCCAAGGTTTCGACCCCTTTTCGAGCAATGACAACAAAGTCGACATCTTCTACCAGACTCCCTTTTGCATTCTGGATAATATGCCTAATCCGTCGCTTAATTTGATTTCTAGTGACGGCATTCCCCAGTTTTTTGCTAACTGATAGACCTACTCGAAAATGGTTTTTCTGGTTTTCTAATTGGTAGACAACAAATTTGCGATTGGCAAAACTTGTCCCCTCCTTGAAAATCGCCTTAAAATCTTTCTCTCTTTTTACACGAAAGTTTTTCTTCAAAACTCAACTCCATCTATTAAATTACTACTATTATACCATATTTTTCAAAAAAGCCAATCATAGCAAGGTTTTGGACAATTTCATCAGAAAAAGAAGCTGGAAAATCTCTTTCCCAACTCCTTGTACTAAATATTTTTTCTAATTTTACTTATTTTTTCAAGCGTTCAACGTCACGGGCAATGACTAGCTCTTCATCTGTTGGAATAACCAATACACGGATCTTCGCTGCATCTGTTGAGATGTCTCCTGTCACACCAAAGACATTCTTTTCATCATCAACATCACAGCCAAACCAAGAGATACCTGAGATAACATCTTCACGTACATCGGTTGCATTTTCTCCTACACCCGCTGTAAAGATAATAGCATCTGCTCCGTTTAGGACTGCGAGGTATTGACCGATATGTTTTTGGATACGATCAATATAGATTTCATAGGCCAAGGTAGCATCATGATCTCCTGCTTCTTTCGCAGCAATCACATCACGCATATCACTCGATTTACCTGAAACACCCATTAGTCCTGATTCACGATTAAGGACGTGACTAATGTCTTCAGGAGTATTAAAGTCCTCTGTATATTGCATTAAGTAAGGAATGATAGCTGGGTCAATATCCCCTGTACGAGTTCCCATCATCACACCACCAAGTGGAGTGAAGCCCATTGAAGTATCGACAGATTGACCACCCTTAACAGCTGTAATAGAAGCACCATTACCGATGTGGCAAGTAATCAATTTCAAGTCTTCTAATGGACGTCCCAAGAGTTTTGCAGCTTCTCCTGCTACAAACTGGTGACTTGTCCCGTGGGCACCGTATTTACGAACCTTGTTTTCTGTGTAATATTTTGTTGGTAGAGGGTAGCGATAAGCTTTCTCTGGCATACTTGTGTGGAATGAAGTATCAAAAACAACTACACTGGTAATGTCTGGCAACAATTCCTTGAAGGCACGAACACCTGCTGCATTGGCTGGATTGTGGAGAGGAGCCAACAAACTCAACTCTTCAACTTTTTCTAAAACATCTCCTTCAACAACTGTTGATTCTTTGAAATATTCTCCACCGGCAACAACACGGTGACCAACACCTGTAATCTCATCATAAGCCTTGATAATATCGAAACGAATCAAGTCATCCAATAAAATTTTAACAGCTTGTGTGTGATTTTCGATATCCAAAATTTGTTGTTCAGAACGGCCATCAAATTTTACAGTTGAAATTGAATCTTTCAAACCGATACGTTCAATCAAACCTTTCGCCAATACTTTTTCTTCTGGCATTAAGTATAATTGCCATTTCAAACTTGAACTTCCCGCATTGATTGCAATTGTTTTTGTCATAACATGATACCCCTTTTTAAGCGTTTTCATCTATTATAACAAAATCTATTTTATATTTCAGTACCTTGAGTCCATTTTTGAAAATTTTCTTTAAATTTCATTAAAACACTTGCATCTTGCAAGCTAGCAAGTGGATAAACAAAAGGCTCTACTGCCGTTTCACTTTTCTTCTGTAAGATAAAAATGGTCTTAGATTGTTTAGCATTAGCAAAGAGATTTTCAGGCAGACTAATCATGGCAACTAGATTCGCCTCCTCTTTCAACCACCCTTTCAACAAATCACTTTGAGGACTGGTCAACAAATCACTCGGAGCTAGAAAAATAGCGTAGCCATCTGATTTGAGATACTTGAGTCCTTGTTCCATGAGCAAGTGATGGGCGTAAGTATGTTCTTGACTAGAGGCAACTTGATGGCGCGACGCAACGGCATCATCAGGATAATAGCCGACAGGCAAGTCACTGATGACCACATCGCTTTCTTTGAGCATTTGTGGACGAACGGCATCTCCTTGGACAAAGCCAGCCTGCAAACCAATCACATCTGCCATGCTTGCTGCCAAATCAATCAGCAAATCATCCACTTCCATCCCCAAGTAATCCACTTTTTTAGCAAGCGAGGTCAAAAAAGTAGCTCCCAGAATTCCCGTCCCAGAACCCATTTCGAGGATAGTAATCTCCCCCTCTTTAAACAACTCTTCGACAATAAACACCAAAAGTAAAGCAATGGCATCTGGTGTAAACTGGTGATTGGCCTGTAGGGGCTCTGTCTGCCCAGCCTTCATCAAGAGAAACTGGTAGGTCTTAAGCCATTCTTCTTTGCGAAGTGCTAAACGCTTAAGGGCTTGATTGTTCTCCTTGACCTGCTCTAACTCAGTCTCACAATCCAGATAGATACTGTTTTGCTCCACCAGGGCGTCATAAAAGTTGGTCGCCAAATCACTTTGAATGACTTGGACATTCTCCAGTAAATAGGTATAAGCTTGTTCAATTTTTTCAAAATCCATATTCCTATCTTATCAAATTTCCCTTCTTTTTTCCATCGTTATGGAAAAATCACTCCCTGACTAGGTGAGTGATTTTTGGGCTACTGTTAAAAAGAGTTCTGAGTAATTTCCTTGAAACAGGTCTTCAGCACTGTAAAGAATCTGACTATCAATGCTCGAAAAACCAAACTGGGCTAGCTTGTTTTCCAGTTCAACCAATTCAAATCCATGATGGTTAGCCTCCGTCTTGGTAAAATCAGCAATAAGGAGTCGCCCATCTTCCTTCAAATGTTGATAAAACAGTGAGAAAGCCGCATCCAAATCAGGCATATGATGAAGAACCCGACTAACGACAATGCAATCAAACTCTTTCTCCAAGGGATTTTTCAATAAATCTTGCTCCAAAAACTGGATATTCTTGATGTCTTGTCGCTCCGCTTTCAAACGAGCTTGCTCCAGCATTTTCTCTGAAATATCCACCAATGTTACAGACTTTGCTTGTTTGGCCAGAGGCAAGGCTAATAGCCCCGTCCCTCCACCGAAATCCAAAATTTCTTTGTCTGATAGAAGATCAATCTGTTTCTCGACTGCTTGACAAACCAAGTTTGCAAGGAAGATATTTTTAGGTGAATCAAAAATTTCTGCTTTGTGGTTAAAATCATGTTTCATATTTTTAGTTTAGCACAAAGTAGCTTGATTGGCTAGGAATTCTCTTTCTTTTCTGATTTTTTCTTCTCCACTTTTTCGCTTGAATCGGTCGCTACCTCTTCCTTTTTATCCTTTTTCTCTTCTTTGATTTTGACTGAAGGAAAGATGAATTCATATTGTCTCTTAGGCGTACGAACCCTTGTCACCAAGTTTGTTTTCTTGTTTTGATAGCTTACCTGACCCAGATTAAAGACCTGTTCCCCGCTTTCTTGCTCGGCTTTATCCTTGGTTCGTTTAGCCATGGCAAAAGCAATCAGTTTTTCTTTATTCAAAGCATAGTCTTGATAGTGGGCGACTTGTCGGTTCAAGTAAAATTGTAACAAAAGACTAAAAATGGCTGCCATGCTGACTGCATAGAGGAGAACACCTGCCTTAACTTTTTTCTTTTTCCACACGATAGATGAACTCCCTTTCTAAGCCTTTTTGGAATTGAAAACGAAAGCGCACCAGTTGATTGTCCTCTGTAATCTGCGCAGATTTGAGGCCATAAACCATAGGTTGATAACCCCGTCCACTGGCATCGGTTTTCCGAAAATCGTCTGACTTTGACTTACCGATGGCGATGTCCTTGCCATCTTGCTTCATGTATAAGCGATTGCCCTCCACTTTTTCGAATTGCGAACGATTTAATTCCGCCTCCAACTGATCCACAAACAAGAGCCACTCTTTTTGCTCGCTTTGCTGCTGATAGCGAACTTCTGAAATGAGGAGCTGACTCATGGCTTGAAAGAGGAGTAAACTTCCACTGATGACAATGAGGGCAATCAGGGATTCTAACAAAGTAAAAGCCTTGACCTTATGGCTCTTTGATCGCCAACAACTGTTCTGAACCATGGTAGACCTCCAATCCCTTTTCACTAGAAAACACCTGAATCTCAACTCCGTTGATATTTACCTGATTTTGACCTGTCTGCAGAGCCATCTTAGCTACCCTCAAGACTTCTTCCTTTTGCAAGATTTTTGCTTCTTCTTGCCTATTTTTTTGAATTTGTCCCAAAAGGAGGGTTGCAATGCTAGCAAAGATAGCTAGAGCGACTACTGCTTCCAGTAAAATTACTGCCCTAATTTTTTGTTTCCTTAATGCGTTTAATTTTTCCATTTCCTAAATATAATTGATAACGAATCGCTCCTTTACTGGTCTGAAATTCAACCTTAGCCAGGGACGAATTGCCCCCAGCCCGGTCAAATGTGATACTTTGTCCCGATGGTGCCTGAATTCCTTTAGGAACTGTCAACTTTTGACTGCCATTGCTAATCGTCTGCCCATCTAAGTTCAGACTAGTCTTTTGCTGACTGGCTACACTGCGTTTTTGGGTTTCCCGATAGAGTTCTTCAAACTCCATAAAGAAAATCTGCTCCTCTACCGCTGCAAAAGTGGACTGAACAGAACCAGACAATCCCAAGGCAAGGAGACTCACAAGACTCAAAACCAAGAGACTTTCCAGCATAGTAAAGGCCTTAATCATTGACTGTACGATTTTTTCCTCCATTTTTTGTATAGTATTCATTATAGGCTTTAACCTGTTCTTCTGTGATTCGCCCATCTGCTTTTAACTTGCTTAGGCTAGCCTCTTCATTTTTATCTAAGCTATAAAGTTCTGCCTGGCTTTCCACCACCTTAACAACAGCAGCTTTTCCTTTGTCATTGACTGCTTCTTTTTGCTTGGTCAAATTAGGTACAAAGAGCAAGAGAAGTACGCTGATGATGAGTAAGACCACCAACATCTCCACAAGTGTGAAAGCTTTAACCTTAGCTTTTTTCAAGAATGTTATCATTTTTTTCATGTTAAAAATTTACCTCCATATTTTGATACATGGGCATCAGCATTGCCGCATAAAGTAAAACGATAATCAGTGCCACAAAGATAAAGACCAGTGGCTGCACCAGATTCATGGTGCGGTTGACTCGGGTAAAAAAGGTTTCCCAAGTTTTTTCAGCATAGATTTCCAACTCACTACCCAGCTTGGACTTGACTTCCCCATACTCGATGATGAGGCTCAACTCCTTCTTAAAGAAAGGATAGGTTGCTATGGTTTGAGAAAATTCGCGGCCACTTTGTAGGGATTGAGCTAGGTCTTGACCGATTTCTTTAAAGAGCTGAGAACCTTGTTCCTGCATCATCTGAAAAATCTGCGTCAGCTCCATTCCCTGCGAAATCATATTCCCCCATTCACGCGCATAATAGGCTGTCAAATAAGTCTGCACAAAAATTCCAAAAAAGGGAAGGCGTGCTAGGATAGAAAAGACGCGCATCTTAGAACTTCTTTTATAAAAAGTGAGTGCTAAAAGGGCAAGTATGGAAACAAACCCTACCATGCCTAGAAAGATTTGTGGCAGATTGCCAATGATTTGGGTGGCAATATTGCTACTATCCAGTTGTGGTAGTAGATAGTTCCGTAGTCCCAGCATGATTAAGAGAAGAAAACCCAGCAAAATCAAAGGATAGGTCGCTACTTCAATTAATTTTTTCTTGACTTTGGCTAGATTGTCTAGATACTCTTCTATCTTTCCCAAACTCAGGTGGAGATTTCCATGGACTTCAGCTAGGGATAACTGAGTGACAATGGCACTTGAAAAACCCAAACTTTCCATCATTTCTGAGAATGATTTTCCCTGAGACAAGCCTGTACGCATCTGGGTCACACACTGCTTGTCCAACAAAGCACTCCTATCTAAAAAGGAGATGGTCTCCACCAGATGAAAACCGCTGGAAAAGAGATTATTAAACAGGGTGATGATATTTTTTTGCTTAGCTGTAGCTAATTTTTTCCGTTTCAGCCTGAAGACTTGTGATATGTCCATCTTTAAGAAGCTGGTCAATCTGTTCATTCCAGCTAGTTGGCTGGTGTTCTTGATAGTCTTTGTTTGCAAAGTCAACGATTCCTCCTCCCCCGATTAATCTCTGGTAGCAGACTCCCTGCAGAACGACTGCCAATTCCTCCTCACTCACACCCAACTCCAGTAAACGTTCATAAACACCTCGAATACTCTTGGCGTGAATGGTTGAAAAGACTGTCGCCCCTGTCAAACTGGCTCTGACCACTGCACGCGCCGTCTCGCTGTCCCGAATTTCTCCGATAATCAAGAGATCTGGTCGATGACGCAAGGAAAGTTTGATTAGATTTTCATAGGTCAGTCCGATTGCTTCGTTCAATTGCAACTGGAGCATGTCGTCCTGCTTGATTTCGACAGGATCTTCGATGGACATGACTTGCTGTCCTTTAAAGAGAGACTTGGACAATTCATGCATCAGGGTTGTCTTGCCACTTCCGACTGGACCAGCAAAGAGATAGAGACCACGTTGCCTGTACTGCTTACCCAGTTCTTCAATATCCTGAAACCAAAAATGCAAATCCTGCTCCTCATCGTGCAACAAACGGATCACCAAACTCTCATGTCCTCGATAATCGCCTACGGTAGATAAACGTAGTGACGCCATCTTATCGTCATATGCATAATCACAGGAACCAAGTTGACTACGTCGCTTTTCTCCAACATTCATACCAGCTACAAACTTAAAGTGACTGATGACGGCCGCAAACTTTTCAAAATCATAACAACCGATTTTACAGCGCTCGTCTCCTATTCTCATATGAAGCTCATAAGCGTCTAACTTAGGAACAAAATAAATATCTTGCGCTCCTTTTTTCCGAGCTGAATGAATGATTTCTTGTGCAATTTCTTGAACCATACTTACCTCCTCACCTATACTATTCGCAAAGATTTGGGAAAATAAAAAAAGCAACTCCAAAAAAGTTACTTTTTTTCTATTTTAATTTCATACGGCAAGAACGGTGCCTTTCCTTACCTGTTTGTTTTTCATAGCCTGGGCGTAGTTTTTCATCTGGAATAACCTGCTCATCCTGTAAAAGAGCCAAAGAATGGTATTGTTGTAAATATTCATCACATTCATCACACCAGCGTTGGTCTTCTGGATCCCAAAAAATGGTCATCAAGTCACTTCTGCTTTTATAAAGAGGGGATTCTTGTTCTAATTTAAACCAGCAAGTTTTGTAGTATTTGAGAGCATCATAATACTGGTCAAATTTCTTACTAGCTACAATATCTTCTTCCCAACCTTCTAAGAACCACCAGGGTTCAAAATCTCCATACATTTCTATAACACGATACATATTCATTCAATTCCTTTGTATCGTATATTATAACTAATTCCATTAAACAAGAAAAGAAATATGCTCATTTCTTAAATTTTTGATAAAAAATCCAGCCATCTTATGATGACTGAATTTCTATTTGCTTATGTTCCAAAATGTTTTTACTACTTAAGCTTCTGAAATATCGTTTTCGATGATTACCTTAATTGCATGGTGGTCTGCCGCTTTACTGAAAACTTCATAGGCTTTTTCAATTTCACTTAGTTTGAAATAATGAGTTACCAATTTTTCTGGCTCAATCTTATGACTTTCAAGTGCTTTCAACAATTGTGGAGTTGTATTTGTAGATACCAAACCAGTTGTTACATTGATGTTGCGAATCCAAAGTTTATCTAAATCGAATTCGACTGGTTTACCATGTACACCACAGTTGGCAACCGTTCCGTCTACACCGATAATCTTTTGACAGAAATCAAATGTTGCAGGAATACCAACAGCTTCGATAGCAACATCTACACCACGACCATCTGTCAAATCATAAATTTCTTTAATCGCTTTTTCAGGGTCTGAAGAATTAATCTTGTGAGTCGCACCAAATGATACAGCAGTTTCCAAGCGGTTATCGTCTAGGTCTACCATAATCAATTTAGCTGGTGAATAGAATTGAGCTGTCAATAGAGCAGCCAATCCAACAGGTCCTGAACCAATAATGGCTACGCTGCAACCAGGTTCTACTTTCCCTTTCAAGACACCAATTTCATATCCAGTAGGCAGAATGTCTGATAGCATAACCAAAGCTTCGTCTGACAAGTCTTCTGGAGTGTGGTAAAGAGTGTTATCTGCATGAGGGACACGTAGATATTCAGCCTGCATACCGTCAATCAAGTGACCGAAAATCCAGCCCCCTTCGTCTTCACAATGGGCATAAATTCCTTTTTTACAGTAGTAGCATTTACCACAGGCACAAACACAAGAAATCAAGACCTTGTCGCCTTTTTTGAAGTTAGAAACTCCTTCCCCAACTTCTTCAACAATCCCAATCCCTTCGTGACCAAGAATGGTACCACTTTGGCAAGCAGGAACATCCCCTTTGATAATATGGAGGTCTGTTCCACAAATAGTGGTTTTTACGATACGCACAATAGCGTCTGTTGGCTTGCGAATAACTGGTTTGTCAACGTCAACAAAAGAAGCAAGTCCTGGTTTAACATAAGTATAGGCTTTCATAAAGCACTCCTCCGTTTTTTTATTTGTACTATTTATAATATAATTGTAAACCTTTTCATTTGCTTGTTCAAGATTTTTTGTGATTTTTTTAACTTTTTTGTTTACCAGTAAAGCACCATACATAAAAAAGCAGAAGCTAATCTCTAACTTCTGCTTTCTCTCTTATGCTTGATAACGTTTCACACCGTCTAGGTAGGTTGCTACCAATTCCAAATCTTTATCTAATACGATGAAGTCAGCGTCGTAGCCTTCACGGATTTGGCCACAGACATCATCAATGTGAACAGATTTTGCTGGGTTAAGGCTAGCCATCATGACCGCTTCGTGTGGATTTGCAATACCCCACTCGACTACATTTCTCATACCATCTTTAAGTTTGAGGATAGAACCTGCCAAATTACCAGTAGATTTGAGACGTGCAGTTCCATTTGCTACTACAACAGGGAATTCTCCCAACATATAGTCACCGTCTTCAAGCCCACCAGCTGTCATACAGTCCGTGATAAGAGCGATGTTTTCTGTCCCCTTTTGCTTAAGTAAAATCTCACAAGCTTTTGGATCTACGTGATAACCATCACAAATCAATTCTGCGTAAGTATGTGGGAGCTCATACATAGCTCCTACCATACCTAGTTCGCGGTGTGTTAAACCACGCATCCCATTATAGGCATGTACCCAAACACTCGCTCCAGCATCGACTGCCTTCTTAGCTTGTTCAAATGTCGCATCTGAGTGTCCAAGTGCAACTGTCACACCTTCACCTGTAATAGTACGTACAAAATCTTCCACCCCATCACGTTCTGGTGCAATAGCGATTTTATTTAGCATCCCTTTTGCAGCTTCCTGCCAAGAATGAAACTCCTCAACACCCGGGTCTCTCATATAAGTTGGATTTTGTGCCCCCTTAAAAGTTTCTGTGAAATATGGACCTTCATAATAAATCCCACGAATCTTAGCACCTGTTGCTTCTTTATAATGGTTTCCAAGATTTTCAGTGACTGCAAGTAATTGCTCATAAGCGGCTGTTAAAGTTGTGGGCAAGAAACTGGTAACACCGGTACTAAGAAGTCCTTCACTCATAGTATGCAATGTACCTTCAATGTTGTTGTCCATCACATCTACACCTGCATATCCATGAATATGAGTATCCACAAGACCTGGTGCAATGCTATAACCAGTATAGTCAAGAACCTCTGCTCCTTCAGGAATTTGATCCACATGTTTCCCAAATTTGCCATCAACAAGTTCTAAGTACCCACCGCGACGAATGCCAAATGGATAGAAAAACTGATCCGCTTTAACGTAATTAGGCATAATAATGACCTCCTTAAAAGATTACTTTTGATATTTATTATGTCAATTACATTATAAACCTTTCTGATTCATTTGTAAATGGTATAGACCTATTTTCTAGAGATATTTTAAAAGTGTAACTTCTCAAAGTAACTTCCACTTGCCTGACCAAAGTGGAAATTAGTCTAAAACGGATTTTTATGGTGGAATTAAGTGTGAGACGTTTGAGTTAGAAACGAGGTCTACTATGACAAAACATAAACACCTTACCCTTTCAGACCGTAATGATATCCAATTAGGTTTAGAGCGCAGTGAAACCTTCAAAGCTATTGGACAATCCATTCTAAAAGACCCGACTACTGTTTCTAAAGAAGTCAAACGAAACAGACAAGTCCGAGAGTCTACATGCCATAACCTTCCTTGCCCTCTACTCGACAAAGCTCCCTTTGTCTGTAACGGCTGCCCTAAAAGAAGACAGAATTGTGGCTATAAGAAGATCTTCTACCTCGCTAAGCAAGCTCAAAAACAATACGAACAAACTCTTGGCGAAGCTCGTGAAGGAACTCCCCTCAATTCCAAGACCTTCTGGGACATGGACAAAGTCATTTCTGATGGGGTTAAAAAAGGACAACACATCTATCATATTCTCAAAACTCATAACCTTGATGTCAGCTCCTCAACTGTCTATCGACACATCCGAAAAGGGTACCTATCTATCGCTCCGATTGATCTTGCCAGAGCCGTTAAATTCAAAGAAAGACGAAAAAGTAAGCTACCTTCCATCCCTAAAGAAGCTAAAAAAGGCCGTTCCTATGAGGATTTCCAAAACTATTTAGCACTGAATCAACTAGACTCTTGGCTGGAAATGGACACAGTTATGGGGAGAATGGGAGGTAAAGTCCTACTCACCTTCAATCTATCTTTCTGTAACTTTATCTTCGCTAGACTTCTGGATAATAAAACTGCCCTTGAGGTTACCAAACATCTCTATGACATCAAGAACACTCTTCACCAAGCGGACAAAGATTTCTTCCAACTCTTCCCTGTCATTCTTACCGATAATGGTGGAGAGTTTGCCAGGGTTGATGACATCGAAATGGATGTGCGAGGAGAGAGTAAACTCTTCTTTTGTGACCCTAATCGCTCTGACCAGAAAGGGAGAATTGAGAAAAATCACACGCTGATTCGCGACATTCTACCTAAAGGAACTTCTTTTGACAATTTAACTCAAGAGGACATCAATCTCGTCTGCTCTCATGTCAACAGCGTCAAACGTGCTGCTTTGAATGGAAAGTCAGCTTATGAACTCTTTGCCTTTACTTATGGAGAAGAAATTCCTAAGCTTCTCGGTATTTCTAAAATACCTGCAGAAGACGTCTGTCAGTCTTCTAAATTACTCCAACATAAGTTCTAAAAACTAACCTAAAACCCTATTCAAACGTCTCACACTAACTTCCACCATAGCGGAACTTAATCTGAAACGCTTTCAGATAAGAGGATTTTGTGCGCTCTTTTTTTCGATTCATTTTGGCTACAAAAGCAATAAAATCAAGCATTAGTAAAACCAGTGGAACTTACCCTGACATGGATTTCCACTGGTTTTTACAATTTTTATCAGATTAACTTCCACTTCTACTAGCGGTGGAACTTAGTTTGGGAATTTACCGATATTTTAAAAGAGCTGGATTTCTCCAACTCTTTTCTCTGTAATACAGGTTATTTTGATTTGACTGGCTTGTCTTGAGCCGTCTGCAAAGCTGTGGCAATCGTATCTGCATACAATTTAGCTCCTGCTTCAATAGTGCTAGTGTCACTTCCGAAATGGACTTGGTCTGTTCCTGCCCAGATTTCTGGATGTTCTTTCGCAACTTGATTCCAATCAGCAACTGTGATATAAGGTGTCTTCTCTGCCAATTCTCTCATATAGGCAGCCGCCTTCTCAACGATTGCATAGGTCTCTTTTGTCTTATCCCCCTCATAAGGAGTCACCAAAACCATATGGTGGCCCTTAGGAAGATTTTTCACGATACTATCCCAATCTTCCTTGTAATTTTCAGGATTATTTACCCCTGTTGCAATGACCACCATCTTAGGTAAAAATTTATTCTGGCTATTATTTAGCATGATTTCATTGGCGGTCTTGGTTGTTCTGCTGACTTGTGCGTTAATCTGTGCTCCAGGAAGGGCTGTCTGCAGGGCTGTATTTGCCCTTAAGGCCACCGAGTCACCAATTAACATAGTGCCATCAGCAATCCCCAAACTATTTGCATCTGCCCGTTCTGTCATCATCTTGGTCTGGCTAATATTTGTTGCAGCTTGCTTCAAACCATTGACAGTTAAGTCTGTCTCAAACGCTCCCACTTGTGGTGCCAACAAAGTCACTAAGAGGACAATGAAAGCCAAGATTCCTGTACTTGTCGCAAGAATTGCGTGAATATAAGGCAGGGGACGAAGGATTTGTATAATAGGTGTGTCCTTTCCTGCAATCCAAGGTTCCAACACATAAAATGATAGGCTGGCGAATCCATAAGAAAAAATCAAAGTCAGTAACACAGCAAAAAGATTTGAGGTCAACTGTGAGAAAATAATGTAGAAAGGCCAATGGAAGAGATAAACTGCATAGCTAGTATCCGCTAAAAAGCTGATCATCTTTGGCTCTTGTATATGATGTGTCTTTTCATGTAAGACACGCGCCGCCAGAATCATAGCAAGGGCTGCAAGGCTGGCAAGCAAGAAGCCAATAAGATAGGCAAAGAGATAGGTAAATTTGACAAAGAAGGTCAAAATGAGTAAGAAGCCCAAACCTCCTCCAAAAACTAAAAGGGTCTTTCGTAAATCCCAGATTTTATCCAACTGCTTGACTAGGGAAGTCGTCTGACGAACGCCTACAATAGTTGCTAGCACACTTCCCAAAAAGAATGGATAGACATGAGTTAAACTGGAGAAGTAAACAGAGGAATAAGAGGTTACTAGAAAACTACCAATAAACATGGAGAAGAAGCTGATCAAGAAGGCAACAGCAGATAAGAGAAAGACCATTCCCTTCAACTGACCATTTGATTTAGCCTGTTTGGATAAAAACCAAACTGCCAATCCCCAAAGAATATAGTAGTGAACCTCAACAGCCAAGCTCCAATTATGAACAAACAAATGAGGAATGAACTGAGATTCATAACTCCCACCTGTTAGGAGTTCATAGAAGTTGGTCATGAAGCCTAAGACACCCGCAATCTGACCACCAATTCCAGCCACATAGTCTTGGCGAACCAAGAAAGTAAAGGGCATGGTCACCAAGACCATCAAAACCACAGGTGGCACAATCCGATAAAAACGTCTCCTAAAAAATCCAATCAAGTCAATCTCATGGTTTTTAGAAAATTCTTCGATAAGTAAAGCCGTAATCAGGAAACCTGAAAATGTGAAAAAGACATCTACCCCGAAAAATCCTCCAGGAAAGATGGTCTGAAAGAAGTGATACAAGAGTACCAAAAGTAAACCTGTAATCCTAATCAAGGAAAACCATTTAATGCGCATACGAGTTTATTCTCCCTTTCATTGTACACTTTATTCTATCAAAAAAAGAAGAAAAATCCCAAGAGAAAACTTAGGATTTTTAGCTTATATCTATTCCGTTTTAGAAATTACGCCCTGACTTATTATAGCCATATTTTTCAACAAAATACTCACGGAATTCCAAGAGATTGTCATCCATGATGGCTTGTCGCACTTGCTTCATCAGGTTGAGCAAGAAGTAAAGGTTATGGTAGCTAGTCAAGCGGATACCGAAGGTTTCATCAGCCTTGAGCAGGTGACGAAGATAAGCGCGTGTATAGTTCTTACATGTGTAGCAATCACACTCAGGATCCAGTGGCGTAAAGTCCTCAGCAAACTGAGCATTTTTGACAACCAAACGACCTTGACTAGTCATACAAGTCCCGTTACGAGCGATACGAGTTGGCAAGACACAGTCAAACATATCTACACCACGAATCACCCCATCAATCAAACTATCTGGTGCTCCCACACCCATCAAATAGCGAGGTTTATTTTCAGGAAGCAGTTGGGTTGTGAAGTCCAAGACGGCATTCATCTCCTCGTGGGTTTCTCCCACTGCCAAACCACCGATAGAATAGCCTGGGAAGTCCATGCTGACAAGGTCATGAGCCGATTGGCGACGCAAGTCTTCAAATCCTGCCCCCTGCACAATCCCAAATAATCCTTGGTCATGCGGACGACGATGAGCCTTCAAACCACGCTCAGCCCAACGGCTGGTACGCTCGATTGATTTCTTAACGTAGTCGTAAGGTTGGTAAAACTGAGGGCATTCATCAAAAGACATCATGATGTCTGAGCCCAGATTGTTCTGAATAGAGATGGCTTTTTCTGGCGATAGGAACATCTTAGAACCATTGAGATGGTTTTTAAAGGTTACTCCTTCTTCTGTGATATTACGGCTATCTGCTAAGGAATAAACCTGAAAACCACCACTATCTGTCAAGATAGGCTGGTCCCAATTCATGAACTTGTGGAGACCACCTGCGCGAGCAATGAGTTCATCTCCAGGACGAAGCCAGAGATGATAAGTGTTTGATAGGATAATTCCCGACCCCATCTCCTTCAATTCTTCAGGCGACTGAGTTTTGACAGTGGCTTGAGTCCCAACTGGCATAAACATAGGCGTCGGGAAGGTGCCGTGAGGAGTGATGATTTCTCCCAGACGAGCTCCTGTGTGTTTTTCTTTCTTAATCAAACGATATTTGATTGGTGAATCTGACATTTTTTACCTCCGAAGCTGGGAAAAACAGTCCCAGTTCATACTTTGTGCCCAAGGGCATACTGTATGATTTTATCAAAAAAAGCCGGAACTGTCACGAACTATGGTATAATGAGAGAATGAAATACCCAAAAATTGATTTAAAAACCATTCGTCTGCAAGCCAGACAATTTCAGGCTGAAAATCCCCGCCTCTTTCTCGTCTATCTCTTACCTAGCATGCTGGTCATATTGTCTGGCTTTCTTAATCCCTTAGAGCGCATCAACGAGAGTGTTTTAGAACAACCCTTTTTAAGCGTGTTTGGTCATATATTCCAAGCTTACCTTTTTCCACTATTAGTCTCCTTTATCGGAACAATACTTCTAACCAGTTCAGTTTATACAACGCTGAAACTCATCAAGAATCCAGATACAGAACTATCCGTCAAAAATAGTCTGGCTCTATTTGACGAAGAGCACTTTTCACAAACCTTTTTGACTCTTCTTCTCAAACGTTTCTATCTCTTTTTATGGGGCATTCCTAGTTTGCTTGGAATTTACTTCCTTTTTTACAGTAGCTTTTTAGCCAAGAAATTCGTTGCCCTTCACCCTGAGTTTCCCAATCTGGATCTCACGTCAGTTGAAACGGAACGCTTCCTCATGACCTTTGGTCTTTACTTTCTAGCAAGTATCCTCTTGATGGTTGTAGGAAATAGTCTCTATATTCCACAATACTATGCCTATTCGCAGGTAGAATTTCTCCTCTGTGACACCCTAGACTTAGGACAAGCCAAACCAGGACAAATCCTAAAAACCAGCCGTTTCTTAATGAAAGGCTACAAGTTTCAACGCTTTGTCCTAGACTTACAACTCCTTCCTTGGTATTTCCTCAATTGGATTACCTTTGAAATTGCTAGTTTCTCACTCCTACCCTACATTCAAATCAATAAAATGATTTTTTACCGAGCAGTACTGGCTCGAAAACGTCCAAAAGCTTGAAGGTAACCCCTCAAGCCGCTTTTTTCTATCAATGAGTTTCTCCGCCTACCAACTTGAGGTCCTGATCTCCATGTTCTATCATGGCGCCGATTGCCGCTTCTATCCCTCGCCTAATATCCACTAAACTCATAGCTGGAGTAGTCGGTCGATTCACCACCTGTTCCATCATATAAGGAATATGCATAAAACCTGCCTTAACATGTGGAAATTTCTTTTCTACCAAATAGAGGGCCTGATACATCAAATGATTGCAGACAAAAGTACCTGCCGTATTGGAAACAGAGGCCGGCAATCCCTCTTTTTTTATAGCTTGAACCATCGCTTTAATCGGCAAACTACTAAAGTAGGCAGGAGCACCATCTGGGCGAATGGGAAGGTCAATCGGTTGATTGCCATCATTATCAGGAATGCGTGCATCGTCTTGGTTAATGGCCACTCGTTCAGGCGTCAAGCTAGTTCTTCCACCCGCTTGCCCGATACAAAGGACAAAATCAGGTTGATAACGACTCATCTCTTCTTCCAACACTTGGGCCGATTTGTGAAAGACTGTTGGCACTCCTAGCCAACGGACCTCAGCGCCATGGATTTCAGCTGGTAAACCTTTAACGGCCTCTAAAGCTGGATTAACCTTTTCCCCTCCAAAGGGCTCAAAACCTGTCACCAATACTTTCATTTCTAACTCCTTACAACCAATTCCATGAAACTCTTTTTCCGACAATAAAACAAGTATAACATATTTCCCTTATTCTGGAGTAAAAAGGACTAGAGAGACTAAGATTGATCTTTAAACTTATTTAAAGAGAAAAATACTAATCAAGGCCAAAATAGCTGGCCCTCCTTGATTTAAAATAATTTTTTTATCTGCTGTGAGAGAGCCATAAGCCGCCGCCCCAATCACAAATAAAACAAAAATAGTCACAATTTCTAAATTCTGTGAGAAATAAATCCCATACAGGAGAAAGACTCCTAGCAGAACATTATAAATCCCTTGATTTTTAAACAATGAACTTACTGACGGACGAGCCAGTTCTTCCTTGTCCATGTTAAAGACACGACTAGTCGCATCTGATTGCGTTGCAATACTTTCCAAATAAAAAATGTAAAAATGCTCCAAAGCAACAATCGTTGCTAAAATGATTGTCATAATTGACACCTATTTCTCCTTAAATTTCTATATTTTCAATACCCAAAACCAATTTATTTACTAAACGGCTGAGTTCTGTTCTTTCAGACTCTGTTAAGATACTTTCCATCGCTTCTTTAACCTTGATATGCTGCAGAGGCGGATTCACAACTAACTGCTCCTTGGCATACTTCGTAGTCTCTACCAACACTTCTCGTTGATTTTCAGGATTGCGATGACGCTCCACCAGACCTTCCTTTTCCAAAATCTTGAAATGTCGTGTCAAGGCAGCCTGATCAATCTTCAAACGCTCCTGAACTGCCATTTGGTTACAAGGGGAATGCTCCAGTAAAAACAGTAAAATCTGATACCGTGTCAAACTAATCCCAAGTCTTTTTTCAAATAATTGCGTACTCGCTTGCTCAGACAAGCGGAGTTGATACAGTAAATCTTGAATCTCTATCATTTCTTCTTCTCTTTTATTGATTTATCAATAGTTGACTAATCAAGTATAATACAAAGTAAAATAGATTGCAAGAATGTTGCTTGAATCATTACAAGATGATAACTTTCCATTTTCCATTCAAATTGATACTCAATGAAAATCAAAGAGCAAACTAGGAAGCTAGTCACAGATTGCTCAAATTTCAGATAAAACTGACGTGGTTTGAAGAGATTTTCGAAGAGTCTGACAAAGAAAAAAACGAACGAAACTCGCTTCCTATCACGAAAGCTAGATCTCATTCGTCAAAATGATATTACACAGTCTGGTTTATCCATTCATTGAAACGTGAACGTGGTCATAGTGGTTTTCTGTCACGCTACCACGATCTGGCATTGGATTCCAAGTATTAGCTGGTCCATATTTGCTATTGAATGGAGCATAGAAACGTTGTTTCCAGATGATATAACTAATGCCGCGGCTAGCCATGTTTTGAATAGCGTATTCCGCAATCTTATCCCCTAGTTCTGAATTTTCTGATACCATAAAGTCAATAGCCAAACCTTTTCCGTGATCTCCACTGTCTCCTGGACGGTAACCGCTGAAGGATGTGATACCAAACAAGTTAGCAATTTCTTCTTTAAAGGCAGCTGTTTGTGGTTGAAGACCTGCATTTTCAGATTTCGCTAGTGCCAGTCCAGCATAATCGGGCGCAGCTGGTGCAACGTAAGTCGTTGAAACTGTTTTCGTCTCTTCTGGTTGATAAGTAGAAACTACTGGTGTAGCTTCACTTGATGATGATACTTCTTCTGAGTTTGTTGCAGTTGCTTTTTCTTCTACTAGAGTTGTAGTTGGTTCCACTGCTGACTTAGCTTGAGGGCTTACTTGTGTTTCCTGCTTCTCAGCTAAAGTCATTGCCTGAGGAGCTGCTTCTGCAACTGCACTACTTGTTTCGGCTGTTTGCTCCGCTGGGACAGAAGTTCCTGTAGATGGTGCCACTTCTTCTGTAGCAGTCACTGTCTCTGTAACTTCTGAACTTGTTGCTACTTCTTTTGTACTTGTAGTTTCTACCGCTTTTGGAGCTTCTGCAATTGGTTGAGAAAGATCTGCAACTTGAACAGTTTGATCATCTACAGTTACTTGATTGGTTGTCAAATCTGCTGTCGCAGTTGTCACTTCTTCACTAGAGTCTGCTTGAGGAGTTTGGATTTCAACTTCTGTTACTTCTTCAGCTTCATTAACAGTCGTTGTCAAAACAGTTTCTGGGAAAATCAAGTCCATATTAGTGATTTTATTCAAATTCGCAAGAACTGTAACATCTACACCCAGGGCTTCTGCAATGGTGCTCAAGGTATCACCGTACTGAACGGTATAACTTGTTTTGTTATCCGTTTTAGTCAAATCATTTTGGATTTGCTCAACACTACGTGCAGTCCAAAGAACTTCTTCTGCTTGAGTTGCCAATACTGGGGCAAATGACAAGGCTACCGTTGAGGCTAATAATATTCTTTTCTTCATTCTTTCAAATTCCTTTCAAATAAGTACCTATCTATCATAACACAAAAAATGCAGAAAAAAAGCCCTCTCGGGCCTATTAACAGAACTGTCTATTCATTGTAACAAACTCGGTTACTTGAAACAGTTTGTTAGGTCTCTGTCACAAAACTGACACAATCTTATCGTTCCCAATCCCCAAAAATGTAAGGAATATCTGCTAACCCTTGAATCCTGTGATTTCCTTCATAAGTCGACTCTAAAAAGTTGATACTTTGAATCCCACTATTCTGGGCAAATTCCACATCCAGAGTCCGATCCCCTATATAATAAGTATTGTCAGGATCCAACTGATGCTTGTCTAACAGATAGGTAGCCGCTTCCGGATTAGGCTTGCGCGCAAAGTCACTCTGACTGGTTAGAATCTCTGTAAAATAGGACTCCAACCCCAAGTCTCTGAGAATGGTAAAAGCGTTGTTCCCCTTATGAGTGTAAACAAAGTTCCGAATCCCTACTTGGTCTGCCCAATCCAACACCTCACGCGCACCTGGCATCAAAACGACCTGAGCATTCTTCTCAGCCAGACTCTGGGCACGCACCTGATTTAGCACCTCGACATCCAGTTTTCGCTCTTCTGCCACCTGCACAAGCAAATCTTGCACCGAATACTTGAGGATAAACTCTCTCACCTTCTCCTTATCATAAGGAATAGAAAACTGACCAAAAGTCTCCTCAATCCCTGATAAAATCGCTTCGTAAGAGTCCAATAAAGTCCCGTCTAAATCCCAAATAAAAGCTGTTTTTTGCATTTCCTATCCTTTCAAGCTCATATAGCGCTGGTAACGATAGCGTAGAAATAACCAGCGAAAACCATTATCCAAGAGAGTCCCTGCCCAAATACCAGGCAAGCCCCAACCAAGCACAATCCCCATCAGATATCCTGTTCCAATGCGGATAAACCACATTCCTATACTTGTCGCATAAAAGGGAAGCCGAGCATTGCCCAAACCCTGCCAGACTGCTGTATAGATGACTGTTCCTATCGTCATAGGAGTACCAAGTAGTGAAAAAAGTGTCACTAGAACACTAGCCTCCACCGCTAGAGAATCAGTTGTATAGAGATGAGTTAGGGGTATACCCAAAGCATAGATACTGAAGGTCAAGGGTAACATGAGGACCAGAGAAAGCCAAAAGGTTTGCTTGCTCAAACTAGCGACTCTTTTCCAATCATCTTCTCCAACCGCTCGAGCCACTTGCATGACTGTTGCCGTAGCTACGCCAAAGGCAGGCATATAGTTAAACTGGGTCAAGACTTCTCCGACTGCATTTCCAGCCACCGCCTCCGTTCCAAAAGAAACAACCAAGGCAATGATGACGACATCTCCAGCTCGCATCATAAGCCGCTCTCCAGCTGCTGGTATTGCCAAAGTCAGTAAGTCTTTATCCAGTCCAAAAGTTGGCCTCGCATAAGGCAACTTTAATTTCGACCATAAAATCACAAGACCTACCAAACGAGACAGAATTGTCCCCCAAGCAACACCAGCTATCCCCATATCCAGAACAAAAATAGCTATACTTGAAAAAAGAATATTCAAGGCATTGGATAAAAGACTCACATAGAGAGGCAAACGTGGATTATGCGTTGCACGAATCAAGGCACCAAAACTAGTCATTAAACCTAAGAGAACAATCGATCCGCCTACCAAGGATAGGTAGAGTCCACCACTCTCAGCTACATCCCTCTCCGTCCCCAAAAGTCCTATCATCTCTTGACCAGCGAAGAGGGACAAAGCTCCTAAAAGGAAACTTAATAATAAGGTAATCTTCAAGGCCTCAGTCACATGATAGGCTAACTTAGACTGATCCTTCTGCCCCAAACTTTTTGAAATAACACTAGAAATAGCCGCTCCCAGAGCAATGAAAATAGCCTGATAAATCGTGATAATATTGCCAGCTACTGATACACCCGAAATGGCAATCAATCCTAAATGAGCAACCAAATAACTATCCACCATCCCCATGAGCATTTGCAAAAAGTTTTCGCCCATAGCCGGCAAGGCAATATTAAGAATGTCTTTATTTTTCTTAAACAATCCTTCCTCCTGATGAAAAGAAACTCAGTTGGTTTCCCAACCGAGTTTACTTCCTCTGTCTTAAAGTCCTAAATAAGCCTCAACCGCTACTTGCATATCAGCAGCTGCCACTGTTGTCTTATGACGAACAGGAGCTATCTCAAGCCCATCAACTGCAGGTGGCACAGCCACTCCTGAGATTTCATGTAATTGAGCCAAGGCTTCAAAGTCAGTCAAGCCTGCTTTTCCTGTTACCGCTTCTACTGCAACTACTGGGAACTTGTATGGACTCGCTGTTGAAGCAATCACTGTCTTAGTCACATCGCCAGTAGCCGCTTGGTATTTCTTATAAACTGCCGAAGCAACCGCTGTATGAGGATCCTCGATATAAGAATCTGACTCATAAATACGCTTGATTTCTGCCGCTGTTTCTTCCTCAGTCGCATATTCAGCTGCAAAGAGGTTAAGAATCTCTGTATCAAAGTCTGTCAACTCATATTGACCTTGGCTATTCAAAGCATTCATGAGTTCAGCTGTCTTTTCAGCGTCATTTCCCAAAAGATGGAAAATCAAACGCTCCAAGTTTGAAGATACCAAAATATCCATAGATGGACTAGTTGTTACCTTAAACTCACGCTTCTTGTCGTAAACACGTGTCTTGAAGAAGTCTGTCAAAACATTGTTGTCATTTGAAGCACAGATCAATTTACCAACTGGAAGACCGATTTGTTTGGCATAAAAGGCAGCCAAGATATTTCCAAAGTTTCCTGTTGGTACTGTGAAGTTAATCTCATCACCAGCCACGATCTCACCAGTCTTGACCAACTGAGCATAGGCATAAACATAATAAACAATCTGTGGCACCAAACGACCGATATTCATAGAGTTAGCAGATGAAAATTGCAACTTGTTGGCTGCCAACTTCTCACGAAGAGCCACATCGTTAAACATATGCTTCACATTAGTTTGGGCATCATCAAAGTTACCATCAATAGCGATAACATGAGTATTGTCGCCAGTCTGAGTGGTCATTTGCAACTCTTGTACCTTGCTGACACCATCTTTTGGATAAAAGACGATAATCTCAGTACCAGGAACATCCGCAAACCCTGCCATAGCAGCTTTCCCAGTATCACCAGATGTAGCTGTTAAGATGACAATCTTGTTCTCCAAGCCATGCTTCTTAGCAGCTGTTGTCATAAAGTATGGCAAAATAGACAAGGCCATATCCTTAAAGGCAATTGTTGAACCATGGAAAAGCTCCAGATTATATTGGCCGTCTAATTTCACTAATGGTGCGATAGCTGGAGTATCAAACTTGCTATCGTAAGCATTGTTGATACAGTAGTCCAACTCCTCAGCTGTAAAGTCATCTAAAAATGCTGACAAAACAAGCTTAGCAACTTCCTGATAAGAAGCATCTTTCAATTTGTCAAAGTCCAAATCTACCTTTGGATAAGTAAGCGGTGTAAACAAACCGCCGTCCGTCGCCAAACCTTGCAAAATAGCTTGGCTGGCAGTTACTGTATTGTTGGCATCACGCGTTGATTGATAAACTAATGTCATTACTCTCTATCCTTTATCTATAGTCTCTTCCATTATATCATGATTTTTCAGAAAATTCTCCCTTTATAAAAGAAATTATAGTTCCAATTCTTCTTTCAAAGGCTGTAAATAAATCATTTCTTGTTTATTTCTCATCTTCAATCCTTCCTCAGCTAACAGAAGTAAGTCTTTGGAAAATTCAATAATCGTAGTTTCTTCCTCATCTGTAAGCTTTTTCTTAGAAAATTGTCGTCTTAAAAACTTATAATCACAACCAAATTTCTTAAAGAAAGGTGCGATTTCTAAGTAAGATTCAAGTTTCTCTAAATTAACTAATAATCCCAAATGAAAGGCTGCAGAAGCAAAAGTCCTATCAAGTGGCTGTGTACACACACTACGAAACTCAACCGTTCCTCGAGTCGTTAAGTCTTGGTACTGATAACTACGATGAGTTTCAAAATCCTTCTCTTGAGGGTAAATAATAATCTCATCCCCATTAAGTGCATATGCTTGAATTTCAGGTGTAGCCAAATAGTCCCTTGCCTGAATCGGATAAAAATAATAGGTTTGTCCATCACGTTCCGCAGTAAAAATCGCAGAATGACCTAGATAGTCAAAAAAATCATCCTCACCGTTAAAGAGTCTAGCATTAACCCCAACATTTTCTGGATAGAGACCATGCATGGATTCTTCCCAGAAAATATCCCTTGCAATTTTCGTATCCCAATCTGCACCTGAAAACTCAGAATTGGCAAATAAATATGCCTTAACTGCTTCAATTTGAGTAAAAGCATTAATCACCCGTAAGTAATTGGATTTTGAAACATCCAGCTGAACCTGACTTCCACAGATAAAAGCACCATATTCAGGGAAATGATGTAAATCTGATTTAGTAATATTTCTACTCAAATTCAAATAATCCATCAACATCTGATAGCGTGGATAAGCCACTGGACAATTCTCATTTTTATCCCAGTTGGGATGAATACCGCAACCAACGATAGCATGATTGGATTCGCCTAATTGTCTCTGAATTACATCCATATAATTATTGAAACGATTTTCGACCTCTTGAATCGTTTCAGCCTTACCAAATGCAAACTCAATCGTTGTATAGGAAACTTCAAATAAAATAGCATCCTGACTTATCGGATCTACTAACTGGATAGGATTGCCAAAATCATCTACCTTTTCTACAGTGAAATCCAGAGCGGAAACTAAATAATGAAATAGATCCTTTATAATTTCAACATTTGTAGCATCCCCTTCTAAATTTGCAACAGGATACTCCAACTCAATTCCGACAAACAATTCAGGATTTTCTTTAATATTTTTCAAATACCGATGTTTTAATAAATCGATAGAACGAGACATACTATCCTACACTTTCTTAATCTAAATAAAATTTGGATAAGTATTATTATACCAAAAATAATATAAAAAAGGAACGAAGACTTACAACGTTCCTTATCGCTATACTATACCGGCGGCCGGGGTCGAACCGGCACGTCCTTGCGGACACTGGATTTTGAGCCCAGCAGGCTTTGGTGTTTAAGATTTTATATCTTTATAAGTCAGCATAATCAATGTTATAAAAACCCATTTATATTATTTAAAAAAACAAAATTTTTATTTTTAGTAACTTTTTAGGAATTCGCGTATTCACCTATTTTATTTCTTCATCAATTTCATAATATTCTTTTATGTACTCATAGTACTTATAAATTGCTTGATTTAGGATGTAAGCCTTAGTTACTCGACCTTCTTTCTCAGCAATAATTTTTTGGATTTCGTCTAATTCATCCGATGAGCGTTTTGTCATATAAAAAGCTATTTGTTTCTCCATTGATAACTCTCCTCCATTTATTTAATTTTATTTTAGCAAAAAAAATACCTATTTACTAGCTTTTTTGCTTGCCAAATTATTTTTTTTGTTGTATACTCTTTTTATAGAAAATAACTAGTTATTAGCTAGTTTAAAGAAAGGAGGTAACTAGTATGAACGGATTGGAACAGGAAGCTTTAGATTACTTCTATGAAGAATTGGAAAGCTATTATGATGATGAACAGGAACAAGGAGAAATCTTTGACGGCTTGAACGACTAGCAGGAGGAGTTCTCCTCCTCTTGCTGATTTACTAATAGAATAGAAAGGTTTATTTATATATGAAAAAATTAAAAGCAGTCACATGGAACATAAATTTGCGTTCTAAAAAGGGGATGCTAATCCCAGATATGGTGTGCAAAGAACTGATTCGATTAGAAGCACATATTATCTGTCTGACAGAGTATGTGAAAACAGATAATCATTCTCAATTTTGTTCTAACCTACAAACTAATGGTTATACAATTTTTGAAGATGTGCGTACTATTGGTTTTGGAAATGAAATCATTATTGCCATAAAGAATGATTTAGTTAATGATTGCCAAGTCATTACTATCGATAATGATGATAATAATCCAAACTTTTTACACGTTAGAGTGACAATTGAAGGACAAGAATTAAACATTATTGGAGTTCGTATCAAGGTCGGTGGAGAAAACATTTTTCAAGATTTCAAACATCGAAAATCGCAACTAGATAAACTAATCTCAAATTTACCCGCAACACATGAAAATACAATTGTTCTAGGTGACTTTAATAATGGCTATTTCAAACAGAATGACGATATTCATTCCTATCAGGGCAAAGCTAGGGAGTTTTACTCTTATCCATTGCTTAAGTCTGAAATGAATAAAGCAGGCCTAACCGTACATACTCCCTCTGAGGAAACCTCTTGGAAATATTGTAAATTAGACCATATTATAGGAAATATTCCTATTTCTAATGTGTGTTATTCTTGGAGATTCTTAGAAAATCCTGATTATCAAAATAAAGTCAGTTTCCCCGACCACGCTATTTTAGCGGCGACTATATCTTTATAGTTTTCCTTAAAATAATTGCTCATTATAGGAGGTAATGAAATGAGTGATAATTTAAAAGCATATCTATTTCTTTTAGGATTTATGATATTAGCTGGCATAGCAATTTTTATATTCCCTCAAGGACATTTCTTTTCGAATTCTATCCTTATCCTTGGGTGTATTCCACTGCTTATCTCAACATATTATTTCGCAAAAATCAAGCTCTTAGGGTTTTACGAACTTTTAAAAGAGCTTTTAGATAAAATAAAAGGTATCTAACTAATATGTTTAAATTAAGACAAAGTGCTGATTTAACCAAAACTTATATTATTACTAGTAGTAAATTG
Organism: Streptococcus nakanonensis; assembly: GCF_059738785.1. Classification (NCBI taxonomy): domain Bacteria; kingdom Bacillati; phylum Bacillota; class Bacilli; order Lactobacillales; family Streptococcaceae; genus Streptococcus; species Streptococcus nakanonensis. Next base: position 190,154 of record NZ_AP027139.1, on the reverse strand, counting down.
AAGACAGTACATTTTTCAATAATAGCACTCACTATCTGCATTATATGTGCTATTATTGCCAATATAAGGGCTCCAACTTTTGTTCAAATTCTCTTCATATTTTTAGGTGGATTTATTATCTATAAAATTCATCTGAAAATAAAAATTTTTCGATATAACTTAGAGTATTACCTTATTATACGTGAGAGCTTACTTTATGTACTCCACACAAACAGACTTTATACCACATCTAAAGATAGTTCAGGCTATGAAAAAATCATCAGAAGTGCAGCATTAGAATACGAGATAGATAGACAAAAAGGTCATGTTCTTATCAAAGCTCTTATAACGGGCGATGAATTTACAAAAAAACTTCAAGCTCTTGATGATGTGCTTTGTGGCGCGCTTGGACTAGAGCTTGACGAGAAGATTCTTCGGGCTAGTGTTGCAGAGTATCATTTCTATTACATAAAACCAAAAAGGTTAGTTCTACAATCTCACAACCAAAGACGAGAGATAGATAGCCTTGATATAGATTTAGGATATGGTGTAAATTACAACCCAATAAAATGCCCACATATTTTAGTATCAGGAGGAACAGGGAGCGGAAAGTCTGTCTTCATATCTTTCCTGATTTTAGAACTTCTCAAACGGCAATCAACAGTCTATATTGCTGACCCTAAAAATAGTGATTTAGGCAGTTTGTCACACTATATTGGAGATAAATATGTATCTACAAACCCTAACAATATCGCACGAATTGTTCGACTAGTCGTCGAGGCAATGACGGCACGCTATCAAATTATGCGTGATAACTTTCAATACGCTTCAAATTTTTCAGAGCACGGCTTTAAGCCGATATGGCTGATATTCGATGAAATGGGAGCATTTCAAGCTTCAGGAACGGATAAAAAATCAAAAGAAGTTATAGTTGAAGTTATGGACGGTATCAAGCAAATCATTCTACTTGGACGACAAGCTGGGGTATTTATCCTAATTTCAGCTCAACAAATGAGAGCCGAAACCTTAAATACCGACCTTAGAGATAACCTAGGCTTGAGAATTGCTCTTGGTGCAAATTCTAGCGAGGGTTATCGAATGGTCTTTGGTTCTGCTACCCCTGATAAATTAAAGCCAATTGAGGTAAAAGGGGCTGGCTATCTTTACATGCAAGGCTCAGGAAAAGAAACGGCTCAATATTGGGAAAGTCCTTATCTTGATACAACACAATTCGATTTTATAAAAGAACTACAATTATATATAACAAAGTTAAAATAATTTCAATAGATATTTTTGCTTAAATTCAATAGATTTTCAGCAAAAATATCTGTTCCTCATCGCTCTGCGATGATAGAAAAGAGGTACACATGAAGTTGAATGATTTTTTAAAGCCAGAACTGCTTGGCAACAAATTTCTAGCAGTAAAAGGCTATACAGAAGTATTAGACAGAGAGACTAATAAGCCCGTAGCTTTAAGACTTAACGTGTCAATTCAAGACGAAAACTCAGATTTTTTTATGGAGATGATACAAGTCAAAGTAAATACATTATCCCCTACTGCTTCTGTTCAAGAGATGACGAATAATAAAACTTGTCCTGTTAGTCTTAAAGATTTAAACGTAGGGCAATTCAATGGAAATTTGTGGTTCGCTTGTTCTGATGTTTTACCTGTAACAAAATAGCTAAGATTAGATAATATATAAAGGAGTTTTACAATGCAAACTTTTAACTACGATGATTTTAAGAATGAAAAGGGGATTGTTTCATTTTCTGAAGCAGAACAAATCTATTCTAGTCTCCTTAATTCCTCCAATCAACTTGATAAAGAATTTCAAGAAGAATGGACAACATTTGTGCTTCTATGCGTAGAGTATGCCTCTGCACGTGGTAAATGGCTCACACTCTCAAGAGAAGAGAAACTTGCCAGCGATGAATCTAGAACTGTTACTCACAATAAAGTTATTTATCAACTAAAGATTTTAAAAGGTTTAGCAAGTGAACAGGGCAATGATGTTGCTTGGTTTGAAAAATTTAACGATGACAGAAAACGTATTGGGGATTTTGCTTGCTATGTAGCTTATATCTATGCCTTAAATGCTCGATAGACAATTAGAGGATATTATGGCTATATATTACTCTATGTCTGATATTCATGGAAATTATTAAATAACATCTTAAGAATAATTAGTTCTATTTATCTATCACCGAAACAATGTGCTATAATTTAATTCGATTCTTAGACTAATATCAAAAATAAAGAGGGGAATATATATGAAGACGTTATTAATTGGTGATTTACACTTAAAATCTCAACTGATTTTACCCATTGTTGACAAAATTATCCAAACACATAATATTAAGAGAATCATTTTTCTTGGTGATTACGTTGATTTACATGGTCAAACTAACAATATCCAACTTTATGCCAAAGACCTCACTTTTTTATACTCTTGGAAAATAGATAAAGAGCAAAACGGAATAGATGTAATTAATCTTATAGGTAATCATGATGCTTATTATTTACTGGGAGAACAAGCTCCTTTCTCAATTCAAAATTTAGAAGTGTTTTTCGCAGTTAAAGAATTGTTGCAGGATTTGAAATTACAAGTAGCTTATCAACTAGATGATTATTTAGTCAGTCACGCTGGTTTCAATCTGATATTTGACCCAAAAGAATGGCATTTTAACCTCTATACCAAAGAGCATGAAGAAGAATTAGATATTCTAGCTTATACAATAGGACCAATGCGTGGTGGGAAAGCTCTTGGGGGTTCTCCTTTATGGGCACATTTTAGAGAATTAGAACTGCTTCCCAACCAAGACTTTCCTAAACAAATTGTTGGGCATACCCCTAAAGAATCTATTGATATTTCTAAAAATGTTATTGGTATAGATACTTTTTCATTATATATTGACAAAGATAATAAATATCAATTTATTGGTAACGGAGATTTGCTCGTTTATGACCAAGGACATTTTGAGGTCATTTCAACAGACTGGGCAACAGACAAAATATTAAAACAATTACCACGACTATAAATTTAATAGCTACTTCTCATCATGTACCTAAGCAAAACTGCCGACAAGCAGTCGGCAAGCTGGAAGTGTGTTTAGCGGAGCGGTGCTTAGGATCACATGATAGAAGTAGGGAGGAGCTTTGCTCCTCCTAGTTTATTTATTATATAGACAATCTTTTGGCGAAAGCCAACCTAAAAGGAACTATTTTTTATGACCTCATATAATAAAAAAATAGTCCGCACTTCTTCCTATATTGAAATTTGGGAATATGAAAAGCCAATATTTTCAAAAGGAAAATCCATTTTAGATACTGATACTAAAAGCAAAGAAAAATCACAACGTAGAACATTTGATGAACTTACACCTGAAGAACAAGAACAACGTCTGGAGCGTATGAAAAAAACTCGCTTAGAAGCTAAGTGGAACTTATTACGCCTAGTTGATTGCAATTTTGATGATACAACTTCTTTTCTTACATTGACCACTAAAAAAAATATCAGCGATAGAAACCACTTCAAAGACTTACTCAAAACTTTTATTAAACGCTTTAATTATCACATTTTTAATACCAAGAAAAGTAAATTAAAATATATAGCAGTATTAGAGAGGCAAAAACGTGGAGCATGGCATGCTCATATTCTGCTTTTCAGCGTTCCTTATGTACCACACCGTCAACTCTTGGAACTTTGGGGACATGGAGCAGTACGGATAAATAAAGTTGATGTAGACAGCAAAGAAAATCGCGGTCGATATGTCACAAAGTATTTTGAAAAAGGGATTGGACAAGAATTGTTGGAAAACTTCGGAAAGCAAGCCTATTTTTCATCACGCAACTTAAAAAAGCCTGATGAAGATAGATTTTATACTTATGAAGATTTTAATTATGATAGTTCAGTCGTACTATATGAAACGGAATACATTAGTAAAGTCTATAAAGACGGTCAGTATTTCGATAATCATGTAAAGTATAAGAAAATAAAACTAGATTAATAAAGGAGTAAGTTACATGATAGCAACTGTTACTAAAAATGACCTAGTTGCCCTTGGTTTCTCTGAGGGAACATCTAAACGTATTATCCGCCAAGGGAAAGAGCTACTGATAACACGAGGCTTTACAGTCTATCAGAATAAACGAATTGGTACTATACCTGCTACTATTGTAAGCGAATTACTCGGTTTTGATGTTCAAAACAGTACCCTCAAGGAGTAAAATATGGCAATTAGAAAAGGTAAAGACGGTAATTGGATAGTTGATATTAGCAACGGTTTTGACCCAATAACACTAAAGCAACGTAGAATTGTCAGAAAAGGCTATAAGACAAAAAAAGAAGCTATTGAAGCAGAACACTACTTACGAAGTGTAGAGTTAAAAGAACGCTTCTATGGGGCTAAAATAACTATCCCCATACTATATGAACTACTAAAGGAAGAAGATAGTATAAATCATCGAAAAGCAAGCTATATCAATACACAAGATAATAATTACAACAAACACATCAAAGATTATTTTTCTATGGTAGATAATGTCGGAAAACTAACCTATGAAGACATCTACCGATTTAGAGAACATCTTAGGCAAAAAGTAGGAAAAAATTCTGATAAACCGTTAAGCACAAATACTATCAACAAAATCATGATTTTACTCAAAAAGATTTTTGATGTTGGTTTGCGAAAAGGCTATTACACCTCCAATCCAGCAAATTTGATAAAAAAGTTGCCAATCGAAAAAACAAAAATGCAGTTTTGGACAGTCAAAGAATTTCAACATTTTTTAACCTTGTTTGAAACTGAAGAATATAATATCAAGTTACTCTTTACTGTTCTATTCTTTACAGGACTACGACTTGGGGAAGCATTAGCACTAACATGGCAAGACATTGATTTTACAAGCAATACAATTCACATTACAAAATCAGTTTATGTAAACAAAGGAATAAGTCATGTTAGCACAACAAAGACTAAAGCTGGAACAAGAAGAATTATCATTAATAAGAAATTGAGCCATGAACTACAACAATGGCAACAGAAACAAAAACACCTATTAGAACAATTTACTAGTGATAGCATGACCCTACAAGTGTTTCAAGGCTCACCTATTACAATTACAAAAAATGCAGTTGAAAAACAATATAAGAAAATACTTGAACGTGATAGCACACTAAAAAAAATACGCATACACGATTTTAGGCACTCACACGCTTCCCTGCTGATTAACCAAGGGGAAGATTATCTAGTTGTAAAAGAGCGACTAGGACATGCTTCTATAACAACCACGATTGATACCTACTCTCACTTGTACCCAAGTAAGCAAAAGGATTTAGCTGATAAACTAGATGATTTACTATAAAGTAATTGAGTTTTATAAATGGAAAGTTTATAATTAAATCATGGATACATCACAAGTAATAAAAGCACATGAAGTAGCTAAAAAGCACACTTTGGACAAATTGATAGAGCAGGAATTGACTACATTAAACACCCTGAAACAGTAGCTAGTTTTGTCGCAACTGATGAAGAGAAAGCTGTCGCCTATCTACATGATGTAATTGAAGATACTTCACTAACCCTACTAGACCTAAAAAAGGAAGGTTTTTCAAAAAACATTATAGAAGCCGTTGATATACTCACAAAGAAAAAAGGACAAGATTATCAATCTTATCTCAATCTAGTAAAGAAAAATGAACTCGCTAGAGTTGTAAAGTTGGCGGATTTACGGCATAATTCAGATTTAACAAGACTACCATTAATTACTGAAAAAGACTTAGAGAGAAATAAGAAATACATACAGGCAATTCATTATTTAAACAAATAAGAAAAAGAATAGATAAAACTCTATTTCAGGAGATAACTAAGTAAATCTTCCCACAATAAAACGCATAGTATCAAGTTTTTCAACACCTGATATCATGCGTTTTTTGATTTTAAAGTTTTTTGCCCAGCCACTTATTATTATATAAAATGTGATGCTAAAGGATTAGCTAAGCTAGCAAAAAAAGTACTAACCTCATTTGAGAAATCAATACATCTAAATAAGATAAAATCGCCATCGTTGGATTTTTCAACATGGAACGGTAATACACCATAGTAACTAATAATATTGCTGATATAACACAAAGTAGAAAATAGTTCAATCTCGTCATTAAAATTAATATTAATAACTTGTCCTTGTTCACCTAAGTAATCAATCCAAACATCAGTATTAAACTTACCATCAGCTTTAAGGAATTCAAATACAGATTTCATATCATTACTATTAACTTTTTCTAAAGCATTCAATATTGTACTTTCTTCCAGTATATCAAAATTTAGATTTAAAGTTTTAGAATGACTAAGCAATATCTCAACTCTTCTTTTGAAAGTAGAATATCTATAACATGAAACTTCACCAGTTAATTTTTTAACTTCTTCCTTAATATAGTCGTTTATTGTTTTATTTCCTAGAATAGGATAGATTTTATTAAAAAAATCCCTCGAAGAAAGTTTTAGCTTAAAATGTTCTTCCAATTCATTATACTCTGGCTTCCAATTGCGAAGTAATTCTTCGCAAATTATATTTACATTAGTTGATAACATAAAGCACCTCGTTTTCTATATTAGGTACATAATTTTTTGCGGTACTGTACCTTGTATTCATTATAAATTAAAGTACATTTATTTTGTACTTCTCAAGTACAAAATAAAATTGAAATATCGTCAAGAAAATTTAGATATTTTTAGTAACTAAACTCTAAAAATTTAGATACTATGCATTATTATTACAATTAGTCTTTACTCTGGGCGAGGCTCTTGCAATATTCATTTATTTTCTCCTTTTTGTGTTTGTGTATAATTGTAGTATCTTTATTAAACAATAGTGATTAAGCTACAGTTCCTCAATGTTACCATGAGAAACTGTAATTCTCTACTGCATTATCTCTTTGTAATACCCAAAAATGACAAGTTTTATGACATAAGATAATCTGACTTGCCTCACCATCTCAGAAGTCATAAATTCTTTTTGATAACCTTCCAATGATGTAATGATAGAGTTTTCTAAGAAAAACCTTACAGATAAGGTTCCAACATCCTTATCCTTTGGAATAGAGGAAATCGAATGTTTCATTTCACTATCTAATTTATGCCAATCTTTCAAACTTAAAGATTTTGTTTTTTCAAAAGCCTCTTCTAAAATACTTGATGCAGACGCTTTTAAAATCAAAGTTACTGAAGTTGCCCCTAATTCATTGTCAATTTCCTTTAAATATGATTTTGTTGCTTTTTCTAAATTTTCTACATCTTGTTCATTTATTTTAGCGTCTAACTTTTCCTGAATCACTGCTTGTATAGATTCCAGATAGTACTTTGCCTCATAAGATAGGCGTACTCCTAGGTGCGACCGCATTTTTAACCTCCATGTTTTAAGTTTTGTTGTATCCCATATAAACAGTCTATCATTTATTCTTTCAGAAGTCAACCCAAAACACTAAAAAAATTCATTTTATTCTCTTTACAATAGAATTAATCTTTTGGAATGTTGATTTAATAGGCATTGTGTCGATTAAAGTCCCTCAGTTTTAAACTGTCCACAAGGGACGTGCCGGTTCGACCCCGGCCGCCGGTATAGTAATAAAAACAAGATTTATAAGCCTTGTCTTTTTGTTATGTCATAAGAAATTTT
>NZ_AP027139.1:0-177500 GCF_059738785.1 Streptococcus nakanonensis | reverse complement strand
TTTGAGTCCACATTGCAGTCCTACAACCCCGAAGAGTAAACTCTTCGGTTTGCCCTCCTGCCGTTTCGCTCGCCGCTACTAAGGCAATCGCTTTTGCTTTCTCTTCCTGCAGCTACTTAGATGTTTCAGTTCACTGCGTCTTCCTCCTCACATCCTTAACAGATGCGGGTAACAGGTAGTACCTGTTGGGTTCCCCCATTCGGAAATCCCTGGATCATCGCTTACTTACAGCTACCCAAGGCATATCGTCGTTTGTCACGTCCTTCTTCGGCTCCTAGTGCCAAGGCATCCACCGTGCGCCCTTATTAACTTAACCTTATTTTTTGACCTTTCAGTCATAAACTCTTATTAATACTACAGCGTTTTCGGTTTATTTTCTTGTTACTATTTGATATAGATATTCAATTTTCAATGTGCATTACTTGGTGATCTCTCACCAATGGAGCCTAGCGGGATCGAACCGCTGACCTCCTGCGTGCAAAGCAGGCGCTCTCCCAGCTGAGCTAAGGCCCCACAAGACCTCTCAAGACTAAACAAGACCAATGCGCAGTTCCTTATCCTTAGAAAGGAGGTGATCCAGCCGCACCTTCCGATACGGCTACCTTGTTACGACTTCACCCCAATCATCTATCCCACCTTAGGCGGCTGGCTCCTTACGGTTACCTCACCGACTTCGGGTGTTACAAACTCTCGTGGTGTGACGGGCGGTGTGTACAAGGCCCGGGAACGTATTCACCGCGGCGTGCTGATCCGCGATTACTAGCGATTCCGACTTCATGTAGGCGAGTTGCAGCCTACAATCCGAACTGAGACTGGCTTTAAGAGATTAGCTTGCCGTCACCGGCTTGCGACTCGTTGTACCAGCCATTGTAGCACGTGTGTAGCCCAGGTCATAAGGGGCATGATGATTTGACGTCATCCCCACCTTCCTCCGGTTTATTACCGGCAGTCTCGCTAGAGTGCCCAACTGAATGATGGCAACTAACAATAGGGGTTGCGCTCGTTGCGGGACTTAACCCAACATCTCACGACACGAGCTGACGACAACCATGCACCACCTGTCACCTCTGTCCCGAAGGAAAACTCTATCTCTAGAGCGGTCAGAGGGATGTCAAGACCTGGTAAGGTTCTTCGCGTTGCTTCGAATTAAACCACATGCTCCACCGCTTGTGCGGGCCCCCGTCAATTCCTTTGAGTTTCAACCTTGCGGTCGTACTCCCCAGGCGGAGTGCTTAATGCGTTAGCTACGGCACTAAACCCCGGAAAGGGTCTAACACCTAGCACTCATCGTTTACGGCGTGGACTACCAGGGTATCTAATCCTGTTTGCTCCCCACGCTTTCGAGCCTCAGCGTCAGTTACAAGCCAGAGAGCCGCTTTCGCCACCGGTGTTCCTCCATATATCTACGCATTTCACCGCTACACATGGAATTCCACTCTCCCCTCTTGCACTCAAGTTAAACAGTTTCCAAAGCGTACTATGGTTAAGCCACAGCCTTTAACTTCAGACTTATCTAACCGCCTGCGCTCGCTTTACGCCCAATAAATCCGGACAACGCTCGGGACCTACGTATTACCGCGGCTGCTGGCACGTAGTTAGCCGTCCCTTTCTGGTAAGATACCGTCACAGTGTGAACTTTCCACTCTCACACTCGTTCTTCTCTTACAACAGAGCTTTACGATCCGAAAACCTTCTTCACTCACGCGGCGTTGCTCGGTCAGACTTCCGTCCATTGCCGAAGATTCCCTACTGCTGCCTCCCGTAGGAGTCTGGGCCGTGTCTCAGTCCCAGTGTGGCCGATCACCCTCTCAGGTCGGCTATGTATCGTCGCCTTGGTGAGCCGTTACCCCACCAACTAGCTAATACAACGCAGGTCCATCTGGTAGTGATGCAAGTGCACCTTTTAAGCAAATGTCATGCAACATCCACTCTTATGCGGTATTAGCTATCGTTTCCAATAGTTATCCCCCGCTACCAGGCAGGTTACCTACGCGTTACTCACCCGTTCGCAACTCATCCAGAGAAGCAAGCTCCTCCTTCAGCGTTCTACTTGCATGTATTAGGCACGCCGCCAGCGTTCGTCCTGAGCCAGGATCAAACTCTCATTAAAAGTTTGAGTTCTCACTCATTTCTGTCACTGACAGATTTATTGTTTTTTCATTGTTCAGTACTACAACTTATGTTGTAGCGCCCTGCACATTGGTTCGTCTTGTTCAGTTTTCAAAGGTCTTTGTCACTTGCTTCTCTCAAGCGACAACTATATTAGTATATCACAGCCACTTTCACTTGTCAACACTTTTTTGAAGATTTTTAAGCTTTTTTAAACTTTTTTTCATCAAGTGGTCCTGACGCAACATACCATAGTCCGTACGGGATTCGAACCCGTGTTACCGCCGTGAAAAGGCGGTGTCTTAACCCCTTGACCAACGGACCTGAGTTGTTATTTTCAACTCTTACTATTATACAGTCTTTTCAAACTTTGTCAACACCTTTTTTAAAATTTTTTTATTAATTTTTTCTATGGTAACTTCTCAAAGTAACTTCCACCATAGCGGAACTTAATCTGAAACGCTTTCAGATGAGGGGATTTTGTGCGCTCTTTTTTTCGATTCATTTTGGCTACAAAAGCGATGAAATCAAGCATGATTAAAACCAGTAGAACTTACCCTGACACGGATTTCCACTGGTTTTTATAATTTTTATCAGACTAACTTCCACTTGGATTAGCGATGGAACTTAGTTTGGGAATTTACCAATTTTTCAATTCTTTTCAAGTACAGTTTTTTAAATTATAGTAAAAAGAGCCAGAATTATACTGACTCTCCTATTGATTATTAAACTTAGAAGCACGTTCTTCTCCCCACCAATAGGGCATTAGTTCTGCGACTTTCACTGTCTTTCTTCTATTGTAGTCCATCATGAATTCTGCATCCTTATTTTCAGCGTTCAACTCTAAGAGGAACTCTCTGCATGCGCCACAGGGCATTCCTGAACTTCCACCATAAGGTGGTTTGTCTCGAAAGGCTAATACTTTTTTAACCTTAGTTTGTCCTGAAAATTGGTACATATTGAAGAGAGCTGCCCGCTCTGCGCAAAGATGGAAAACACCACAGGTTCCCTCCATACAGAAACCTGTAAATATTTGTCCATCTTCTGCTTCTACTGCGGCAACGACATGATTAGCATAAACAAAATCAGATACTTCATGTGGATTGTATAGTTTCTGTGCTTCTTCGTACATCTTTTCCCAGATGTCCATTATTGTACCCTTTTTACTTAGAGATTTCCTTCAACATATTTTCGATATGCTGGATTGATTTTTCTCGACCTAACAAGAAGATCGTATCTGGCAACTCTGGACCATGCATTTCACCTGAAACAGCGATACGAATAGGCATGAAAAGATTTTTCCCTTTAATACCAGTTTCTTTTTGAACTGCCTTAATTTGTGGGAAAATATTTTCTGTTACAAATTCATCGTCTGTCATCGCTTCAAGTTTTGCTTTGAAGGCTTCAAGAACTGTTGGGACTGTTTCACCTGCCATGACTTCGCGCTCTGCTTCGGTCAATTCTGGGAAATCTGAGAAGAACAGATCTGTCAATGGAATAATTTCATCAACTGATTTCATTTGTGGTTTATATAGTTCAACTAGTTTTTCAGCCTTGTCAGTTAAACGGCCTGCTTCCTCTAAGAATGGTTTTGCCATTTCAAAGATGGTTTCAAGGTCTGCATTCTTGATATAATCATTGCTCATCCAGTCTAGTTTCTTCTGATCAAAGGCTGCTGGAGACTTGCTCAGGCGGTTTTCATCGAAAAGTTTAATCAATTCTTTACGAGAGAAAATCTCATCTTCGCCACCTGGGTTCCAACCAAGAAGGGCGATAAAGTTAAAGACTGCTTCTGGAAGGTAACCTTTCTTTCGATAATCTTCGATAAATTGAAGTGTATTAGTATCACGTTTAGATAACTTCTTACCAGTCTCAGAGTTGATAATCAAGGTCATGTGACCGAACTCTGGAGCTTCCCAACCAAGTGCTTCATAAACCATGAGCTGTTTTGGTGTATTAGCAATATGGTCATCTCCACGGATTACGTGAGAGATTTGCATATCGTGGTCATCGATAACAACAGCAAAGTTGTAAGTTGGGTAACCGTCTTTCTTTTGGATAACCCAGTCACCACCGATATTGCCACCTTCAAATTCGATATCACCTTTGACCATATCATGCCACTTGTAGATACCTGACTCATTGACAGCCAAACGAACCGTTGGGATGATCCCTGCTGCTTCACGTTCTGCGATGTAAGCTGCTTTTTCTTCTTCACTCATACCAAGGTATTCATTGATGTAGCGTGGTGTTTCGCCAGCTGCTTCTTGGCGTTCGCGTTCAGCTGCCAACTCTTCTTCTGTAACATAAGATTTGTAGGCTTTTCCTTCAGCTAGCAATTGGTCGATGTATTTTTGATACAAGTCCAAACGCTCAGACTGGCGGTAATTTTCATGTGTTTCTGGGCTTTCATCCCAATCCATGCCTAACCAACGAAGGTTTTCAAGCTGTGAACGTTCCCCATCTTCGACATGGCGTTTACGGTCAGTATCTTCGATACGGATTATAAAAGTTCCACCGTGATGACGTGCATAAAGGTAGTTGAACAATGCTGTACGGGCATTTCCGATGTGTAGTAGTCCTGTTGGACTTGGTGCGTAACGTACGCGGATATCTTTTGACATAGTTTCTCCTATAAAGTCTCTAGGCGTCTGCCTTTTTGCTCTCTATATTATATCACAAGTCTTGGCTGAGTCCAATTTCTATGGATAAAGAGAGTAAAAAGAGTGGACAAACCACTCTTTTCTTCTATTATAGACGTGCGTTAAGTTCTTTGCTCAATTCTTCAAATCCTGGTTTTCCAAGAAGGGCAAACATGTTACGTTTGTAAGCTTCAACACCTGGTTGGTCAAATGGGTTGATAGCATTCAAATAACCTGAAAGAGCGATAGCCAATTCGAAGAAGTAGATTGTGTAACCAAGAGTGAAAGCGTCTTGCTCTGGAAGAGTCACGTACATGTTTGGTACATCACCATCTGTGTGGGCAAGAAGAACACCATCAGTCGCTTTTTTGTTTACAAAGTCAACGTCTTTTCCTTGAAGGTAACCAAGTCCGTCAAGGTCTTCTTCCAAGCTAGGGATAATCACGTTTTTACGAGGTTTGTCAACACGGACAACTGTTTCAAACATGATACGAGTTCCTTCTTGGATAAATTGACCAAGTGAGTGCAAGTCAGTTGAGAAGTTGGCTGAAGTTGGGTAGATACCTTTTTGGTCTTTTCCTTCTGATTCTCCAGCCAATTGTTTCCACCATTCTGAGAAGTATTGAAGTGATGGCTCGTAGTTTACCAAGATCTCAGTTGCATAGCCTTTACGGTAAAGGATGTTACGAACTGCTGCGTATTGGTAAGCTTCGTTTTCAGAGATTTTGTCTGAAGTGTAGTCTTTGCGAGCTGCGTTCGCACCTTCCATAAGGGCTTTGATGTCAGCTCCTGATGCTGCGATTGGAAGCAAACCAACTGCTGTCAATACTGAGAAGCGTCCACCGATGTCATCTGGAACAACAAATGTTTCCCAGCCGTTAGCATCTGCTTCAACTTTAACAGCACCTTTTTGGCGGTCAGTTGTTGCATAGATACGTTTGTTTGCTTCTTCTTGACCGTACTTCTTAACCAAGAGTTCTTTGAAGACACGAAAAGCAATCGCTGGTTCAGTTGTTGTACCTGATTTAGAAATCACGTTTACTGAGAAGTCTTTGTCAGCTACGTACTCTACCAAGTCAGCAAGGTAAGTAGATGAGATTGAGTTCCCAGCGTAAAGGATTTGTGGAGCTTTACGTTCTTCTTTTGTTTGCAAGTTTGCAAAGTGGTGGTTCAAGAAGTCGATTGCTGCTTTGGCACCAAGGTAAGATCCACCGATACCGATAACAACCAAAACATCGCTGTCTGACTTAATTTGCTCAGCAGCTTTCAAGATGCGGTCAAATTCTTCGCGGTCATAGTTTTCAGGAAGGTCCAACCATCCCAAGAAGTCGCTACCAGCACCAGTTCCTTTACGGATCAATTCATCTGCTGCTGTTACTTGTGATTGCATGTATTCCACTTCATGTGGTGCAACAAATTTGTCTAAAACTTTTGAATAATCAAATTTAATATGTGACATGTTATTCCTCCAATATTTCTTCTTTTCTATCATAACGCTTACCTTCGTTTTTTTCAAGTTTTTTTGTCGAATTTCTCCAATTTTTATCAGAATTCAAACGTTTGCGTAAAAATCCCACATTCCAAAAATTTTGAAAAAATAAAAGAAAGAACGACTAGATGTTCCAGTCGTTACAGTTCATTCAATAAATACTCAAATAATTCTAAATTGCCATCTTCTTCATTGACCAGAAACTCTGGATGCCACTGCAAACCAATAATGCGGTGCTCATCGATAGACTCAATCGCTTCGATGGTTTGATCTCTCGGATCAATAGCAGTTACACGGAAATTAGGTGCCAATTCTTTAATACTCTGACGATGGACCGAATTGACCTGACTGTCTTTCCCAAATAGCTTGGCCACCACACTTCCTTCTACTGTCTCAATAGAGTGAGATGTTCCGAAAGGTAGTCCTTGCCAGTGACCTTCGATTTCTTGATTGAGGGTTCCACCAAAGGCAACATTGACAAGTTGAACACCGCGACAGATTGCCATAATTGGTTTATTCTGACGAAGCGCTTCTTTCAAGAGAGCCAATTCAAATTCATCACGCACTAGATTGTAATCATCACTCTCGATGGTCTTTTTCTCTCCATAAAACTGAGGATGGACATTTTGACCGCCTGTCAAAATCAATTTATCTATCATTTCTACATAATCGCGTACAACTGACTCATCACCAACAGGAATGACTAAAGGGAGACCACCGACTTGACGAATGCTCTCTGCGAATCTACAAGATACAGATGAATGAATGTTTTTACCTTCTGCGTCTACGGGACATAGATTTGCAGCAACTCCTACAACCGTTCTAGCCATGATGTCTCTCCTTTCGAATATTAACGATAGTCCTATCTTATCACTCAAAACGTCTTTCGTCTAATATGTTTTTTTAAAGGTCGTGATAAAAATTTTTTATGGACAAGAAAAAGCTGCCCCATAGGACAACTTCTTTCTTATTCAAAAACAAATTGATTGTGATAGAGTTCTGAGTAGAATCCACCTAGTTTTAAGAGTTCATGGTGATTACCACGTTCAATGACTTCTCCATCTTTAAGGACAATAATCTGGTCTGCATTGAGGATGGTCTTCAAACGATGGGCAATGACAAAACTGGTTCTACCCGCTACAACCGCCTCCATGGCATGCTGAATCTTGCTTTCTGTCACCGTATCTACGTTTGAAGTGGCTTCATCGAGAATGAGAACTTCTGGATCTGTCATCAGGGTTCGAGCAATGGAAATCAATTGCTTCTGCCCTGTTGAGAAGATGCTCTGGTCATCATCGATAAGGGTATCGTATTTGTCAGGTAAGCTTTCGATATAGTCATGAATATGGGTTGCCTTGGCTGCTGCCTCAACCATTTCCTGACTAGCATCTGGCACACCAAAACGGATATTGTCTCGAATCGTTCCGCTAAACAAGACCGAATCCTGCAAAACAATTCCCACCTTACTTCTGAGACTATCTAAATCATAGTCACGAATATCTTTCCCATCAAAATAAATACCACCAGCATCAACATCATAAAAGCGATTGATGAGGTTCATAATAGTCGTTTTCCCTGACCCTGTCGGACCAACAACCGCTGTCATCTGGCCTTTAGGGGCAGAAATGCTAACATCTTTCAAAATAGGTTTATTAGGCAAGTATGAAAAATCAATATGACTGATTTCGACACCTTCTTGCAACTGAGTGAAGATTGGAGCCTTTTCAGGTCGGATTTCTTCCTCTGAGTCAAACATTTCCTGAATCCGTTCAGCACCTGTAAATGCCAACTGAAGACTTCCCCAACTAGCTGCAACCTGAATAATAGGCTGGTAGTACTGCTGAGAAAATTGGGCAAACATAACAATCAAACCTAGAGCTGTACTTGTTTCAATAGTCTTATCATTTAAAAGTACAGCTGAACCCGCAAAGATGACGATGGCTGTATTAACCAGGCTCATCCCATTCATGACAGGGAAAAGAATTCCTGAGAACATTCTTCCTTTAAAGGTCGCCTTGCGCACGCGCTCATTTTGTTCAAGAAATCCTGCCATCATATCCTCTTGAATCCCTTGAACAATGACAGCTTTTTGACCTGAGATACTCTCATCCATATAGGCGTTGAGTTTCCCTACCTCTTTTTGTTGGAGATTGGTGTATTTGCGGGCCATTTTTACAATAAAAATCAGCATAAGGAAGGCCACTGGTGTGCTGGCAATGGTGATGAGGGCCAGCGTCACATTTCTCGAAAACATGACAAGAATCAGACCAATGTATAAAACAACATTGCTCATGACCTGAACCAGACTTTCATTAAAGGCTTGGAGGATATTATCCAAATCACTGGTAAAACGAGACAGGATATCGCCATCTTGCCGGCGGTCAAAGAAAGAAACCGCTAACCGAGCAAGCTTACCAAAGAGACCTTTGCGCATCTCGTTGGTCGACTCTGCAATCACGCGCGTCATGAGACACATGTATATGACACTGGAGATAAATAGAACCAAAACCAGCAGGCCAAGATTGACCATGATTCCTGATAGGCTTTGCCAAACAAGTTCTGGATTGCCATCTTGATAAGCTTGAACTAAATTGGCTAGCTGCGTCACTGCTTGTCCAGAAAAGACCGGAAAGAGTGCTTGGGCAAGAGTTGCCAGAACAATCATCAAGATGACAACTACAAATGATAGCTTATAGACTTTAAAATAATGCCAAAAGAACTGAACTGTCTTCATTTTACTCCTCCTTTCCTTTCTGTGTTTCATAGATTTCACGGTAAACGGCATTGTTGGCAACCAAGTCTGCATGCGTGCCTTGACCAATCAATCGTCCTTGATCCAGTACCAAGATCTTGTCTGCATGGACAACCGAGCTAATCTTTTGCGCAATGATAATGGTTGTTGTTCCCTTCAAGTCCTTATTCAAGGCTTCTTGCACTAGGCGCTCTGACTTGGCATCCAAGGCCGAGGTCGAATCGTCAAAAATCAGAATACGTGGATTGCTGACAATTCCACGAGCAATCGACATCCTTTGTTTTTGCCCACCTGAGAAATTGGTTCCCCGTTCCTCAACTGGACTTTCAAAGGTTTTCTCCATACGATGAATGAATTCACTGGCTTGGGCAATATTGGCTGCACGCTCCATTTCAAATAGAGTAGCATCTCCCTTACCCTGTCTCAAGTTGTCTGCAATCGTTCCACTGAAGAGAATGGCACGTTGAAGAACGATAGAAACTGTTTTACGCAGGGTTCCTTCACTCACTTCGCGAATATCCTTGCCTCCGATTTTGATAGCCCCTTCCTGTGGGTCAAAGAGACGTGGAATCAATTGAGCCAAGGTTGATTTTCCTGCACCAGTCGCTCCAACTACACCAACCATTTGACCAGGTTCAATAGTAAAGCTCACATCTTTCAGCATCGGTTCCTTGTCCATTGGATAGGTAAAGGTCACATTTTCAAAGCTAAGACTTCCGACCAACTCTTCATCTGGTACATCCTTGAAGGTCATGGCTGGCTCTGCATCAAGAATTTCTCGAATACGACGCATGGAAATCATAGCACGACTGACAGAATTTCCCAAAAATCCAACCATAACAATGGTAAAGATAATCTGGCTTAGGTAATTGACAAAGGAAGCAATGGAGCCAACAACTGACGGATCCGACTGAACCATTCCCGCGACCAGCCAAATAGAAAGGAAAACCGCCCCGTAGCCGACCAACATCATAAAGGGTTCCACTACTGAAAAGGCATAACCAATGTAAAGGTTTTGACCGAGAAGTTCGTCTGAAACCTCCGTAAACTTAGCAAATTGCTCTTTTTCTTGGACAAAGGACTTGACCACACGAACGCCACGCAAATTTTCCTTGGCAATGGCATTGATGCGTTCAAGAAGGGTTTGAAACTTGGCAAAACGAGGTCCCATCATTCCCATCATGACAGCAGTCAAACCAAAAATCAAGACTACCATGAGAACAATCACCCACCACAGAGAAGGTAAGGTTTGAACCGCCAAGATAAACGAACCGATGAACAAGAGGGGAAGTCTGAAAAGAATTTGGAAGGTCATCATGACGACGTTCTGAATCTGGTTGATATCATTTGTCATGCGAACAACTAGATTTCCCGCATTAAATTGTTCAATATTGGCATAAGAAAAGGTTTGGATTTTACGGAAGGCATCCTCTCGAAGGTCGGATGAAACTCCTTGGGCAATATAGGCTGCAAGGATAACATTAAGCCCACCAGCAACCAAACCGACCAAGGCCACACCAATCAACCAAGCCCCGATACTATAAATAGCTTCATATTTTCCAGCAAGGAGGGCGTCTAACACTTCCTGCAGGTAACGCGGTTGCAAAAGTGAACTGGCAACCATCAAGCCCGTCATCAGGAGCGAAGCTAAGGCCTGCCACTTGTAGGTTTTTATTTTCTGAATCAGCATACTTTCTCCTTAAAAAATAGACAAAAGGGAGCGACAATGCGTCAGCTCCTTTTCATTCTGTTTGTGTGATGTTATTCTAGCAAAAAAATGGGAACTTGTCAAAGAAGGCTCCTTGATATAGCTAGAATGACAAGTAATTCATTCTTTATAATTTTTGTTTTAACTCGACCAAGACATTCATAGCCTGCATAGGTGTCATATTGTAAACATCCAGTTTAGCTAATTCTGCTAGGATAGGATGCTCTTCTGCCGTATCAAAGAGTGAAATCTGTTCTGAGACAGTACTTGTTTGTTTCATAGGAGTAGGACTTTCTGTCCCTTGATTTTCTAACTGAGTCAAAATCTTATCCGCCCTTGCTAAAAGGTCTGCTGGCAAACCAGCAATCTTGGCAACATGGATACCGTAGGATTTATCAGCTGGCCCTGGTTCAATCTTATGAAGGAAGGTGACCTGCCCATCCTGCTCCAAGGTTGCCACGTGGACATTGACCAAGTGTTGTAAACTAGACTCCAGACCAGTCAACTCATGGTAGTGGGTCGCAAAGAGGGTCTTGGCTCCGATATGTTCGTGAATGTATTCGATGATGGACTGGGCAAGAGCCATCCCATCATAAGTTGCAGTTCCCCGTCCCAACTCATCAAAGAGAATGAGAGAGTCCTTGGTTGCATGCGAAATGGCATTGTTGGCCTCCATCATCTCTACCATAAAGGTTGATTGACCTGAAACCAAGTCATCTGCTGCTCCGATACGGGTAAAGATGGCATCAAAAATCGGTAAATAGGCGCTTTCTGCTGGCACATAAGAACCCAACTGAGCCATAACCGCCGTCATGGCTAACTGACGCATATAGGTTGACTTTCCGCTCATGTTTGGCCCTGTAATCAGTTGAATACTGGTATCTTCTGCCATCTGAATCGTATTGGGAATATAGGTCTGAGCCCCCATAACCTTTTCAACGACAGCATGACGCCCTTTCTGGATATCAATTCGCGAATCATCTCCGAATTCAGGTCGAATCAAATGCTGGGTTTCAGCCACAACTGCTAGACTCTGTAAGACATCAACTGTCGCAATGCCTTGAGCTAGAACCTGCAAACGCTGGATGTACTTGTTGACCTCTTCACGAATACGCATAAAGATTTCGTACTCTAGGTTGGCTGACTTCTCACGCGCCTCCAGCATATCTCCCTCGATACGGGCTAATTCCTCAGTTCCAAAGCGTTCTGAGTTTTTCAGCGTCGCCTTGCGGAAAAAGTGGGCAGGTACATTTCCCAGTTGAGAATTGGTCACATGGAAATAGTAGCCATCCTTTTTATTATAATCAATCTTGAGCGTACTGATACCAGAGTTTTCTCGCTCCTTGGCCTCAATCTCAGCAATCCAGCTAGTCCCTTCTCTGAGAACTCGGCGATATTTATCCAAAGTCTCATCAAATCCCGTCCGGATAATGCCACCTTCTGTAATCACATGAGGAGCTTCAGGAGCAATCGCTGCGCTAATCAAACTCTCCAACTCAGGGATTCCATCCAGTTGTGCGATGAGATAGGCTAGAGCAGGTTGCTCCATCCCTTCTAAAATCGCACGAATCCGTGGCACACTGGATAAGGTAGTCGCCAACTGCAAGAGATCCTTGGGATTAGTTTTGCCAAAAGAAACCCGACTAGCCAAGCGTTCAATGTCATAAACACCCTTGAGACTGTCTGTCAAATCACTGCGCTCAAAGAAATGGTCGAGGAAGACCTGCACCACTTCTTGACGTTGGATGATTCGCTCCTTATCAATCAAAGGACGATGAATCCAAGACCGCAAGAGACGCATTCCCATAGCCGTTTTGGTTTCATCCAAAAGCCAAAAAAGACTGCCTTGCTTCTTGCCTGAACGGGCATTCTCAACCAAATCCAGACTAGCCTTGGTCGCATAATCCATCTGCAAGAAATCCTTGATTTCATAGCGGATAACAGGTTTGAGGTGGTTCAATTCCCTCATCTGAGTCCGATGAACATACTGGAGCAACTTACTAGATGCCGCTTGCTCCACAGCTGCCAATCGTAAATCCAGTAAATGAAGGTCCTCAAAGCCTTCTTTCTCATAAGAGAGCACCAGATTCATCTGGCGACTGAGGATTTGTTCTTCCTCCTCAGACAAGTCATAACCCAACACTACTTCGCGCGCCTTGAGATTGCGTATTTCCCCACAAACCAGCGTGAAATCCAAAAGACCTGTCACATAAAAGTCACCCGTCACCAGGTCCATATAAGCTAAGCCAAATTGATTGCCATCTCGATCTATGGCAACCAAAAAATTATTCTGGCTGTCCGGCTTACTGCTATCGACCACTGTCCCTGGCGTAATGACCTGAACAACCTCTCGTTTCACAACCCCAACTGCTTGTTTAGGATCTTCCATCTGCTCTGCGATAGCCACCTTATAACCCTGCTCAATCAAGACATCAATGTACTGTTGGGCAGAATGATAGGGAACACCCGCCATAGGAATCGGATTGTCGGCATTCTTGTTGCGACTCGTTAAGGAAATTTCCAGAATCTGCGCAGCATTGACCGCATCCTCATAAAATAATTCATAAAAATCACCCATCCGAAAGAGCAAAAAAGCATCTGGATATTGCTTTTTAATATCCACATACTGTTGCATGCCGGGTGATAGCTTTTCTGTCGCCATTTTCCGTCTCTCCTTGTCAAAAATAAGTCTTGAGAGCAACTCCCAAGACCTTACTTATCTTTCATCAAATCTAGCAAACGATCTTCCATGAGTTTGGCAACGTGCTGGTCTCGACAAATAACCAATAAGGTATTGGCACCAGCAACTGTTCCTAAAATCCATTCATCCTTGTTTGCATCTACAATATTTGCCAAAACAGAGGCTTCTCCCAGTTTGGTATGAAGCACCAAAGTAAACTCTGCTCTTGCAACACCTTCTAAATGATGAGACAAAAATTCCACCAAATCAATCTTTTCTGTCTCATTTGCTAGTACATAATACACCATATCATTTTTCTTGACCTTGGTCAAGCCGATTTCGCGCAAATCACGAGACAAGGTTGTCTGTGTCACAAAAACATTGTGTGCCTCCAACCGATCTTGAATTTCTTTTTGTGTACTTAATTTCTCCTCAGTAATCATTTTTTTTATTAACTGATGACGATCTCTTTTTCTCATAAAATCCTCTTATGTGAATATTTATAACTATTTTTATAACTATATTATACCAAAAAAATAGGAGATTTCAAAAATTTTTTCTTCTTTCTTTAAAAATGTGATAAAATAGTAGAAAAGTCCAAAAGGAGCTCATAATGAATACAAAAGAATTGATTGCTAGCGAATTGGCTAGCGTCATTGATAGCCTGAACCAAGAGGCTATTTTAAATTTACTGGAAACCCCTAAAAACTCAGAAATGGGAGACATTGCTTTCCCTGCTTTTTCTCTTGCAAAAGTCGAACGTAAAGCACCTCAAATGATTGCGGCTGAACTGGCTGAAAAAATTAACAGCCAAGCCTTTGAGAAGGTTGTCGCAACGGGACCTTACGTTAACTTTTTCCTTGATAAATCTGCCATTTCTGCTCAAGTATTGCAAGCTGTTATCACTGAAAAAGAACACTATGCTGATCAAACTATTGGCAAACAAGAAAATGTTGTTATCGATATGTCTAGTCCCAATATCGCTAAACCATTCTCTATTGGTCACCTGCGCTCAACTGTTATCGGAGATAGCTTGTCACATATCTTCCAAAAAATCGGTTATCAAACAGTCAAGGTCAACCATTTGGGAGACTGGGGTAAACAGTTTGGGATGTTGATTGTTGCCTACAAAAAATGGGGCGACGAAGAAGCTGTAAAAGCTCATCCAATTGATGAACTTCTTAAACTCTATGTCCGCATCAATGCTGAGGCTGAAAATGACCCTAGCTTGGATGAAGAAGCACGCGAATGGTTCCGTAAGCTTGAAAATGGCGACGAGGAAGCTCTCGCTCTTTGGCAATGGTTCCGTGATGAAAGTTTAGTGGAATTTAACCGCCTTTACAATGAATTGCAAGTCGAATTTGACAGCTACAACGGAGAAGCCTTCTACAACGATAAGATGGATGCAGTTGTAGACATTCTTTCTGAAAAAGGCCTTCTTGTTGAATCAGAGGGTGCCCAAGTTGTCAACCTTGAGAAATACGGAATTGAACATCCAGCCCTTATCAAGAAATCTGATGGTGCAACTCTCTATATCACTCGTGACTTGGCTGCAGCTCTTTACCGTAAAAACGAATACCAATTTGCCAAATCTATCTACGTAGTTGGTCAAGAACAATCTGCCCACTTTAAACAGCTCAAAGCTGTCTTGCAAGAAATGGGCTACGACTGGAGTGACGACATTACTCACGTTCCTTTTGGTTTGGTTACCAAAGAAGGGAAAAAACTCTCTACTCGTAAAGGGAATGTCATCTTGCTAGAGCCTACAGTTGCAGAGGCCGTTAGTCGTGCCAAAACCCAAATCGAAGCTAAAAATCCTGAACTTGAAAATAAAGACCAAGTAGCGCATGCTGTTGGGGTTGGAGCCATTAAATTCTATGACCTCAAAACCGACCGTACAAATGGATACGACTTCGACCTAGAAGCTATGGTATCCTTCGAGGGTGAAACTGGGCCTTACGTTCAATATGCCTACGCTCGTATCCAATCGATCTTACGTAAAGCGGATTTCAAACCAGAAACAGCTGGCAACTATAGCTTGAATGATACTGAAAGCTGGGAAATCATCAAACTCATCCAAGACTTCCCACGTATTATCAACCGTGCGGCGGATAACTTTGAACCTTCTATCATTGCTAAATTTGCAATTAGCCTGGCTCAAGCCTTTAACAAATATTATGCACACACTCGCATCTTGGATGAAAGTCCAGAACGCGACAGCCGTCTAGCCCTCAGCTACGCAACCGCAGTCGTTCTCAAAGAAGCCCTTCGCTTGCTTGGAGTAGAAGCGCCAGAGAAGATGTAAATCGTTACAAGAGACTGGAACTAAAGTTCCTAGTCTCTTGACGGCAATCGCTATATGGCGAATTGCCTAAACGCTTCACTAGTTCTGGAACATAAATATTATCGATTTATGTTCCAGAACGTCGTAATCTTAAAGCTATTGGAACTAAAGTTCCTAATTGTTAGACGCTAGCCGCTTATATGCGGACTAGCTAACTGCTTCACTAGTCATAATCTTCAAGTTACTTGATTGCAAAATAATCTAAGTAACTTACACTAAAGCCTATACGGACTTTGGTTTAGAGGTCTATCAAAAATCTTATCAAGTTTTGCTAACTTGCTCTGCTACTTTAGGTCCACTAAATCGATTTACTCACTACTACTTCTTTATCATACAGGGAGATATCCTATGAGCCAATATGCTTATATCCTCGTTGTGATTAGCTTGGTTTTCCTTTTTCTGCTCAATAAGTACGAGAAGGAACGGCTTCAAAGGCTCTACCAAGAACAACTTTTGAAGGATGAAACATTTAGGGCTGACATCAAAGAGAAAATTCAAACGACTGAAAACATCAATGATGTCATTGCATATATCAATAAAACTTACCATCTGGGAATGTTGCTATCAAAAGACATTACAGATCAGTTGAAATAAACCTAGCTATTCTTTAAGAAATATCAAAACCGAGACTAAGAGTTTATCCCTTCGTCTCGGTTTTAGTATGTTCAATTGAAACAAGTGTTGAAAACTTGTTGTAGCAATTCTAATATAGGGATGGATAGACTTTCAAAAATATCATTTACAAATATTTTTAAAGAAATTAAACTCCCTATATTTACTATTCTTATAGACTGTTAAATCAACATCCTCTACAACTTCTTTCACATCTATATTGACATCATAGGGCAAAGAAAGAAAATCTAAATTATAAAATTCTGTACTCATCTCTTTTAAAATAAGAAGGTCTAACAAGTAGTCCTCCACTCTGATTTCAACTTGAATTGTCTTAGACATGAAACTTTTTAGAATCATAAAGTCCTTTACTTGCTTTCTCTTAGAACCGATATACTCAAATCTTTTTCGTTCAAAAATAATTTTCTCCAAATGTTACACCATTTCAATCATATCATTTTCTAAATAACTGCAGAAGCAATTCTTCTTTTTAATGCAGGCCTCATTAAAATTTCCCTTGTTTAATTCTCCCAAAACATTTTGAAATAGTGCAAATAAAAGCTCCTAGTAAAAATTCCTGCAAGAAAAATCCAAGATAAGTTCCTAACTGTAAATTTCTATTGAATGTAAATACGGAAGTTTCAGATTGAATCGTATTTTGTTCTATAAGCGTCATAGGAGTAACTCTGAAAATTCCAAACATCATTAAGGTATAGATTATTCCAAAAATAATTAATAACACCCAGCTGTGCTTACTTCTAGAAGAAATACTTCCCGATAACAAAGCTAACAATATTGACGGTATAATTTGTACAAATAGCATAAATTGAAAAATGTTAAGATTCTCTAATACTATAAAACATGTTGAAAATTCTACAATTAATAAACAAGAAAATATTTTATCTATTTTTGTCAGTCTCATTTTATCTCCCTTATATAAAATCTAACATAATATTCCATAACGCATGGATAGTTGTCGGCAAAAAGATACTGTCTGTTTTACTTCTAATCCCATACAATACGATTGAAATAGGAACTCTATAAATTAAATTTTCTAAAATAATTCCATCCATATGCCCTAAATAACTAAATATCAAGCTCTGAATTAAACATATTATAAAAAAATTACTGCATAATTTCTTTAGTATTTCAGGGACTAACAAGCGATATACAAACTCTTCCTCCCAAGCGATTATAAAATTTACTAGAATAAAAAACAATATGTAAATGATTGAATTATAGTCTGTTGTATATAGAAATACAAATATTGTTATTAAAGTAATCTGAAGAATATAAAGGCCAACTTGTTTGTAGGATATAAATTGTTTAACCCTTATATTTATTAACTTTCCTTTCTCCAATATCCACCATAATAATAGTGATGTTCCCGCAAATAAGATTCTTTCTCCTAGCATCATTTTTAACATGCCTGCTCTGTCTAGTAAAAGAGCTATAATAGCATCTCCCAGCATAATTGATAATAGTGGAAAAAATGCTACAGATATGAGTACAATAATAATTTCAAATTTTCTTAGATTACTATCCATCATTACCTTAGACCTTCAATAACATTTTTATTTGCTGCAACCATTGCAGGCATAATACTAAATACAATTCCAAATACACCCGTTGTGAATAGAGTAATCAAAATATGATCCAGAGTTAATGTCGTAACAAAACCACTCATATTCATTAAAATAACAAATAATGTCGCTACTCCAATACCAGCTATAGCTCCCATAATCGATAAAAGAGTCCCCTCCATCATATATGATTGATAAATATCAGATTTTTTAGCTCCCAAAGCTCGACGAATCGCTATCTCCTTGCTACGTTCGCTAACAGAAGACAACATAGCATTCATAACCCCAAAACCAGCTACAAAAATTGAAATGCTTGATAAAAGTGCAATGAAATTTAATATTGTAGTAGCTTGAGCCTTTGTTTCCTCATATACCCTTCTATTATCTATATATGCATAGGTTCCTTCCTTTCGGAATGTTCCATAAGTATCTAAAGCAGATAAAGCCTTATTTATATTCTCCAACTGATTAGTTTCTACCACTAACTCATCAAAATATTCCCTTTTTCCTAAAAGTAACTCTTTGATTTCATTAGTAACCAATAAAGAAGGTAATCTTTCATTAACAGCTGATCCATAATATATTGCCTGAATTGGATATTCTTTCCCAGATATATTGATAGTCTCTCCTAAAAAAGTTTCAATATTTTCCTTTCGAGTCAATGACATGAGAGCCTTATCGCTAATAGCTACACCGCCATCTAGTTCCTCTAAGGCTCTTCCTTTTAATAAAGCAGGCATAACTAAACCATTCTTATTCAAATCGCCCAATGTTCGAAAACTAAGATTCTGCTTAGAATCATTAAAATACGTTTCAGCATACAAAGCATAAGAGCTGGAAGAAAGTCTTGCATGTTTTCCAATAGTTTGCTCAACCAATTGTTTATCTTCCTGTGTAAACCCTCTAATATCCAACATATTCTGAGGAGTATAAGTCATTGTTGCTGTGTCTTCTTCTATCTTTAAATCATTACCTAATGTAGAAGTTGTATATGAAGAACTTGATAGTATTACTAATAAAACAAATGTTGCCACTGTGATGGCTAAGGATGTCAGAATACTTTGTCTTTTATTCCTCTTTAACAGCTTTAGAGTATCTATTAACAGCTTTTTAAACTTCATGTAATCCTTCTCCTTCAGATGTTAGATACCCATTTTTCATTCGATACCTTGTTCTACAATGACTGGCAACAAACTCATCGTGAGTTACTACAATAATTGTCATTCCAGAATGATTCAAATTTTGTAGAATTTGCAATATCTCATTCCTATTTTTCTCATCTAATGCACCTGTAGGTTCATCCGCTATAAGAAATCTAGGTTTATGAGCAAGAGCTCTAATTAAAGCAACTCGTTGCTTCTGTCCGCCTGATAAATGACTTGGGTACTCATTCACCTTATCTATAAGCCCTAAGTCTTGTAATAAACTATCAATGTATTCTATATCTGGCTGTTGGTCAGAATATAGGAATGATAATAAAATATTTTCTTTAACAGTATATTCATCAATAAGATGAAATTGTTGAAAAACAAATCCAATATCACGATTACGGTAACTTGCTTGTTGATTTTCATTTAACTTCTCAATACTTTTTCCGTCTAATATATATTCTCCTTCAAATTCAGAATCAATCAGTCCCAAAATATTGATAAATGTCGATTTGCCCGAACCTGATGGTCCCATTATCGATACAAATTCTCCTTCAACTACCTTAAAATTTATTTCTCTTAAGACATTATTTTTTAGCGTCCCTTGTCCGTAACTTTTACTAATATTTTTTAGTTCTAACATAGACCTTCCTATTCTATCTTTATTATTTATAAATCCAAAAAATGGCAACAACTAGCACTAACATATTTTCTCTCCTTATTTTTTCTACAGGATTATTATACTTCTATGTTACACATTCGCCAAGGTCATAAATGTCACTAATTTTAACAACTTATCTACTAATGAGTACTCAATTAGTATAAAAAGAAACTAGATACGAACTCAATCTAAGGGAAAAACATAATAACTCTTTAAACGATAAAACGCATAATATCAAGTTTTTAAACACCTGATATCATGCGTTTTTATGATTTCGAAAACTTTCTCGCGGTCTTTTTAACTAATGACATTTTTGTCACTTTTTTTATTTTCTAATGTTTATTTTTAAAAAAATCTTGGAGGTCATGTTGCCATTGTTTTTCTAGCTGTTCTATCAAATGACTATTATCAATCATTCTAGCAAATACTTTTGCTTCTTGAAAATAATTTTCAGCTACTGGATAATCTTTTTTTACAAATAATGCATAGCGCCACTCCCATAGTCGAATAATTGGTTTTTTCTGATAGTCGTATGACTTTGAGGTAATTTCATTTAATTTATAGAGAATATCTTCAAATTGACTGTAATTAGCAATTTTTTCAAATATTCCTAACAACAAAAGTAATGAATCTCTGATTAGAAATGAATATTCAATATCAAACATCTCAACTTGTTGTAAAATTTTATCAGCTATTACTAAGAAGGTATTCACTTCAATCTCATCTATTATCGTATCTTGGTGTACTAATCTTACCAAAAATAGCTTTATGATTAAAATATCGTTAACTTCATATTTTGATTTCAACAAAATGTGATCGAAATACTCTTGTAAAATCATT
This sequence comes from Streptococcus nakanonensis, assembly GCF_059738785.1. Classification (NCBI taxonomy): domain Bacteria; kingdom Bacillati; phylum Bacillota; class Bacilli; order Lactobacillales; family Streptococcaceae; genus Streptococcus; species Streptococcus nakanonensis. The sequence goes on along the minus strand of NZ_AP027139.1, from coordinate 156,932 downwards.
CCTAAATTGCTATCATCATTCCACCAACCAAAGTCATCATATGCTTGTAAAACATCTATGATAAATCTTTCTTCCTCAGGTAGCCTATCATAATACTCTTCAAAAATCTTATCAAAAACACTCTCTTTCTTTTGGGCGATAGTTTCATCTTCGTATGTAGGAGTCCTCATCAAGAAATACTTCAATTCTAGGTATTCCTTATCCAACTCTATATAACTTGGCATCAACTTGTAATCTTCAACTCCCAAACGCTCAGCGATATATTTTAACTTTGTTAGTGTTGGTCTGGATTCTCCATTTTCAATTCTAATTAATTGACGGATACTTAATTCAGACTCATCACCACAAAATTCTGAACGACTGATTTTTTTAGCCAAACGTAATCTTTTAATTTTTTCGCCAAACTCTCGCAACCTACAAGAACCTCCTGAGTTGTTTACCTCTATTATAGCATATACTGAATCAAACTATCTATCAGATTTCTTCTCACTTTAACTAAAGACTAAAGACTAAGAGTTTATCACTTCGTCTCGGTTTTTATATATTTTTCAAGCAACAAAGCCACCACTCCCCCAGCAATGCAAGTGCAAAATCCCCTAGAATATGATAGAATAAGAGAAAGAACTCTATCAAGGAGGAAATCATGGAAAAACAAACCGTCGCCGTCTTGGGGCCTGGTTCTTGGGGAACTGCCCTTTCACAAGTCTTAAATGACAATGGACACGAGGTACGTATTTGGGGAAATCTTCCCGAGCAAATCAATGAAATTAATACACACCATACTAATAAGCACTACTTTAAAGATGTCATCCTAGACGAAAATATCATTGCCTACACCGACTTAGCAGAGGCCTTGAAAGATGTAGATGCGATTTTGTTTGTTGTCCCAACAAAAGTGACACGACTTGTTGCCCAGCAAGTTGCACAAACCTTAGACCATAAGGCTATCATCATGCACGCATCAAAGGGATTAGAACCTGATAGTCATAAACGATTATCAACCATCCTTGAAGAAGAGATTCCTGAACAGCTCCGCAGTGATATCGTCGTTGTCTCAGGGCCTAGTCATGCGGAAGAAACCATTGTGCGTGACCTGACTTTAATCACTGCTGCTTCTAAAGATTTACAAACAGCTCAATACGTTCAGGAGCTATTTAGTAATCACTACTTCCGACTTTATACCAATACGGATGTTATCGGGGTCGAAACCGCTGGTGCTCTTAAAAACATTATCGCTGTCGGTGCTGGAGCCTTACATGGTTTAGGATTTGGTGACAATGCCAAGGCAGCCATCATCGCTCGAGGCTTGGCAGAAATTACCCGCCTAGGAGTAGCACTTGGGGCCAGTCCATTGACCTATAGTGGCTTATCCGGTGTAGGAGACTTGATCGTAACGGGAACCTCCATCCACTCTCGTAACTGGAGAGCCGGAGATGCTCTTGGTCGTGGAGAATCTCTAGCTGATATCGAAGCCAATATGGGCATGGTAATTGAAGGAATTTCGACGACCCGAGCAGCCTATGAACTAGCGCAAGAACTTGGAGTCTATATGCCGATTACACAAGCCATTTACCAAGTTATTTACCACGGAACCAATATCAAAGATGCCATTTATGACATCATGAACAATGAATTTAAAGCAGAAAATGAGTGGTCTTAACCCTCTAGAGAAAGGATTCTTATGGCACTGAAAGTTAGAAAAGCAGTCATTCCTGCCGCTGGACTAGGAACTCGATTTTTACCAGCAACCAAAGCACTTGCTAAAGAAATGTTGCCAATTGTGGACAAACCAACTATCCAGTTCATCGTGGAAGAGGCTCTCAAATCAGGTATTGAAGATATTCTGGTTGTCACTGGTAAATCAAAACGTTCTATTGAGGACCACTTTGACTCGAACTTTGAGCTTGAATACAATCTTAAGGAAAAAGGCAAAACAGATTTGTTAAAATTGGTAGATGAAGCAACTGGTATGCGCCTCCATTTCATTCGCCAAACTCACCCTCGTGGTCTTGGAGACGCTGTCCTACAAGCCAAAGCTTTTGTAGGGAATGAGCCTTTCGTTGTTATGCTGGGTGATGACCTTATGGACATCACAAATGAGAATGCCGTTCCTTTGACAAAACAACTGATGAATGATTACGAAAAGACACACGCATCAACCATTGCTGTCATGCCCGTACCACACGAAGACGTTTCATCATATGGAGTTATCGCTCCTCAAGGTGAAGGGATTAATGGTCTCTATAGCGTTGAAACTTTCGTTGAAAAACCAGCTCCCGAAGATGCACCAAGTGATTTAGCAATTATCGGTCGCTATCTTCTGACACCAGAAATTTTTGATATCCTCGAAAAGCAAGCTCCTGGTGCTGGAAATGAAATCCAGCTTACCGATGCTATAGATACGCTCAATAAAACACAGCGTGTTTTTGCCCGTGAATTTACAGGAGCTCGTTACGACGTTGGGGATAAGTTTGGATTTATGAAAACATCTATTGACTACGCCCTCAAGCACCCACAAGTCAAAGATGCCTTGAAAAATTACCTCATCCAACTTGGAAAAGAATTGGCTGAGAAGGAATAACATAAAAAGATAAGGTTCAAAAAATGCCTTATCTTTTTTCATTACATAAATTTTCATCCCATTCCCCTGTAGAGAAGCAAGACTGCGAGTCCTACGAACAAGACTACCGCTACCAGTCTCTGACTAGCGCTATACATCCGTCTTTCGCCTCGAACTGGAAAGATAACTGCTAGAAATGCGCCACCAACTGCACCACCGATATGACCTGCTAGACTGATTCCTGGAATCAGAACACTTCCAATAATGTTAACCATAAAAAGTGTCAGATAGGATTGGCCCAACTGCTGGATATAAGGATTACGCGTTGCATAGCGAAGAACAATAATCGCAGCAAATAGCCCATAGAGAGAAGTCGAGGCTCCTGCTGCTAAGGATTTGGGACTAAATACAAAAACAAAGAGATTGCCCATCATTCCTGATAAAAGATAGAGGAAGAAAAACTTCTTGGATCCGAAAATTTCCTCTACTTGCCTACCAAGATAATAGAGTGAAAGCATATTAACAATGAAATGCTCCCAACCAATATGAACAAAAATAGCCGAAAAGAGTCGCCAAATCTGCTCGGGAAAGAGCCGAATAGCAGGCCCATACATAGCTCCAAATCGAAATAATGTATCCGCCCTGTCAAAGTTTCCACCTGTAGTCACCAACATTAGTAGAAACACCAAGGCCGTCACTAAGAGGAAGAAACTCGTCACAGGGTAACGTCTATCAAAGATTTCTTTCATCAATCAGTACCTCCTCAACAGGAATATCATGCTTTTCAGGGATAAAGTCCTGAATTTGACAAGGATAGATCGTACTAAAAGTATGACCAGAAAAATGTTTCAGATAGCGATCATAATAACCTCCACCGTATCCAATCCGATATCCTTCCGTCGTAAAAACCAAGCCCGGAACATGAATCAAATCAATCTGAGAGGCATCCACTACTTCCAAATCTCCCTGTGGTTCCAGTAAGCCAAAGGAAGTTTTTACCAATTGTTGCGGATCATAGACCACAAAGTCCATGCGCCCCTTGGGATAGGTTTTGGGTATCAGAACCTTCTTGCCATCCTTCAGCGCCTGCTCAATCAGTTCCTGCGTTTGAAACTCATGAGGAAAAGAGAGGTAGGTTGCGATGACCTTGGCTTCTTGGTAAAAGGGGTGCTGTAAAAGTCGCTCGGTTAAAGTTTTATCTATAAACTGTTTTTGCTCTTGAGATATAGCCTTCATTTCTTGCAAGACTTGCTTGCGTAATTCTGCTTTCATAGACAATTCCTCTACTCTGCTGCCTTCTTTTTCAGGAAACTAGAGACCGCATCTACCCCAATGGCTAATGCTTCTTCCTTAGGACTCATCTGAGGATGATGAAGGGCGTAGGGACTATCAATACCTAGCCAGAACATAACGCCATCAACTTTTGAAAGGAGATAACCAAAGTCTTCACCTGTCATAGCAGGCTCGATATCAATCAACTCGATTCCGTCTTTCTCTTCAAAAAAGTCCATTAGTTCACGCGCCAAGGCTGGATGGTTCTCAACAGGTAGGTATCCACCTTGTTTGAGTTCCACTTCGACTTCCATATCAAAGGCAGCTGCAACCCCTTCTGCAACTGTTTTGACCCTCTTTTGTACCAAGAGACTCATGTCCTGAGTCAAGGCCCGAATAGTTCCATGCAAAAAGGCTGTGTCTGTGATAACATTGTTGGTGGTTCCGGCTTGGAAAAGACCAAAGGTCACCACTGCTCCCTCGATTGGGTTGACATTGCGGCTGACAACTGACTGCACCTGAGTCACAAAGTAACTAGCCGCCACCAAAGCGTCATTGGCTTCATGCGGAAAGGCTGCGTGTCCCCCTTTGCCTTTGAAACGGATTTTCACCTCACAAGTCCCTGCAAAGAGAGTGTGTGTATTGGTCGCAATCTGACCAACCTTCAAATCTGGTCGAACATGGAGGCCATAAAACTGATCTGGCAACCAGTCTCCAAAAGCGCCATCCTCATACATGAGCATGCCACCAGCTTCATTTTCTTCAGCAGGCTGAAACAGAAAGAGCAGATTGTTCTTTGGTTGCTCCTCAAGGGCGCGCTCTAAACAGCCCAAGGCAATGGTCATGTGGAAATCATGTCCACAAGCATGCATACGACCTTGGTGCTGGGAAGCGAAAGGAAGGCCTGTTTGTTCAACGATAGGCAGACCATCAATATCTGTTCTCCAACCAATAGTACGCTCTGGCTGACTTCCCTGCAAATAAACCAAAATACCTGTCCGCCAAGTTCGAACTTGGACAAAATCCTTGCCCGCAGTCAATTTCTCAATCACATCCAGCAAATAATCCTGAGTCTTGAACTCCTCCAAGCCAATCTCTGGAATCTGGTGCAAATCTCGTCTAGTCTGAATCAAATCTAACATCTATCTGTCCTCCTATATAGCAGAAAGAGGCTGGAAAAAGGGTTCCGCCTCTTTATTACTTTTACAATTATAAGGTACGAAGCGCATCCTCTAGCGCTGTTTTTTGTTGGGTTTGGGCATCAATCTCTTTGATAATGCGAGCTGGAACACCTGCTACCACCACGTTTTCTGGGACATCTTGGGTAACAATAGCTCCCGCTGCCACAACTGAACCACTACCAATTTGGACTCCTTCGATAACCACTGCATTAGCGCCGATAAGAACATTGTCTCCAACACGGACTGGTTCAGCGCTAGCTGGCTCAATCACACCTGCAAGAACGGCACCTGCACCAACGTGACTGTTTTTCCCAACGATAGCACGGCCACCAAGGATAGCCCCCATGTCAATCATGGTTCCTGCACCGATTTCAGCACCGATATTGATAACGGCTCCCATCATGATAACAGCATTGTCACCAATTTCAACCTGATCACGGATAATAGCACCTGGCTCGATACGAGCGTTGATAGCACGTTTATCTAGCAGAGGAACTGCTGAATTACGAGCATCTTGCTCAACAACATAGTCTTGATTTTCTACCAAACCTTCGAGAAGCGGAGCAACGTCCTTCCAGTCTCCAAATAGGACATTTCCTAGTTTAACAATAGATCCAGGTACAGCAGTTGCGAGTTGTCCTTCAAAGGTTACTTTCACACTGGTTTTCTTTTCAGCATTGGCGATAAATTGAATAATTTCTTGAGCATTCATTTTTGTAGCAGTCATAAAAGGCCTCTCATTCTTTATAATGATAACTATTCTACCAAAAAAGGCCTCAAATTTGAAGCCTTTTTGTCTGTTTTTAGGTATGATTTTTTAGGGATGTGAGATAAAACGTGCTGTCGGTAAAAGCAAGCCCCTACCGATACAACCTAAAAACACTCTTCACAACTATCTCCCCGTGTTTTATTGACTATTCTAGTATAGCACACTTTTAGAATTAAGAAAAGACTTTTATCTACTTTCTTTCGCTTCTTCTATAGACAAAAATATCATGGGTAAAATAATCAAGGCCATCGCTAGAAGAAGGGACCAATCCACTACCAATCCTAAGAACAAAACACTCAAGAGAGCAGAAGAGAGAGGTTCACTGGCACTGATAACAGAAACCACCAAAGGAGAAACCAAGGACACTGCCTTCATGGAAATGAAAAAGGCAAAAGCCGTCCCGAAAAAAGCGATAATGAGGCAAATCAAGATACTCCAAATATCCAGAGTAAAGGAAAGCTGGTAAACCGGCGAAAGGACATTGCTAAACAAACCTGCCAAAATCATCCCCCACCCAACCGTGGGTACAAAACCATAACGCTTCGCGAAAGGTTGGGGTAAGATAACATTAAACATAACACCCATGGCACTCAGCAAACCCGTCACAAGGGCTAGTGGTGTCATGGATAATTGAGAGAGATCGCCCTTTGTCGCCATCAGGCAAACACCCAACATGGCAATCAAAACATAGAAAATAGCACTTTTTGACGCTCGTTTTTGATAAACCAAGCGATTGTAAAAGAGGATAAAGACAGGACTTATAAACTGTAAAATAGTCGCTGTCGCTGCATTTGAGTATTCTACGCAGAGGTAGAAAAAATACTGGACTGAAAAAATCCCCAAAATAGCATAGGCCAAAAAGGGCAGGTAATTTTTCTTATCTCGCCAAATATCAAACACTTGCGATTTTAATTGCATCGCAGACCAAATGAGCACCAGACTCCCTGCCAGTGTTAAACGCATAGAGGTAATCCAGCCCGAAGACACCTGATAATGAGTAAAGAAATACTCTCCTAAAATTCCACAGATTCCCCAGATTAAGCCGGATAGAAGCGAATAAATGGTCCCTTTAACAATCTTTTTCTGATACTGATTCATACCTTTATTGTAACACGAAAGGGAAAAAGAAAAAAGTGGCAATCCATTGATTAGCCACTTCATTTAGCACAGTTTATAGAACTTATCGTCTCGTCCTTGAAGAAGAAGGTCGTGTAGCACTTGAGTTACTGCTATCGCTAGAACTACTACTTGAACTACTTGAACTGCTGGAGCTTGATGGAGTTGGTAGACTCCCCACAATACTAGACCAAGCATTCTGATAATCCGCATCACTTCCGCCAATAGCAAAGCGATAACTGGTCGTAGGAGCTCCTGCCTTATTAGCCCAATAGCTGGTAACAGTCGAACCTGTAACATCTACCTCTTTTCCTTCAACAGAAACCTTCCCTGGTTTTTGACCTGTTGATTTCAAGACTTCGGATTTTACGACACTAGGATCTAAGGCGAAGCGCTCGTTCCCCCAAATGCTTGGGGAGGCTTGCTGAATCGCATTTACCAGATGAGCCATGTAATTAGAGTTATTGGAATAACCTGCTCTACGTGACAGTGAATGATTATCATCATGCCCAATCCAGCCACCCAGAGTTAATCTAGGTGTCGAAAGCATGAGCCACATATTTTCGTCTTGGTTGGTTGTACCAGTCTTCCCAATCCAATCTGCATTAGCCAGATTAGGATTTAAAGCAGTCAGATTCGTCTTGAAGGTTGTTGTCACACGAGAGGATAGAACTTCTCGCAGCAAGCCCTGCATAATTGTCGCAGTAGCTTTTGAATAGACTTGAACCGGTTTATCCTGATACTCATACACCACTCTACCATCTGCTGCTTCAATCTTTGAAATCACATGCTTCTGATGATAAACCCCGTTATTAGCTAGGGTCTGATAGCCATTGGTATGCTGGGCAACTGTGACTTCAATACCACCACCCATTGGCAGGCTCTCAATACCGTACTCAGGAATCTCGTAACCCATCTTTTCCATATAACCTTTGACATCAACACCCTTTTCACGAAGCATACGATAGGTCCAGTAAGCAGGGATATTCCATGAATAGTTCAGAGCTTCTCCCAAGGTCATCATTCCTGTTCCCTTGCTATTAGCATACATAATCGGATTGCCATTGGCAAAGTTTGTTGGATAGTTAGATAGAATCGTTTCGCTTCCCATCAAGCCCTGGTCAATAGCAATACCGTAGGCCAGCAAAGGCTTGGTAGTAGAAGCTGGTGAGCGCTTGGTATCAAAGGCATGATTGTTTTGATTTTCTTGATAATTACGACCACCTACAAAGCCTAGAATAGCACCTGTTTGGTTGTCCATCAGGACATTCCCTACTTCTACACGACCTGTTCCATCGTCTAAAAGATAGCCATAGTCAGCAACCGCACTTTGCATAGCAGAATGAATTTTCTGGTCTATGGTAGTAGTAATTTTATAACCACCATTTTCAATTTCCTTGGATGCCAAATCGCGATAAAACTTCTGAGTTGCCTCATTTTTCAACTCCTTAGCGGAGACATTGTCTCTCTGAGTTAGATAGTCATACATACGTTCTTGAGCTTCTGCCAAGGCTGTAAAGTATAAATAGCCTCGTGACACACCTATGACTGTAGCTGAAGGGAGAAAGTCCTGTTTAAGATTGTAATCCTTATATTGAGAATACTCGTCTTTGCTTAAGGCACCTGTACGATACATACTGTAAAGAACTGCCTTAGCCCGTCTCAAGCCTATTTCTAAGTCTTCATCACTCTTCAACTCTCCAGTATTTTCATAAGGAGAATAGGTAATGGGACTCTGTGGAAGTCCTGCTAAAAATGCTGCTTGAGGAACCGTCAACTGACTTGCATCTACACCGAAAATCCCCTCAGCTGCCTGCTGAGCCCCTGCAATATTCTGTCCCTTATTATTTCGGCCAAAGGGAGCCACATTGAGATAGGTCGTTAAAATCTCATCTTTATTCATGGCGCGTTCCAAGGCAAGAGCATCCACAATCTCTGTCGCCTTACGAGCCAAGGTAGGCGCATCTCCAACCACCTGCTGTTTAATCAGTTGCTGGGTCAAGGTTGAACCCCCACTAGAGGAACCCAAACCTACAAATTTCCCCAAGGTCGCACGAATCACCGCCTTGGGCACTACACCCTTATGTTCTTTAAAGTGTTCGTCTTCCGTCGCAATAATAGCCTTCTTCAGATTTTCCGAAATTTGCTCAGATGAGATAGAAGTACGCAACAAATCACTCTCTATGGAAGCAATCACCGTCCCATCCGCATAGGTAATCTCTGAAATAGAAGAGATGTCTTTGACCTGATGTACCAATTCTTCTGTTTGAGGCACCCGAACCTTGTCAAACAAGGCTACTCCGTACCCCAAAGCAATCCCAGCTCCCAACATTCCTCCTAGAAAACCAAGAATAAAGAGTAGATTAAAAATAGCCTTTATACTCAGTAAAATAGCTGGAAAAATGGCTGGCCTATCTAAAGATTTGGATTTTTCGGCACTTGAACCTTTCTTGCCTGGCCTAGCTGATTTTTTATTTTTTGGTTTTTGCTGGAAAAATTCCAGCATTTTTCGTTTTAATTCATTTAATTGATTTTGCATGGATTTCCTCACTCTATTTATTATACCACAAAAGGGAAACTTTCAATAAAATAGCCACTTTCTTCCCTATTCTGCTAGGCTATTGCCCAAGTTTGTGATACAATAGGTAGAAACAATATTTTTAAAAAGGAGAAAAGACACATGCACATTTTTGATGAGCTAAAAGAGCGTGGTTTGATTTTTCAAACGACTGATGAAGAAGCTTTGCGTAAAGCCCTAGAAGAAGGTCAAGTTTCTTATTATACTGGCTACGATCCAACTGCTGACAGCCTTCACCTAGGCCACCTTGTCGCAATCTTGACAAGTCGTCGCTTGCAGCTAGCAGGTCACAAACCTTATGCGCTCGTTGGCGGTGCTACAGGTCTCATCGGAGATCCGTCCTTCAAAGATACTGAACGTAGTCTCCAAACAAAAGACACAGTAGAGGGCTGGGTCAAGTCTATCCAAGGACAACTTTCTCGTTTTCTTGACTTTGAAAATGGCGAAAATAAAGCTGTCATGGTCAACAACTACGACTGGTTTGGCAGCATCAGCTTCATTGACTTCCTCCGTGATATTGGAAAATACTTCACTGTCAACTACATGATGAGCAAGGAGTCTGTTAAAAAACGGATTGAAACAGGGATTTCATACACTGAGTTTGCTTACCAAATCATGCAAGGTTACGACTTCTTCGTTCTTAACCAAGACCACAACGTAACGCTTCAAATTGGTGGTTCTGACCAGTGGGGAAATATGACAGCTGGTACTGAATTGCTTCGTCGTAAAGCTGACAAGACTGGCCACGTTATAACTGTTCCACTGATCACAGATGCAACTGGTAAGAAATTTGGTAAATCAGAAGGAAACGCAGTCTGGCTCAATCCTGAAAAGACTTCTCCATACGAAATGTACCAATTCTGGATGAACGTTATGGACGCAGACGCTGTTCGCTTTTTGAAAATCTTTACTTTCTTGTCACTTGATGAGATTGAAGACATTCGTAAACAATTTGAAGCAGCTCCACACGAACGCTTGGCTCAAAAAGTATTGGCTCGTGAAGTCGTCACACTTGTTCACGGAGAAGAAGCTTACAAAGAAGCCCTCAACATCACTGAGCAACTCTTTGCAGGAAACATCAAAAACCTTTCTGTCAAAGAGCTCAAACAAGGACTTCGGGGTGTACCAAACTACCAAGTACAAGCAGATGAAAACCACAATATCGTGGAACTCCTCGTGGCATCTGGTGTGGTTAACTCAAAACGCCAAGCCCGTGAAGACGTCCAAAACGGAGCTATCTACGTCAACGGCGACCGCATCCAAGACCTTGACTATGTCTTGAGTGACGCAGATAAGTTAGAGAACGAACTGACTGTTATCCGTCGTGGGAAGAAAAAATACTTTGTATTGACTTACTAAACTGTTCAATATTGATCTATAAATAAAGGAGTTAACCTCAAGAAAGGTAACTCCTTTTTGTTGTTAATAACTCTCATCTATCTATTTTTAATAGACAGGCTACGCAGTACAATACGTAAGGTTGTTAGATTATGTAAGATAGAGAGATTTGAAGGACTGAGCCAATTAAACAAGCCAAAGCCAATCAAACTACTATTTACGACAACGGTATCTTGAATATTCTTCTTGATGAGTGTTTGCAAAGATGATGATAGCGAATCCAACTCTTGGAAGAAATCCAAGCGATTATCTAACAATAAGATATCGCTCATCTGCTTAGAAATATCTGCACTCTCATTCATCACCACACCGATATCTGATAGGGTTAGAGCAGCTGAGTCATTCAAGCCATCCCCAACCATCAAAATAGTGTGACCTGCTTTCTGCAGTTCCTCTACTAACTCAAATTTCCCATCAGGTTTCAAGTCTGTATAGACCTGATCAAAGGGCAAATCTTTGACTAATTCCTTTGTTCTAACCAAGGTGTCCCCTGTTGCCAGAATCAATTTTTTCCCTTGTGCCTTAAGTTTCTCCAAGGCCGCTTTTGCTTCTTTTCTCAAAGGAGTATGAATACAGAACATTCCAATCAATTCATTCTGATAAGCCAAGAATAAGAGATTGTAGTGACTCTTATACTCTTCAATTAAAGCATTTTGTTCTGAACTGATATGAATCTGCTCATCCTGCATCAAGACATAATTCCCAATAAGAACTGGTTGACCATCGATATGGGACTTAATTCCCTTACTTGCAATATATTGGAGTTTCCCATGCATTTCCTCATGTTCAATTCCCTCTATCTCGGCTTGCTTGACGATGGCATTAGCAATAGGATGATAAATGTGTTCCTCAAGACAGGCACTGATTCTGAGAATATCTTCCTCACTATAGTCCCCAAAAGGTAACACCTTTTCAACTATCGGATAGCTAGTTGTGATTGTTCCCGTCTTATCAAACAAGAAAGTATCAACTTCCAGATATTTCTCCAGAACATCCCCATCCTTAATCACCATTTCACGGTTCAATCCCTCCTTGATAGCTGTCAAATAAGCTACAGGAGTAGAGATTTTCAAAGCGCAGGAGAAATCGACCAATAGGAAAGAAATAGCCTTCGAAAAAGAACCTGTTAATAGGTAAGTCAGCCCAGCCCCCAAGAAATTATATTTGACGACCTTGTCCGCCATCTTGATGAAATAGCGTTGTTTCGTTTTCTTGTTTTCTTCAGATTTCTTCATCAACTCAATCAGCTGTAAAATCCGGCTGTTCATCTGATTATCGGTTACACGAATGCGCAATTCTCCAGTTTCTAATACTGTATTTGCACAAACCAAATCAGACTCTCTTTTTTCAACTGGAAAACTCTCTCCCGTCAAGGAGCTTTCGTTGACCATACCTAAACCTGAAACTACTTGTCCATCAAACAGAATTTCATTTCCTTGAGATAGGACCAAGACATCTCCTATTTGAACATCGGAACTCTTGATACTAACGACCGTATCCCCCTGTACTAGAAATACATCGCTCTCTTTTGCAAGAAGGCTTTGTTCTAAATCTGTTGCCGTTTTTTTCAAGGACCACTGATCTAAATGATTCCCCAAATCAAGCATAAACATGATATTGCTAGCTGTCTTGGATTGGTTCATAAATAAGGACAATAAAATCGCCGAACAGTCCAAAACCTCCATCGTTAGTTCCTTACGCGCTAGTGTTTGATAGGCTTCTCTAATATAACCAAAAGCCTGATAACAAGTCCATATATAGCGAATAGGATACGGCACAAAACTACGAAAAAGTATACGCTTAATCGCTGCACCTGAAACTATAGAATAAGCACTCTCTTCTCTACGAATGGGAAGAGTCATCAACTCAGAAACATTCCCTTTATCAATTCTTTTTAAAAAGGCTTCTGCATTATCTAATACAGAAAAGCCTTCTTTTATACGTAGAGTAAAGTGCTGTTGATCCATGTAAAACTGGATAGACTCAATCCCCTTTTCATCTCTCGCCAAGGAACGAAGATAGTCTTGAATATCCAAGGTGAGTGAAAAAGAAGATGATAGTCGGATATGTTGGTATCCTCTATGTAGCACTTTAAAAGACATATTATTCTCCTATAAGGCTATCTAATTGCTCTTCTTTTTTCTCTTGCTCATACAAATATTTGGCATCTTGCAAGACATCGTCTCCATGTTGCTTCACAACAGAAACAGATGCATCTAGCCCGTCTTTCAACTTGTAAGCCTTAGCCAAAGCTTTAGAATAACCTTTTTTAGCTTCCTTACTTGCCAAGATTTTCAAACCAAGGGTACCAAATGCGACACCACCCAAAAAGAGTGATGATTTTTTCGCAACTTTTGCAACGGTTAATACTTCTTTTAACATACTTATTTCCTCCTAGATATTATTATATAGCAATTTAGATATAAAAGCAATTTTATTCTATAAATTGGAGAATTAGTTTTATTTCTACTGAATCTCCCATCTACTTATTCCTAAAGTTGCTTTCATTTGCCTCTTTTGATACACTTAAACTATGAATACAAATCTCAAACCCAAACTTCAGCGTTTTGCTTCTGCGACTGCCTTTGCCTGTCCTATCTGTCAAGAAAATCTGACTCTGCTAGAGACTAGTTTCAAGTGCTACAACTGCCATTCTTTTGACTTGGCTAAATTTGGCTATGTCAATCTGGCACCTCAAATCAAGCAATCTGCCAACTACGACAAGGAAAACTTTCAAAACCGGCAACAAATCCTAGAAGCCGGCTTTTACCAAGCTATCTTAGAGGCTGTATCTGACTTGCTTGCAAGCTCAAAAACTGCCACAACAATCTTGGATATTGGTTGTGGCGAAGGTTTCTACTCTCGAAAACTCCAAGAAAGTCATCCTGACAAAACCTTCTATGCCTTTGATATTTCCAAAGATTCCGTCCAAATCGCTGCCAAGAGTGAACCAAACTGGGCAGTCAACTGGTTCGTTGGTGACTTGGCACGACTTCCTATAAAAGACGCTAGCATGGATATCCTGCTTGATATCTTCTCACCTGCCAACTATGAAGAATTTCGTCGCGTTTTATCCAAAGACGGTATCTTGATAAAGGTTATTCCAACTGAAAATCACCTCAAAGAAATCCGTCAAAGAGTACAGGACCAGCTGACAAACAAGGATTATTCTAATCAAGACATTAAGGAACATTTCCAAGAAAACTTTACCATCCTATCTAACCAAACGGCCTCTCTGACTAAGACTATCACAACAGAGCAACTTCAAGCCCTACTCAGCATGACCCCTCTCCTCTTTCACGTTGACCAGAGCAAGATTGACTGGAGCCAACTGACAGAGATTACCATTGAAGCAGAGATTTTGGTTGGGAGAGCATTCTAAACTAGACTTCCCAAAGGTATAAAACTTACCGAAAATCTTCAATATTACAAAAACGCATAAGAACAGGTACTCAAAAACCTTAATCTTATGCGTTTTGTTATAGTTTCCATACACATTAAGGGGAAATAGTTGAAACCAATTCTTTTAATAACCATTGAATACCATATAGTACATTTATCCCAAATATGATATAGACCGTATAAATCAAGTATTTCGATTTCTCCCGCCTCAAAGAATAGATCTTGTACAAGATAAACAAATTTAAAATAATAAATAATAGAGACAAAATCTTCCCTCCAAAATAAATTCTAAAAGTACACAGTTAAGCATAGCCCTAATCTTTATTTTCGATTCGAGATAACAAACTTATCAATAAATAGCAAGTGATATAAGGCAAGTGTAATTCCCAATAAGCACCCATGATAAGAGATTTCTTGATGGGTAAGGGGGAAAAGAGTATTATTACCCGTCAAGAGGCATGTCAAAATAACAAATAGTATCCAAAATAAATCAGTCCATTTATATTTTGAAAAATATTTTTTAACATAATAGCACATTTTTCTTGACTACAATAACATTATATGATAAAATGTAAGCGAATACAAATAAAAAGAAATTGCCTTATTCAATTAATATTCCTATAAGAAAGCAGATGATTCCAATGTACAAACTATAATTATCAACCCTTAATATCCAACTTAGTTATGAAAGAATGGTAGGTGATCATTATCATGAAAAAAATACTAATTACTCTATTATTTAGTTGTTTAGCATTGTTTTATTTGCCTATTTCTGTAAACGCCGATACCACTAATGACCTTGTTATAAAATTCAACGAACTGCAATTTACTGTTGAGGATTATAATATCCCTAATCCAGAAGTAGTATATTCGAAATCAGGATTCAACGAAGTTGCAACTGTTATTGATAGTGATACTGGAAAGGTTGTTGAAACTATTGAATTTATTCCAGATCTCTCTCGATCTACAGTTACTTCACACACATTAAAAAGAAGTGCAACATTTGCTAGAACTACAGTTCAATTAAGCGTAAATATTGAGCTATATAATGAGGGTTCTTTCCGTCAGATTAACTCAATTCACGGTTATTACTTAGGAATAACAAATTCTATTACAAACACATCTATTGAAGACAAAACTATTGATGTTTGGTCTACAAATGGATTCCCTACAACAAAAATAAAGTATGCTTATAATGGCACTTTAACAGCAGTTATAGAAAGTAGTGGTTCAGCTTCAGTTAAAGCAGAGTTGTTAGGAGCTGGATTTACATTTGGAGGTACTATATCAGGCAAATCTTATTATAGAGTCCCATTTAATCAAAACGGAACTATTAGTCTATACAACTATTAGTCTATACTAACTTAGGAGATAATCGATATTATGAATGAAAAAAAACATACATATTTTATTTGTGCAAGTATTATTATTTCATCTATAATTTTAGGACTCTTTATTTATAAAGGAATTTATGACGGATTTGACGTTTTGGGTCAATTTACAAACGATGGCCTCAGGGTAATTAGTACTAATATTAGTACTGTTGGTAATAATATTAGTAATAATAGGTAGTTAATAGTAATAGAATTCAAACAAAAAACGGTAATTTTGAACTGCACCCCAAAAGTTAGACAGAAAAAATCTAACTTTTGGGGTATTTTTATTATGAAATTAACTTATTCTATGAACTTAGAAAACAAGGATATAGCTTAGAGAAGCTTTCAAATAAATTTGGGATAAACAATTCTAATATTAGGTACATGATTAAATTGATTGATCGTTATGGAATAGAGTTCGTCAAAAAAGGAAAAAATCGTTACTATTCTCCTGATTTAAAACAAGAAATGATTCATAAAGTCTTACATGAAGGCTGGACTAAAGATAGAGTTTCTCTTGAATACGGCCTCCCAAGTCGTACGATACTTCTTAATTGGCTAGCGCAATACAAGAAAAACGGGTATACTATTGTTGAGAAAACAAAAGGGAGACCATCTAAAATGGGACGTAAACCAAAGAAGAAACCCGAAGAGATGACAGAGTTAGAACGCCTTCAAGCAGAAAATGAGTACCTGAGAGTGGAGAATGCCATCCTAAAAAAGTTAAGAGAACTCCGATTGAAGGAGGAAAAAGAGAAAGAAGAAAGACAGAAATTGTTCAAGAACTAATGACTGATTTTTCGTTAGATATTCTTCTAAAAGCCATTAAACTAGCTCGTTCGACCTACTACTATCACTTGAAACAGCTAGACAAACCAGATAAGGACCAAGAGCTTAAAGCTGAAATTCAACCCATTTTTATCGAACATAAGGGAAATTATGATTATCGTCGAATTCATTTAGAACTAAGAAATCGTGGTTATCTGGTAAATCATAAAAGAGTTCAACGCTTGATGAAAGTACTCAATTTACAAGCTAAAATGCGACAGAAACGAAAATATTCTTCTCATAAAGGAGACGTTAGCAAGAAGGCAGAGAATCTCATTCAACGTCAATTTGAAGGCTCTAAAACAATGGAAAAGTGCTACACAGATGTGACAGAATTTGCCATTCCAGCAAGTACTCAAAAGCTTTACTTATCACCAGTTTTAGATGGCTTTAACAGCGAAATTATTGCTTTTAATCTTTCTTGTTCGCCTAATTTAGAACAAGTAAAAACGATGTTGGAACAGGCTTTCACAGAGAAGCACTACGAGAATACGATTCTCCACAGTGACCAAGGCTGGCAATACCAACATGATTCTTATCATTGGTTCCTAGAGAGTAAGGGAATTCAAGCATCCATGTCACGTAAAGGTAACAGCCCAGACAACGGCATGATGGAGTCCTTCTTTGGGATTCTGAAATCGGAAATGTTTTACAGTTATGAGAAGTCATTTCAGTCGCTTAAGCAATTGGAACAAGCTATTGTAAACTATATTGATTATTACAATAACAAACGAATTAAAGTAAAACTAAAAGGACTCAGTCCTGTGCAATACAGAACTAAATCCTTGCAATAATTATTTGTCCAACTTTTTGGGGTCAGTACTCAAAAACCTTAATCTTATGCGTTTTGTTATGCAAAAATCACTGGAGTTTCTATACACATTAAGTGGAAATCTTTGAAACCAGTTCTTTTAATAACCATTGAATACCATATAGTACATTTACCCCAAATATGATATAGTCCGTATAAATCAAGTATTTCGATTTTTCCCGCCTCAAATAATAGATCTTGTACAAGATAAACAAATTTAAAATAATAAATAATAGAGACAAAATCTTCCTCCAAAATCAATCATAAAAGTAGGCGGTCAAGCATAGTTCTAATCTTTATTTTCGATTCGAAATTACAAACTTATCAATGAACAATAAGTGATATAAGGCCAGTACCAGACCCCAAACGCTACCACGAAAAGAGAATTCTTGATGATTGAGAGGAAACAAATCATGGTTACCAATATAGAGGCAGGTCAAAATAACAAATACAATCCAAAATAAATCAGTCCATTTATATTTTGAAAAATATTTTTTCCACATAAAAACACCTTCCTTCCTATAATCATATTATAACACTTTATGTAAGCGAATACAAGAAATATGAGGTAAACAACTGAGGTTGAAGACAGTAAAAACCAGCATTTAAAGCCTTCACTATATCTAGGATTTCTATTTTTTTAAGACAAGATTGACTCAAATCTACATCATTAAAAAAGCGAATTTCAATCGAAACTCGCTTTTTTACAAAATGTATTAGTATAAATTTGTATCTTAGTTCAAGTGCCAGATGTCTTCGTTGTACTGAGCGATTGTACGGTCAGATGAGAAGAATCCTGCTTTAGAAATGTTAACGATAACTTTATCCAACCATGCGTCACGGTCTTCGTAGTCAGCCAACATTTGCTCTTTAACCTTGATGTAGTCTTCCAAGTCAAGAAGAGTCATGAACCAGTCTTTGTTGATCAATTCATTGTAAAGACGTTCCAAACGCTCTTTGTTTCCAGCTGCAAGAACTGCATCGCTAACGATGAAGTCAACCAATGGTTTGATAGCTTTACGAGCGTAGAATTCACTTGATTTGTAAGCTGCTTTTGCGTAAAGGTCGATAACAGTTTCTGAATCTTCACCAAAGATGTAGATGTTTTCATCACCAACCAACTCAGCGATTTCCACGTTAGCTCCGTCCATAGTACCAAGAGTCAAAGCTCCGTTCAACATGAATTTCATGTTACCAGTACCTGAAGCTTCTTTAGAAGCAAGTGAGATTTGTTCTGAGATGTCACATGCTGGGATAAGGAAGCTTGCTGCAGTAACGTTGTAGTTTTCAACCATAACTACTTGCAAGTGTGGAGCTACTGCTGGATCGTTAGCAATAACTTCTGACATGCAAAGAATCAAGTGGATGATGTCTTGAGCGATTGTGTAGGCTGGAGCTGCTTTACCACCAAAGAAGATTGTGATTGGGCGAGCAGGGATGTTACCAGCTTTGATGTCAAGGTATTTGTGGATGACGTACAAAGCGTTCATTTGTTGGCGTTTGTACTCGTGAAGACGTTTGATTTGGATATCAAAGATAGAGTTTGGATTGATTTCCACACCTTGGTGTTCTTTCAAGTGACGAGCCAATTTACGTTTGTTGTGAGCCTTGATGCTTTCCAATTTTTCTTTGACAGCTGCTTTGTCTTCATAAGACAAAAGTTTTTCAAGCTCATCTGCTTCATGGTGCCAACCGTCTCCAAGAATCTCATCCAAGTAGTGAGACAATCTTGGGTTAGCATGCATGAGCCAACGACGGAAAGTGATACCGTTTGTTTTATTGTTGAATTTTTCTGGGTAAAGGTCGTAGAAAGCTTTCAACTCAGAGTTCTTCAAGATTTCAGTGTGAAGTGCCGCAACCCCGTTAACGCTGTATCCGTAGTGGATATCCATATGAGCCATGTGAACACGTTCGCTCTCATCGATAATTTGAACAGCTGGATCTTTGTATTCTGCTTTCACGCGACGGTCCAATTCTTCGATGATTGGTACCAAGTGAGGAACCACTTCTTGCAAGAATTCAAGAGGCCATTTTTCAAGGGCTTCTGCAAGAATTGTGTGGTTAGTATAAGCAGTCATACTACGAACGATTGAGATTGCTTCGTCAAGCTCGATACCACGTGCAGTCAAAAGACGGATCAATTCAGGAATCACCATTGATGGGTGAGTATCGTTGATTTGCACAACTGCGTAGTCAGCAAGGTCATGCAAGTTGCTTCCTTTTTCGATTGCTTCGTCGATGATCAATTGCGCACCGTTTGAAACCATGAAGTATTGTTGGAAGATACGGAGCAATTCACCTTGACGGTCACTATCATCTGGGTAAAGGAAGAGAGTCAAGTTGCGAGCGATATCTGTCTTGTCAAAGCTGATACCGTCTTTAATAATAGAAGAATCAACTGAATCCAAGTCAAACAAACGCAAGCGGTTCTTCGTTTCTGTCTTGTAACCAGGAACATCAATATCATAAAGAGTTGATGTCAAAGTAAAGTCTGCAAATGGTACTTGGTAGCTACGGCTTGAGCGAACCAACCAGTTTTGCTCTGTCAACCATGCATTTGGAATTGTTTCTTGTTGGTTGTTTTTAAGAACTTGTTGGAAAAGACCAAAGTGGTAGTTAAGACCAACACCGTCACCATTCAAACCAAGAGTCGCAATTGAGTCGATAAAGCAGGCAGCCAAACGTCCCAAACCACCATTACCAAGAGATGGTTCTAATTCAACTTCTTCAACTTCGATCAAGTCTTTACCTGCAGCAGCAAGTTCTTTTTTGACATCGTCGTAAAGACCAAGGTTGATCAAGTTGTTTGACAAGAGTTTACCAATCAAGAACTCAGCTGAGATATAGTAAACTTTCTTTTTACCAGTGTTAACTGGTTTTTGGCTACTTGCAAGCTTGCTGTAGTTAAGAAGAGCAAGGTAAAGCTCTTCATTGCTACATTCTGCAATGGTTTTATTGTAACGATTTTGTACAAATTCTTGTAGTGATAACATGTTTAAGGTGTCTCCTGATATTGTATTATTTCTTTAATTCTACCAAATTTTCATTGATTCGGCGATAGATTGTTGTCAAGTCAAGCAAACCTTCCTCGACAGCTGGTGTCAATTGTTCCTCAGTCATACGCCAAGACCAGTTTCCACCAAGGGTAGATGGGAAGTTCATACGAGCTGTCTCATCCAATTCTAGCAAATCTTGCATAGTTGCAATTGCCATGAAGCTAACTGATGAAAAGACTGTGCGAAGCATAGCGTGTGGAACTGTTTCATACTCTTTACGGTTCGTGTAGCGAGCCATGTATTCACGAGTTGGATCGTCGATCTCATTACGGTACCAACCAAGGACCGTATTGTTATCGTGTGTTCCTGTGTACATAACAGAGTTAGCAGGTGCCAAGTGTGGGCTATCGATGCTTTCGTCTTCTGGGTTGAAGGCAAATTGAAGAATCTTCATTCCTGGGAAGCCAGTACGTTCACGTAATTCGATAACTTCGTCTGTCATGAAACCAAGGTCTTCTGCAATGATGTTTAGCTCACCAAGTTCTTCCTTAACGGCTGCAAAAAGCTTGTAGCCAGGACCTTTCACCCACTCACCAGGTGCTGCTGTATCAGAACCAGCAGGGATTTCCCAGTAAGATTCGAAACCACGGAAGTGGTCGATACGAACGATGTCGTAGATTTTGAAGCTTTCACGCAAGCGTTCAATCCACCATTTGTAGCCGTCTTTGTCCATTGCTTCCCAGTCATAGATTGGGTTACCCCAAAGCTGACCAGTTGCAGAAAATTCATCTGGTGGGCATCCGGCGATGCAAGTAGCCTTACCATTGACATCTGTCTTGAAGAGATGTGGATTTGCCCACATATCGCTTGAATCTTCCGCTACGTAGATTGGCATGTCCCCAACGATTTCGATGTGGTTGTCGTTTGCGTAAGCTTTCAATTTCAACCATTGTTGGAAGAAGAAGTATTGCGTCACACGGTGGTAAACCAACTTGTCTGCTAATTGCTCACGGTAGCTTTCAAGTGCTGAAGCTTTACGAGCACGAGCATCTGCATCTGGCCATTCTGTCCAAGCAAGATTGTCAAAATGCTCTTTGATAGCCATATACTCAGCAAAGAGCTCAAGCCATGATTGGTTGTCTTGAGCAAATTTCTCAAAATCTTTAACATCTCCGACTTCAAAGAAACGTTTCACCGCTTTTTCTAAAAGAGGACGACGTGCATAGTAAATCTTAGCATAGTCAACTTCAGACGCATCGCTACCAAAGTCAACTCCTTCAAGGTCACTTACTTCCAACAAACCTTGCTCCACCAAGATATCTAAATCGATAAAATGAGTGTTTCCTGCGAAGGCTGAGAAAGATTGGTAAGGAGAATCCCCGTAACTAGTTGTTCCTAATGGAAGGATTTGCCAGTAACGTTGTTTTGTACGAACCAAGAAATCAACGAAGTCGTAAGCACTTTGACCAAATGATCCGATTCCGTAAGCTCCTGGGAGAGAAGAGATGTGCATCAACACACCACTTTGACGTTTTTTCATAATAGCACCTCATGTGTTAAAATAATGGAACGTTGCGTATTTTAACAGACGCAAACGTTTGCGCTACTTATAAGTATACTCCTTTTCAAGCATAATTGCAAGCGTTTTTAAAAAAACTTTTTTGATTATTTTTAAGGAGACTAACTCATTTTAGCAAAGATAACTTGAAACTATCTAATCCTAAAGTTTGACTCTCATGAAACAGTCTACAAAGTGCAAAACCTCCTTAAAAAAACTTTAATTTATATGTAGGAGGCACAAAGGTCTATAGAAAATAGATAGGGATTAGAAACAAGGAAATAGCCCCTCCTGATTTCCCTCTTTAGACAGATTCCATCTATTTTTTATTAAAAATACTGTATTCTTATCTATTTCACACTTTTCTTCTATATAAAAAGTAAAATCATGCTATCAAATCAAGCTTAAAATTTTTTTAAAATTTTTAACAAAAACACTTGCAACCGTTTTCTATTTGTGCTATACTAAGCTCATAAAGGAAAACGTTTGCGTTTTTCTTGTCAATAAAACTTGTTATTCTTTAGGAGGAATACACTATGTCATCTAAATTCATGAAGAGCGCTGCTGTGCTTGGAACTGCTACACTTGCTAGCTTGCTTTTGGTAGCTTGCGGAAGCAAAACTGCTGATAAACCTGCTGATTCTGGTTCATCTGAAGCGAAAGAAATCACTCTTTACGTTGAGGACCAATACAAAGCTTATGCTGAAACAGTAGCTAAAGCTTATAAAGAACAATCAGGAACAACAGTTAACATCAAATCTGGTGACCAAATGGGTGGGCTTGACAAACTTTCTCTTGACAACCAATCAGGTCAAGCTCCTGACGTTATGATGGCTCCATACGACCGTGTAGGTAGCCTTGGTACTGACGGACAACTTTCAGAAGTGAAATTGAGCGACGGTGCTAAAACAGATGATAAAACTAAATCTCTTGTAACAGCTGCTGACGGTAAAGTTTACGGTGCTCCTGCCGTTATCGAGTCACTTGTTATGTACTACAACAAAGACTTGGTAAAAGAAGCTCCAAAAACATTTGCTGACTTGGAAAACCTTGCTAAAGATAGCAAATACGCATTCGCTGGAGAAGATGGAAAAACTTCTGCTTTCCTAGCTGACTGGACAAACTTCTACTTTGCATACGGACTTCTTGCTGGTAACGGCGGTTACGTATTCGGACAAAACGGTAAAGACGCTAAAGACATCGGTCTTGCAAACGACGGCGCTATCAAAGGTGTAGAATACGCTAAAACTTGGTATGAAAAATGGCCTAAAGGTATGCAAGATACGGAAGGAGCTGGAAACCTAATCCAAACTCAATTCCAAGAAGGTAAAACAGCTGCTATCATCGATGGACCTTGGAAAGCTCAAGCCTTCAAAGACGCTAAAGTAAACTACGGTGTTGCAACTATCCCAACTCTTCCAAACGGAAAAGACTACGCAGCATTTGGTGGTGGTAAAGCTTGGATCATCCCATCAAGCACTAAGAACCTTGAAGCTGCTCAAAAATTTGTAGACTTCCTTGTTTCAACTGAACAACAAAAAGCCTTCTACGATAAGACTAACGAAATCCCAGCTAACACTGAAGCTCGTTCATACGCTGAAGGTAAAAACGATGAGTTGACAACAGCTGTTATCAAACAATTCAAGAACGCTCAACCAATGCCAAACATCTCTCAAATGTCAGCAGTTTGGGACCCAGCTAAAACAATGTTGTTTGAAGCTGTAAGCGGTAAGAAAGATGCTAAAACAGCAGCTAACGATGCTGTAACATTGATCAAAGAAACAATCAAACAAAAATTTGGTGAATAAAAAATTTGTTCAAGGGGGGTGGAAATCAAATCCCCCTTTGAATTTATCAACAAAAACACAAATAGTTTAGGTTTTATGTAGAAACCAGTATCCTATGAAAGGAGTTATTATGGAAAAGCAACAACCTAGTAAAGCAGCCCTGCTGTCTATCATTCCTGGGTTAGGACAGATTTACAATAAACAAAAAGCCAAAGGTTTTATCTTCCTTGGTGTAACCATCGTATTTGTCCTCTACTTCCTAGCACTTGCAGCCCCTGAATTGAGCAATCTCATCACTCTTGGTGACAAGCCAGGTCGTGACAATTCCCTCTTTATGCTGATTCGTGGTGCCTTCCATTTAATCTTTGTAGTTGTTTATGTACTCTTTTATTTCGCAAATATCAAAGATGCTCATACAACTGCCAAACACATTAATAATGGTATTCCAGTAGCACTTACCTTTAAAGAAATGGTCAAAGGAATCTATGAAAATGGCTTCCCTTACCTCTTGATCATTCCATCTTATATTGCAATGACTTTTGCGATTATCTTCCCAGTTATCGTAACCTTGATGATCGCCTTTACCAACTACGACTTCCAACACTTGCCACCAAACAAATTGTTGGACTGGGTTGGTTTGACCAACTTTACAAACATTTGGAGCTTGAGTACCTTCCGTTCTGCCTTCGGTTCTGTTCTTTCTTGGACTATCATTTGGGCTTTATCTGCCTCAACTTTGCAGATCGTGATTGGTATCTTCACAGCTATCATTGCTAACCAACCATTTATCAAAGGAAAACGTATCTTCGGTGTTATTTTCCTTCTTCCTTGGGCTGTCCCAGCCTTCATCACTATCTTGACATTCTCAAATATGTTTAATGATAGTGTCGGTGCTATCAACACTCAAGTCTTGCCGATCTTTGCTAAATTCCTTCCATTCCTTGATGGGGCTCTTATCCCTTGGAAAACAGACCCTACTTGGACAAAGGTTGCCTTGATTATGATGCAAGGTTGGCTTGGATTCCCATACATCTACGTTTTGACTTTAGGTATCTTACAATCTATTCCTAACGACCTTTACGAAGCAGCTTATATTGACGGTGCCAATGCTTGGCAAAAATTCCGCAACATCACTTTCCCAATGATCTTGGCTGTTGCAGCACCTACTTTGATTAGCCAATACACCTTCAACTTTAACAACTTCTCTATCATGTACCTCTTCAATGGTGGAGGACCTGGTAGTGTCGGTGGAGGAGCTGGTTCAACAGATATCTTGATCTCATGGATCTACCGTTTGACAACAGGTACATCTCCTCAATACTCAATGGCGGCAGCTGTTACCTTGATTATCTCTATCATTGTCATCTCAATCTCTATGATCGCATTCAAGAAACTACACGCATTTGATATGGAGGACGTCTAAGATGAATAACTCAATTAAACTCAAACGTAGACTGACTCAAACCCTTACTTACCTTTACCTGATTGGTCTATCAATTGTCATTATCTATCCACTTTTGATTACCATCATGTCAGCCTTTAAAGCAGGTAACGTCTCAGCCTTTAAACTAGATACTAACATCGACCTCAATTTTGATAACTTTAAAGGCCTCTTCACTGAAACCTTGTACGGTACTTGGTACCTCAACACTTTGATTATCGCCTTGATTACCATGGCTGTTCAAACAAGTATTATCGTACTTGCTGGTTATGCTTACAGCCGTTACAACTTCTTGGCTCGTAAACAAAGTTTGGTCTTCTTCTTGATTATCCAAATGGTGCCAACCATGGCCGCTTTGACAGCCTTCTTCGTTATGGCGCTTATGTTGAACGCCCTTAACCACAGCTGGTTCCTCATCTTCCTCTACGTTGGTGGTGGTATCCCGATGAATGCTTGGCTCATGAAAGGCTACTTCGATACAGTACCAATGTCTTTAGACGAATCTGCAAAACTAGACGGTGCAGGACACTTCCGCCGCTTCTGGCAAATTGTTCTTCCACTTGTTCGCCCAATGGTTGCCGTACAAGCTCTCTGGGCCTTCATGGGACCTTTCGGGGACTACATCCTCTCTAGTTTCTTGCTTCGTGAGAAAGAATACTTTACTGTTGCCGTAGGTCTCCAAACCTTCGTTAGCAATGTGAAAAACATGAAGATTGCCTACTTCTCAGCAGGTGCTATCCTCATCGCCCTTCCAATCTGTATTCTCTTCTTCTTCCTACAAAAGAACTTTGTTTCAGGACTTACAAGTGGTGGCGACAAGGGATAATATATCCCCGCCACCCTTTTTCATTTTATACTCTTCGAAAATCTCTTCAAACCACGTCAGCTTCCATCTGCAACCTCAAAACAGTGTTTTGAGCAACCTGCGGCTAGCTTCCTAGTTTGCTCTTTGATTTTCATTGAGTATTAGCGATTGTTACTGTGAGTAATATCTTACAACAAGCAATTTTTCTCCTAGACTTGAAATAAAGCACATTTCTCTATATAATAATACTCATATAGAAAACACCTTTTAGAAAGATACCTATGCTTCCATATCCATTTTCTTATTTTTCAAGTATTTGGGGATTTCGTAAGCCCCTGTCCAAACGTTTCGGACTCAACTGGTTCCAACTTCTCTTTACCAGTGTCTTCCTTATCAGCTTGTCTATGGTACCCATTGCCATTCAAAACAGCTCCCAGGAGACTTATCCGCTAGAAACCTTCATCGATAATGTCTATGAACCATTGACAGATGAGGTTGTCCAGGATCTCTCTGAACATGCTAGAATTGTTGATGGCACATTAACTTATACAGGAACAACTAATCAAGCGCCTTCTGTTGTGATCGGTCCAAGTCAAAGTAAGGAGTTACCTAAGGACTTGCAACTGCATTTCGATACGAATGAGCTCGTCATCAGCAAGGAAAATAAGGAACTGACCCGAGTCTCTTACCGAGTGATTGATACTGAGAGTTTCAAAAGCAAAGACAGCTTAACCCAAGCGATTTCTAAAGACTGGTACCAACAGAATCGTGTCTATATCAGTCTCTTCCTAGTTCTCGGTGCCAGCTTCCTCTTTGGTTTGAATTTCTTTATTGTCTCTCTAGGAGCTAGTCTTCTCCTTTATATCACTAAGAAATCACGCCTCTTTTCATTTAGAACCTTTAAAGAGTGCTATCATTTTATCTTGAACTGTTTAGGATTGCCAACTCTGATTACGCTTATTTTGGGATTATTTGGCCAAAATATGTCAAACCTCATCACTATACAAAACATTCTTTTTGTTCTGTATCTGGTCACTATCTTTTATAAAACACATTTCCGTGATCCAGATTACCATAAATAGGAGATTTTTATGCCCGTTACGATTAAAGACGTGGCCAAGGCTGCTGGTGTTTCGCCTTCAACCGTAACCCGTGTTATTCAAAATAAATCAACCATTAGCGACGAAACAAAAAAACGCGTTCGCAAGGCTATGAAGGAACTCAACTACCACCCCAACCTCAATGCTCGTAGCTTGGTAAGCAGTTATACCCAAGTTATTGGCTTGGTGCTTCCTGACGACTCAGATGCCTTCTATCAAAATCCTTTCTTCCCATCTGTTCTCCGTGGCATTGCCCAAGTCGCTTCTGAAAATCACTACGCCATTCAGATTGCGACAGGTAAAGATGCCAAAGAGCGTCTTAAAGCTATTTCTCAGATGGTCTATGGTAAGCGTGTAGATGGTTTGATTTTCCTCTATGCCCAAGAAGAGGACCCTTTGGTTAAGTTAGTAGCAGACGAGCAATTTCCTTTCCTTATCTTAGGTAAATCTCTATCTCCTTTCATTCCACTTGTCGATAATGACAATGTCCAAGCTGGTTTTGATGCGACAGAGTATTTCATCAAAAAAGGATGCAAGCGAATTGCCTTTATCGGAGGTACTAAGCGACTCTTCGTAACACAAGACCGTCTGACAGGTTACGAGCTAGCTCTAAAACAATACCAACTTCCTCTCGATACTAATCTGACTTACTTTGCTACTGAATTTCTTGAAGATAATGGTTATCGCTTTAGTAGACTTCTCTTCAAACACGATCCAAATATTGACGCTATTATTACCATTGATAGTCTCCTTGCTGCAGGGGTCTGTGATTACATCGCAAAACACCAACTGGATGTCCCTGTCCTCAGCTTCGACTCAGTCAATCCCAAGCTCAACTTGGCAGCCTATGTCGATATTAATAGCCTAGAACTTGGTCGAACATCATTTGAAACAATTCTTCAGATTATCAACGATGCTAAAAGCAATAAACAAATTTGTTACCGTCAGTTAATCGCCCACAAAATTATCGAAAAATAAAAACCAGCTCGCGCTGGTTTTTTTGGTCACTAATTTTCTGTTTCAACGAATCGTCCCAGAATATGAACATTCTCCGATACAGAGACAAAGGCTCCTGAGTCCACCTGTTTCATAATCTGTTTAAATTCATTAAACTCTGCACGTGTAATAACAGTGATTAAAACTGCCTTTCTCTCGTGATTGTAGGTTCCTTCTGCATCGTGGATCATGGTTGCTCCGCGGTGCAATTTTTTATGGATTTTCTCAATTACTTTATCTGGATGATTGGTCACAATCATAGCCTGCATGCGTTTTTGCTTAGTAAAGACAGCGTCTGTGACACGGCTAGAGACAAAGATGGTAATCATAGAGTAGAGAGCGTATTTCCAACCAAAGGTCAAGCCTGCTATCAGCATGATAGTCCCATTTACTAAGAAAGAAATACTACCGACATTCTTACCTGTTTTCTTGCGAATAGTCAAACTGACAATATCCGTCCCACCACTAGAGATATTGTTGCGAAGAGCAAAACCAATCCCCAAGCCCATGACAACGCCCCCAAAAAGGGCATTGATAATGGGATCCTCCGTCAAGGTTGCCACAGGGACAAACTGGATAAAGAAGGAACTCATGGATACCGTGATAAAGGTAAAGACGGTGAACTTATGGCCAATCTGATACCAAGCCAAGACCATCAAAGGGAAGTTAATAGCGTAAAAGGTTAGCGAAATCGGAATATGAAAACCAAACCAGTGATTACTCAAGGCAGAGATAATCTGTGCCAGACCTGTCGCACCACTCGAATACACATGCCCTGGTTGGAAAAAGAAATTGACTGCCACTGCTGATAAAAAACCATAGACCAGAGAAGCTGAAATCTTCTCATCATATTTTTCCCGAGAGATGCTTTGTAAGACACGTAAAATTTTTATCTGATAAGCAAAGCGGCGCAGATAATAGCGCCACCGCTTAATTCGTTTTGCTTGTTTCATCTTCTTCTACTTGTAAGCTGAGTTCCTCTAGTTGTTTGAGAGCGACTGTTGAAGGAGCTTGTGTCATTGGGTCACTTGCCTTGTTGTTCTTAGGAAAGGCAATGACTTCACGGATATTTTCTTCTCCTGCTAAGAGCATGACAAAACGATCAAGCCCTATAGCCAAACCACCGTGTGGTGGGAAACCATAGTCCATGGCTTCAAGAAGGAAACCAAACTGGTCATTTGCTTCTTCAGCTGAGAAACCAAGAGCCTTGAACATGCGTTCTTGAAGGTCTTTTTGGTTGATACGAAGACTACCACCACCAAGCTCATAACCGTTCAAGACAATATCGTAAGCAATGGCACGAACCTTAGCCAAATCACCTTCTAATTCGTGAGCAGTCTCTTCCTGTGGAAGTGTGAATGGATGGTGGGCGCTCATGTAGCGGCCTTCTTCTTCAGACCATTCAAACATCGGCCAGTCAACCACCCAAAGGAAGTTGAACTTATCATTATCAATCAAGCCAAGCTCTTTGGCAATACGTCCACGAAGGGCACCGAGAGTTGCATTGGCCACTTCAAGCGTATCCGCCACAAAGAGAACCAAGTCCTTGTCTTCAAGAGCAAGCGCTGCTGTCAATTCTTCTTGGATACCAGTCAAGAACTTGGCAACTGGTCCGTTTAATTCTCCATCAACCACCTTGACCCAAGCAAGACCTTTGGCACCATATTGTTTGGCTACTTCCGTCATCTTGTCGATGTCTTTACGTGAATAGTTGTCCGCAGCGCCTTTGACCACAATTGCTTTTACAGCAGGTGCTTCTGAAAAGACTTTAAAATCTACACCTTTGACCACTTCTGTCAAGTCCTGAAGCAACATGTCAAAACGAGTATCTGGCTTATCAGAACCGTAACGAGCCATAGCGTCATCATACTTCATACGCGGGAAAGGCAGAGTGACTTCGATGCCTTTAGTTTCTTTCATCACGCGTGCAATCAAGCCTTCTGTGATATCTTGGATTTCTTGCTCAGTAAGGAAAGACGTTTCCAAGTCGACCTGAGTGAACTCAGGCTGGCGGTCACCACGCAAGTCCTCGTCACGGAAACATTTGACGATTTGGTAGTAACGGTCAAAACCAGCATTCATCAACAATTGCTTAGTGATTTGTGGACTTTGAGGAAGAGCATAGAAATGCCCCTTATTAACACGAGATGGCACCAAATAATCACGCGCCCCTTCAGGCGTTGACTTAGAAAGGAATGGTGTCTCCACGTCGATAAACTCCAACTCATCCAAGTAGTTGCGTATAGAGTGGGTCACCTTGGCACGAAGTTTAAGATTTTCCAACATTTCTGGACGACGAAGGTCAAGGTAACGGTAACGCAAACGTGTATCGTCATTGGCCTCAATGCCATCCTTAATCTCAAATGGGGTTGTCTTAGCTGTATTAAGCACTGTCAGAGCTGTCACGTTTAACTCAACTGCACCAGTTGGTAACTTATCATTGGCTTGCTCACGCGCAGCGACCTGTCCAGTCACCTCGATAACAAATTCGCTACGAAGGCTTTCAGCCGTTGCCATAACCTCTGCAGATACTTTTTCAGGGTTGATAACCAACTGCATGATTCCTTCACGGTCACGAAGGTCGATAAAGATCAAACCACCAAGGTCACGACGACGGCCAACCCATCCTTTCAAGGTCATTTCTTGTCCGATGTGTTCCTCACGAACACGACCAGCATACATACTACGTTTCATTGTTTCTCTCCTCTTTTATTCTGTTACTATTTTACCATAAAAGCGCAGGCTCTTCATGAAAATCAGCAGAAAAGTTTGCCAGTCTTTAAAAATAATACTCAATGAAAATCAAAGAGCAAACTAGGAAGCTAGCCGCAGGCTGTACTTGAGTACGGTAAGGCGAAGCTGACGTGGTTTGAATTTGATTTTCGAAGAGTATAAAGTGAAGACCCTAAAAATTAACACCAATACAAAAATCCGATGAAGTTCACCGGACTCTTTTATTTTGAATCTTTGCCTATTTTACGCTTTTCAGCGATTTCGGCTGCCTTTCGAGGCAAGACGATTTCCGTCGTATAAGCTGTCCCAAAACGCCAGATACCGGCAATAGGGGCAAAGACCACTGCGAGATGGCTATAGAAGAAATCACCTTTGAAGGCATAAGCTAGTCCCCCAATGATGAAAAATAGAACGACTGCCTGAATCACTGCTAATAAAATTACTCGTTTCATGTGACCTCCTGACTCTATTATAGCATGAGAATCATCAAAAAGCCGACTAAATTATTCAAAGCGTGGAGAGAAATACTGTAGACCAGACCTTTTCTGCTAATATAGGCCAATCCCAAACTAAAACCAAGGCTAAAATAGACAAAAAATTGTTGCACATCACCTGGGAAATGAATCAAGGTAAACAGAACACTGGATACCAGAAGAAAAATCAGAGTTTGTTTACTATTGTCCTGCTTAGGAAAGAGGTAGCGTGCTAACATCCCTCTAAAGATAAGTTCTTCCGTCAAAGGAGCAAAAATAACGACCGCAAAGAATGAGAAAAGTGGTTGAGACAAGGTCAAGTCTATCGCTATTTGCTGATTTACTGAAGGATCATTTGGCAAGAAAAACTGGACAACCAGAGATAAGAACCAAACCAAGGCAGGAAGCCAAATAAATCGGTTGAAGCCACTCTTCTCAATACGAACAGGAGCTTTCTGATACCATTTGTAAATACCGTACACATAAACTCCAGCCAAGGCCACATAGAGTAGGGTAACAGCATAGGGTGAAGCGCCTAAGGCAAGCGACGTAGTCGCGAGCACCTGAATGAAGCCATAGATGAATAAAAAGGATAGAACAGCTAGAAGAAACCAGCCAAGGTTTTTAAGTAGTTTCATAAAGGTCTCCTATCTTGCTTTATAGCTGTTTTTCAATACAAAGAGGTTCGCTATTCCTAACACAAGTACCCAGGCAAGTAACATACCGATATTAGAAAAAGATATTTCCCCACCTTTTTTATTTAAAAGATTTACAATAGGACCAACGAACGAGTAATCCAACACTTTCTGAATCGTATCATTTTGAAGAGCAATCATAGGTAAAAAAGAGACAATTAACATAGGGAAGATACTATAAACTTGCGCTTTAGATTGAGTATCTGACACCGCACCGATTAGAAGGTTGAGAAAAATAACACTAATAGTTGCTAAGACCAAATAGATAACATAGGCAAATAGGTAACCTGATACATCTACTTTAAGATAGATTGGTAGTAAAATCATTCCAAGCAACATAATCAACATAGGAAGAACGAGCATACTAATAGTATATTCTGTTGCTGTCACACCACTTAGGATGAGTGATTTAAGATTGCGCTTTTCCTTATCTTCTGCCATCATAATCGATACCATATAACCACTTCCCATGCTCAAGACCATCGTCAAGCTAGCAGATAGTAAAAATAGGCTCAATTGTCCATCCTTATTTGAAAATTCATTATATAGAACAGCAGTACCAAAAGGCATCAATAGACTCGCCAATAAAGTTGAATTGCTGATAAGAACTTGCACTCTTAACCATAGTAGGGCATTTAATTTTCTAAACATCTAACTTTTCTCCTGTCAATCTGATAAAGATTTCTTCTAGTGTCGGCTCACAAGAGTGAACCACCATCAAATCTGTCGTGTCTAAATGTGGCAATTCTTCAAATGGAACTATCTGTTCTCGTCCATCGTTATAAACCACATGTACTTTCTTATCCACATGATACTTCTGGATAATATCTTGTGGACTTCCATACTCTATTAAGTTCCCCTTATTCAAAAGAGATAAGCGATCACAAAGCAGAGTTGCTTCATTCATATCATGCGTGGTCAGAAAGATAGTTGTCCCCGCCTGCTTTAATTCTTGAAGTAGGGTATGAATCATCTTAGATGTTGTAGGGTCTAAGCCACTGGTTGGCTCATCTAGAAAGAGAATCTTAGGAGCATTCAGAAGGGCACGAGCCAAGAACATTCGTTGTTTCATTCCTGTAGATAGTTTTTCTGCGATAATATCTTTAGCATCTGCCAATCCAACCTGTTGGAGCACCTGATTTACTCTTTCTGACTTGAGACCATATAACTTAGCATAGATGAGAAGATTTTTATAAAGACTCATCTTTTCATAAAAACCACTGCCATCACTAACAATACCAATTTGTTCCAAATCATTTGAGGTTAAATCTTGAGAATTCTTGCCTAACAAAACTGTTTTACCTTGATCTGCAGCCAACTGACCTGTCAAGACGTTTATCATGGTTGTTTTACCTGAGCCAGAAGGGCCAAGAAAACCAAAGATTTCACCCTCCTTAATCTCAAAAGAAATCTGATGAAGAGCTTTTTTGCTCCCAAAACTTTTGCTTACATTTTCAACACGAATCATAGAAACTCCTTTATTTAAAATAACGTTTCACCATAGGCAACTGCATCACATTGATATAAATATGGATAGCTCCTACAAGCAAGAAGGCTAGTAACTGAATCTCTCCTGTCAAGAAAGAAATGATAAAAAGAAAAACATATAAGACTGGTAAGACATACTGATTTAATTGGAATAAAATCCGAAAACTCTGTTCCAAATTAGCCTGACGCTCCCCTTCATCATAAGAATTTACATACTCTAAGACATCCTTTGGTGTTGAGAAAAATGCCAAATCAAACTGACGAACAATCGCAATGGTCTTAAAAAGATATTTTTGAACACTGAGAATCAGCACTAATCCCAAAAAAGAAAGAGATAAGGTTAGATTGCTTCTATTTGGTACAATCACTTCACTACCTGAGATGAAAAGAGCCAATAAAATCGCTACACTTGCAATATTAAAAGCAATGGTTCCAAACTCGAGATTCCGATACATTTGCACATAATAAGTTTCATTCAGATCATCATCCATTTCCTCTTGATACAAGGAATGAAATTTTCTGCTTTTCTTTAAGAAATTGAATGTCAAAAGAATGCTAATGAAACCTAACACTAAACAAATAGCTGATATCCAGGGTATCAAGATTTTTACATCTAACATAATTCCGTGGGATTCGGCAACAGCCTTAAACATCCCTACAAAAATGCCCAAGAAAAATCCCAAGACAACAACCATTAAAAACAACAATCCACGTTTCTTTTTCTTTTTCATATTCATTCTCCTTTTTCACTTGCTAGATTTTTGGATTTCTTTTCAATCCAGTCAACGACTGGGATAAGAGCAAAGTAGGCCCAAATAAATTGGTCGCTGTAATAGAGATCAAACCATCCTAGATTTGTTCCAATTAGTAGACACAGGCTGACTAATAGAGCTATGGCAACTACATAATAAATCACTTTATACTTGTTCATCATTTTTCTCCTTTTTCTTCAACCGATTGAAAATAGACAAGAGGACTAAGTTAATCCAAAACAAATACTTACTTTCAACAAAATAGAACCACCCCAGTAATGTTCCAATCATAGCAAAGGCATTCACAATAAGAGCAAGAACACTCATGTAATAAATCACTTTAAACTTGTTCATCACTCGTCCTCCTCCAAGCGAAATACCGATTCGACTGTTTCATTGAAAATTTGAGATATTTTCAGGGCAATGATAATGGATGGGGTGTACTCATCCCGTTCTAGTAGGCTAATGGTCTGTCTGGAAACCTCTGCTAGCTTGGCTAGTTCGGTTTGATTGAGGCCATCGCGAGCTCGAAGCTCTTTTAGACGATTTTTTAGTTGCATGTTACACACCTACTCTCCGTCAAATTCAACTGTTTGGATATCCTCAATACGTTGCAACTTGATTTTTTCTTTTCCCGTCTTGTCTACATATCGTAGCTTGACCCATTCCTCATCAACATCCACAACTTCCCAAAAATTTGTTCCAAATAGTTCTCCAATGATTGTTGGTTTCTTTCCAATCATTTCTTGCAATAATCTCGACATTTCTGCGTTTCCTTTCTCTTTTCTTTCGATTACCTTTAACCTCTTCTCTAACCGCTTGATTTTCTTAGATTGACTCATATAAATCAAGACGAGAAAAGGAAACAAAATCCATACCCACATGTGGCTCCCTCCTATTTCTTAACTTGCTTATATTGTAACACATCTTTTTCTTTTTGACAATCATATTTGTCAAAAAGTTTATGATTTTTGTCATTTTGCAAAAGAAAAAGGTCAGGAATAGGTTCCTGACCGGTTTATCTATCATTAAAATCCTAGTTTTTCAAAGATTTCTGAGAAGCTTTGGTTGATTGTCTCAAGTGACACTTGCACTTCTTCTCGGGTTTGATTATTCTTGACCGTTACTTGTCCGCTTTCGACTTCACTCTCTCCTAAGGTGATGAGGGTCTTAGCCGCAAAGACATCGGCTGACTTGAACTGAGCTTTTAGTTTACGATTGAGGTAATCACGCTCTGCTTTGAATCCTTGTTGGCGAAGGGCTTGCACCAATTCCAAAGCCTTGGCATTTGCTCCTTGACCCAAGACTGCGATATAGACATCTAGGGCGTTTTCGATAGGGAGGGCCACACCTTGCTTTTCAAGAATGAGAAGCAGACGCTCTACACCAAGTCCAAAACCAAATCCAGCAGTTTCAGGGCCTCCAAAGTAAGCAACCAAACCATCGTAGCGACCACCCGCACAGACTGTCAGATCATTGCCCTCAATCTCAGTGATGAACTCGAAAATGGTGTGGTTGTAGTAGTCCAGACCACGCACCATATTGGTATCGATGATATAGTCTACTCCCAGATTTTCCAACATCTGACGCACAGCATCAAAGTGAGCTTGGCTTTCTTCATCAAGAAAATCCAAGATAGACGGTGCATTCTCTACAGCCACCTTGTCTTCTTTTTCCTTAGAGTCTAAGACACGGAGAGGATTTTCCTCCAAGCGACGTTGGCTATCCTTAGACAAGGTCTCCTTGAGCGGTGTCAAATAGTCAATCAAGGCTTGACGGTAGGCCGCACGGCTCTCAGGATTTCCAAGAGTGTTGAGGTGCAATTTGACACCTTGGATGCCGATTTCTTTCAAGAAATGGGCCGCCATCGCGATGGTTTCCACATCGGTGGCTGGATTGCTAGATCCAAAACACTCAACACCAATCTGGTGGAACTGGCGCAAACGCCCTGCCTGTGGACGCTCATAACGGAACATTGGTCCCATGTAGTAGAACTTACTTGGCTTTTGCACTTCTGGGGCGAAGAGTTTATTTTCCACATAGGAACGGACAACGGGCGCTGTGCCTTCTGGACGGAGGGTGATATGACGGTCACCCTTGTCATAGAAGTCGTACATTTCCTTGGTTACGATATCAGTCGTATCTCCGACAGAGCGGCTGATAACCTCGTAATGCTCAAAAATAGGCGTGCGCACTTCTGCATAGTTATAGCGCTTGAAAATCTCACGGGCAAAGCCCTCAACGTACTGCCATTTGGCAGATTCAGCAGGTAAAATATCCTGCGTTCCTTTTGGTTTTTGTAATTTCATAGGGAATCCTCTTTAAACTTAATAGTCTTATTTTACCATAAATAGAGTGATTAAAACAGTGAGAGAAAAAATTAGGATTCAAATATCATTTTTGAGATTAAGACCTGTCAAAAGAATAGCTAGCAAGGAAAGACCAACAAATAGCATCCAAGTCAACTGTATATTCCATACAGCTACAAGTGAAAAACAGGCTGTTCCCACAGGTATGGATAAGGTAAACAATAAACCTAAAAAATTACTGGTACGAGCTAGAACCTCTGGAGCTAGATTTTTCATGAGCATGGCACTAATCTTTGGTTGAACTTTACCAGACACATACAGAGTTAAAAAGAGAAATAGCAAACCAAGTACGACTTGATTGAATACGTTAGCCAGACCAATTAGACTAAGTCCTACGGTAGCCCACATCATCAATCTAGGCAAAGACTGCTTCCCAAAATAATCATTGCCCGTAAGGCTACTAATGATGATTGCTAACAAAACACAGACTTGATTGATAAATAGTGTCTCTGTGTAAGAAAAATTCAAGAGAGAATGGCTCAAAAAGAAGATATTATAAATTCCACCCAAAGCGCCACCCAAGGCATTGATAAGCAAGACAGCAAAGAGCATAAAACCAAAGTTTTTCTGTCCACTTTTAAGAAAAACGAGACGTAAATTTCGATAAATCGTTAGGAACTGGTCTTTGATAGGAAGCTTCTCATTTTTTAGTGATTCACCATCAGGAGATGAAATTGACAGGCTCAATTTGCTTCTTCCTAAAAAGAGAACAGAAGCTGATACGAGGAAAAAACAGGCATTGATTCCCGCAACGAGAGAAAAATTGTTGACCGATAGACCTAAGAGCCAGACTCCAAAAGCTTGACCACCAATAGCTGAAATATAGGTGATGAACTGGGAAAAAGAATAAGCCTCCATCAGATCATCTTCAGCTACTTTTTCTTTAATGAGAGGCATGCGCAAACCACCTGCAAAATCACTGATGACATCACTAATGACATTGATTAAACACAGGCTAGAAAAGGCAAAGAGACTAGCTTGCTGGACAACTAGGGCTGCCAGAAAAAATAAAACCGCCTGAAACAAACCACTATAAACCATCCATTTGACCTTGTCCCTCGTGTAATCTGCCCGAATCCCTACAAAAACTGTAAAGAGAGTCGGAAGAATCATGACAATATTCGCCATGGCAACCGCAAAAGAGGCTTGTTGCAAGGTCGATGCATAGACGATAAAGACCAGATTGAAAATCGAAGCACCAAAAGCATTGAAGAAGCGTGACAAAGTCAAGAGACGATAAGCTTGATTTCTGAACAATAGTTTCATAGGTAATCTCCCTTCTTGTTCGAAGTTCTTATGTAAAGTATGACTATAGTATAGCACTTGGAAATTTGAGAGAAAAAACTTTTGAATATATGCAACAAATGAAATGAGCAAAAAGAAACGATAGAATTTCTCCAGTGACACGAGAGAGCCCATCAGTTCTATCGCTTAAAATTTCAAATGATTTTCTTAGTTTGCAGATATTCAAGAATCGAGAGTTTTTCTATAGTATTCGGCAGATTTATTACAACCAAGCATCTCAAAAATACGGACAGCATCCTCCATCTTTTTCTGGCCTTCTTTGACTCTGCCTTGCTTGCTATCAAGGAGACCTTCCGCCCACAAATAGACAATTCGGAAATAGGTTTCATTTTCATTGTAGAAATGCTCTTCGATAACACGTTTAAAATAAGAGGCATTGGTAAATTCTTCACACTCAATGCTGGCTAAAAAGCCATTCAATAGTATAGTGTGAAAAAGGTTTCGATTGCCAGACATTCCCATTAGAAAATCAGATTTGCGGACCATTTCTCGTACATATCTAGTAAAAAGAGAAACAGATAAAAATGGAGAACTGACTGAAAATAAATTGAGTTCATAGATTCCCCAGATCTCGGTAGAAAACAAATAATCATGAAGGACTTTTCCTTCCTCTGCTGTTAACTCTACCCTTTCATCCATGCCCTTCATATAAGACTTGATCATAATGGCATTTAGAATATGTTTCTGTTTGTTGTGAGAATGGATATGCTTTTGATACTCCCTGCGATACAAGTCCTCAAGAGGTGCTATGTTCTTTGGATCCAAGACATCTATGATTTCTTTTCTCAACTCAGAATCTGTATCATACTGAAACCCTCTCGCCAGAAAGAGGATTTCCTCTACACTGGCAGATATAGTTTCTAGGGCAAATAGAAACTTTTCCACCGAAAGCTCACTCTGACCTGTTTCAAATCGAGATAACATAGACGGCGAAAATTGTCCCCCAGTTGCTTGTCTCAGCGAGATATTTCTTGACTCTCGTAATTGTCTAAAGACTTTTCCAATCTGCTCCATAGGCTTCCCCTTGACTCAGTATTTTCTTCATTTTATCATATTTTTCAGAAAATTCATCAAAAACTTGCCAAATTGTCAGAATTATGAGAAAATAGAGGATATTTATCACGTGGAGGGACTGTAATGAGAGAGGATATCAAAATCAATGACCGCGCTTTGGCCTTGCAAGACCAAATTATCGAAAAACTAGAGAAGGTTTTTGATACAGATGTGGAATTGGATGTTTACAATCTAGGGCTGATCTATGAAATCAATCTGGACGAAACAGGTCTCTGCAAGATTGTCATGACCTTCACCGACACTGCCTGCGATTGTGCCGAAAGCCTGCCTATCGAAATCGTAGCAAGTCTGAAACAAATCGAGGGTATCGAAGATGTCAAGGTTGAAGTTACCTGGTCACCTGCTTGGAAAATCACACGAATCAGTCGCTACGGCCGTATTGCCCTTGGACTGCCACCTCGTTAATACTCTTCAAAAATCTCTTCAAACCACGTCAGCGTCGGCTTGTCGTAGGTATATGTTACTGACTTCGTCAGTTCTATCCACAACCTCAAAACAGTGTTTTGAGCTGACTTCGTCAGTTCTATCTGCAACCTCAAAACAGTGTTTTGAGCAACCTGCGGCTAACTTCCTAGTTTGCTCTTTGATTTTTATTGAGTATAAGCAGCTAAATCACTTTTGAAGATGAAAAGAAGCAAGCCGAAGTTGGCTTGCTTTTTAAGTTTATTTTTTACCTGACTTGTCCATATTCCAGAAGTCTGTCACGGCTCCGCGTGAAGCGGATGATACGATATGGGCATATTTACCGAGGACACCACGACTGTAAAGTGGTGGCAAGGTTGTTTCTGCCTTGCGTTTTTCAAGTTCTTCTTCGGATACGGCCATGGAAATTTCTTTAGTATCTTGGTCAACCGTAACAATATCGCCTGTACGAAGGTAGGCAATCGGTCCACCATCCTGAGCTTCAGGAGCGATATGTCCAACAACCAGACCATAAGTACCACCAGAGAAACGACCATCCGTCAAGAGGGCAACCTTATCTCCCTGACCTTTACCAACAATCATTGATGAAAGCGAGAGCATCTCAGGCATACCAGGACCACCCTTAGGTCCAACAAAACGAACAACGACTACATCGCCATCAACGATTTCATCTGTCAGAACGGCCTGAATCGCATCTTCTTCTGAGTCAAAGACCTTAGCTGGTCCAACGTGACGACGCACTTTAACACCTGATACCTTGGCAACCGCACCATCAGGAGCAAGGTTCCCGTTCAAGATGATAAGCGGACCGTCCGCACGTTTTGGATTTTCCAGTGGCATGATGACTTTTTGACCTGGGGTTAAGTCTGCAAAATCAGCCAAGTTCTCAGCAACTGTCTTACCAGTACATGTGATGCGGTCGCCATGAAGGAAACCATTCGCCAACAAGTACTTCATAACCGCAGGCACACCACCGACTTTGTAGAGGTCTTGGAAGACATACTGACCAGATGGTTTCAAGTCGGCCAAGTGAGGCACACGTTCTTGGATTGTATTGAAGTCCTCAAGTGACAAGTCAACATTGGCAGCATGGGCAATGGCAAGCAAGTGAAGAGTGGCGTTTGTAGAACCACCGAGAGCCATAGTTACAGTAATGGCGTCTTCAAAGGCTTCACGAGTCAAGATATCTGACGGTTTGAGACCGAGCTCCAACATCTTAACAACAGCACGTCCTGCTGCTTCGATGTCTTCTTTCTTATCAGCTGATTCAGCTGGGTGAGAGGAAGACCCTGGCAAACTCATACCGAGAACTTCGATAGCAGTCGCCATGGTATTAGCTGTATACATACCACCACAACCACCAGGGCCAGGGCAGGCATTACATTCAAGACGTTTCACGTCCTCAGCTGTCATATCACCGTGGTTCCATTTTCCGATACCCTCAAAGACAGAAACCAAGTCGATGTCTTTGCCATCAAGATTTCCCGGTGCAATAGTTCCACCATAGGCGAAAATTGCTGGAATATCCATATTGGCAATAGCAATCATAGAACCAGGCATGTTCTTATCACAGCCACCGATAGCAACAAAAGCATCGACATTGTGGCCACCCATAGCCGCCTCGATTGAGTCTGCAATGATATCACGAGATGTCAAAGAGAAACGCATACCAGGCGTTCCCATGGCAATCCCGTCCGCTACGGTAATAGTCCCAAACTGCACAGGCCAAGCACCTGCCGATTTTACACCTTCTTTGGCTAATTTCCCAAAATCATGCAAGTGGATGTTACATGGCGTATTTTCCGCCCAAGTCGAAATAACCCCAACAATCGGTGTTTCAAAGTCCTTATCTGTCATACCAGTCGCACGAAGCATGGCACGGTTTGGCGATTTTACCATACTGTCATAAATGCTACTGCGGTGACGTTTATCTAATTCAGTCATCTTATCCCTCCCATTTCAGTTTTTACTATTATAGCACATTTTAAAAGCAATGAACAGAAGAAAATTCTTGAATTTTCAGAAAATTCTATATACATATAAACATTTTAAATTAAAAACAACAAAGCGGATCAGGGCACTTTCTGATGACCAGAATATGCTTTTAATCCGCTTGCTTTAAATAACGTAATGTAATTTTTACAGAAGTTCTTTCAGATAAGTGTATTTAACATCTATCTTGCATTATAAAACTCTAGAACTTTCTCTTTTATATTCGATTCACTCAAACCATACTCATTAAGAAGATAATCCATTTTCCCAACTTGACCGAATCTTTCTTGAACACCCATCCGATGAATTTTTGTTATTCCATCATCAGAGAATAATTCACATAAAGCACTGCCAATTCCACCTATCTGATTGTGGTTTTCTACAGTAAATATAGTTTTTCCACTTAACATTGTTTTTATCTGTTCTGGTATCGGTTTAATTCTAAATAAATCTATCACACCTCTGAATAACCTAATTTAGACAGTTCATCCGCAACTCGAATACTTGGAGCAACCATTATGCCAGAAGCAACTATTACAACATCTTCACCGTGTCTTAACTCAATGTAGCCTTTAGAAAAGTCTTCTCCACCTTGATATACAGCCTCTGGAGCTTTTCTAATTGTTCGAATATATTTTAGTCCTTTTAAGTATAATGTCTGGTTCAAGATTTCATGAAATTGGATATCATCAGTTGCTTCAAAAATGATTGATTTAGGAATTAAACGTAACAATCCAATTTC
The DNA here is from genome assembly GCF_059738785.1 of Streptococcus nakanonensis. Taxonomy (NCBI): domain Bacteria; kingdom Bacillati; phylum Bacillota; class Bacilli; order Lactobacillales; family Streptococcaceae; genus Streptococcus; species Streptococcus nakanonensis. The sequence goes on along the minus strand of NZ_AP027139.1, from coordinate 114,912 downwards.
TTCAAATGGCATATGTGTTCCACCATTCATCTCTGCCGTTACTCCTGCATCTGAGCCAATCACAGTGGCATCCAATTGTGCGTACCCAAGAGAAATAAATAATTGATCAAATACTCTTCTTGAAGCAAAAGGGCCAAATGTATGAAGATAAGGTCTAAACCCCTGAATAGATAAACCTGCTGCAAGCCCGACCATTTCTGCTTCCATTATTCCAACATTCACATAACGGTCTCCAAAGTCCTTTTCAAGATTATTAGTAGCCATAGAACTTGACAAGTCTGCTTCTAAAACTACTATATCAGAATAACTTTGGTTAGCCTCTAGAAGGAAATCTCTATACACATGTCGTAATTCTTTCGTACTTCTCATCATTCTGTTTCCTCCAATTCCTGACTTAATCTTTCTACAACTGAAGTTAACATTTGTCTCTCCTCTACAGTAGGGCGAAGATGATGATTGGATTTCATTTCTTCCAGCTCTCGAACTCCTTGACCTTTAATAGTGTCTAATACAATACACTTAGGGGATGAATTATTTGACTGTTTTAATTGGATAATCCCTTCATAAATTTCTCTAATATCTGAACCATTGACCCTAATGGATTCAAATCCAAATGATGAGAATTTTTCTACAAAATCACCTGGATTACAAATATCCTTTGTAAAACCATCTAATTGTTTTTTGTTATCGTCTACAAATACAATTAAATTAGATAACTGTTGATGAGAAGCAAACTGTATAGCCTCCCAACATTGTCCCTCATTTAACTCACCATCTCCAACAATAGCATAGGTATAAAAGGGACTTTTTCTTATTCTCTGACCATATGCAAGTCCGGTTGCAACACTAATTCCTTGTCCTAAAGAGCCCGTTGTCATATCTATGCCTGGCGTTAGATTTCTATCAGGATGAGACGGTAATTTGGTTCCATTTGTATTTAAAGAATATAAGAATTCTTTGTCAAAGAAACCATTCAAATAGAGTGTACTGTATAGAGCTGGTCCTCCGTGACCTTTTGATAATATGAAATAATCTCTATCTCGCGATGCAAATATTTCTGGAGTCATTGGCATTATTTCACCATAAAGCACTGCTAGAACTTCTACGATAGACAGGCTCCCTCCATAATGACCAAATCCAAGATGATTCAAGGTTTCAAGAGTATTTAATCGGATGTTAGTCGCAAATTTTCTTAACTCATCTTCTCTATTTTTACTTAAAATCATCCCTTATTCCTCCTTTACAGATGGCTTTTTAATAAAGGATACTCCAAACATAACTGCTAAAATAAGAACAAGACCAATCACAATGCCTGCTTGTGAGCCAAATTGATTTAACATTCCTAAAATAATTCCTGATAGACCAAAATCTGCATCTGAGAAAGTTGATCCTTGGAAACCAAGTCCTCCCAAAACTGGCATTAAAAAGACTGGAAGAAAACTGATTAAAATACCTTGTAAAAATGCTCCAATAGTGGCTCCACGAACACCACCAGATGCATTCCCAATAACACCTGCAGTCGCTCCACAGAAGAAATGAGGCACAACGCCTGGTAATATAACAACCGTTCCTGAAGCAATCATAATTGCCATACTTACTAAACCACCAACAAAACTAGAGATAAATCCAATTAGAACTGCATTGGGTGCATAAGTATAAACAATCGGACAATCCAAAGCAGGTTTTGAATTAGGTACAAGACGCTCTGAAATACCTTTAAAGGCTGGAACAATTTCACCCAAAATAAGGCGAACACCTGCTAAAATAACAAATACACCTGCTGCAAATTGACCTGCTAATTGTAAAGCATAAACTAGACCACTTGTACCACTACTGATTTCTTTTTCTATATATTCTGACCCTGCAAAGATAGCTACAATAATATAAATAACTGCCATGGATAAAGTAATACTAACAGTACTATCACGTAAAAAAGCTAGACTCTTTGGAAATTTAATGTCCTCTGTTGATTTTGATTTGTCACCGATAAGGCTACCAGTAAAACCACTCAACCAATATCCCAAAGAACTGAAATGACCTAAAGCCACCTTGTCATTTCCAGTTAATTGAACCATATATTTTTGCACAAATGCTGGGGAAATACTCATAATAATACCGAGTGCTAATCCTCCTAGTAAGATAAGAGGCAAACTTGTAAAGCCAGCAACTGATAAAATGACTGCAATCATACACGCCATATATAGAGTGTGGTGCCCTGTTAAAAAGATATATTTGAATCGAGTAAAACGAGCAATTAAGATATTGAATACCATACCTGCAAACATAATCATTGCAGTAGCTGAGCCATATGTTGTTAAAGCTACAGCTACAATTGCTTCATTATTCGGCACAACGCCAGATAAATGAAAAGCATGCTCAAACATGGTACCAAATGGATTTAAAGAATTTTGTACAATTCCTGCACCACCAGATACAACTAAGAAACCAACAAAGGTCTTAATTCCACCTTTAATAATATCAGGTAATTTCTTCTTCTGAAGAACTAATCCTAAGATTGCAATTAAAGCTACTAAAATAGCTGGTGTACTAACAATATCCAATATGAACTTCATCATGACGCTAGCCTCCTATATAAGTCCTTTTTCTTCACAAAGTTTAGTAATTAATTCTCGTAGTTCATCCATATCAATAATACTATTTAAGATACGAACATCTCCAAGATGACTAGCTGAATCAGCTAGATCACGACCAACAATCCAAATATCAGCAGCATTTGGATCTGCTCCACCTAAATCATAGTGTTCAACTTCTACATCTGAAACATTCAAATCACTCAATACAGATTCAATATTCATCTGTACCATAAAACTTGAACCTAATCCTGAACCACAAGCTGTACCAATTTTTAACATTATTTAATCCTCCTGTTTAATTATCATTTCAATGTCATCATAGTTTTTTGATGATATTAAAGTTTGAACATGATTTTTATCTCTTAAAATTGTTGTTAAATGTGACAAAGCCTTTAAATGACTTTCATTATCAATGGCTGCAATACAAATCAACAATCTTACCTCTTGTTCTGGATTATCCAATAAATAAATCGGTTCTTCCAAAACTAACATTGACATTCCTATTTCATTCACACCTTCATCTGGCCGAGCGTGAGGAATTGCTACTCCCTTCCCTAAATTAATAAAAGGTCCAAACTCTTCTACTTTTTGAATCATTGCCTCAGGGTAGTTCTCAGTTATCTTATCTTGATCCAAAAGCGGTTTAGCTGCTAAACGAATCGCCTCCTTCCATCCTAATTTTTGCGAACTCACCTGATAGGTTTCTTTGGTAATAAGTTGTTCTAGCACTGGTACAATTTCCTTTCTATCATTTTTTTGATAAAGATAATTCTTTAACGCCAATCTTAATTCCAATTCTTGTGTAATAATTCCATATCTTTTGACAATATTCAGGATTTGTTCAATCTCAAAATCCCCATACTCTAAATTCGGAAAATCTTTTAACACTAGTTCTACTAGTTGTATTGCTTGCTCTTCAGTCATCATAACCGAAACTAGATAATTTGGCTTTTCTGTCTCCACCTTTATGGTAGAAAAAACCATATCATAGTCACTACTAGTTTTCGCCTGTAAATCATCAATCTTTGAGGTTCCTATGAACTCAATTTGAGGAAATAATGCTAATAGATTCTCTTTTAACATCAATGAAGAACTAACACCATTAGGACAAATGATTGCTGCTTTATACCATTTTTGAGGCAAAGTATCTGCTTTCTTTAAATAACCTCCGAAATGGATAACAAAATATGCTGTTTCACTATCAGGTATGGGCTTGTCAATAGCGTCCATCAAGGGAGTCAAAGAATCTTTTACTAGTTCAAATAAATCAGGATAATGTTCTTTAACATGCAACACATATTCATTTGAACTAGGTAGACCGAACTTTAATCTATAGTAAGCCGGTATAAGATGGCGACGAAGATTTTCTCTCAATCCTTCCCTTTGTTTAAAATGTAACAAAGAAATATCTTCCATTCTACTTATAATAGCCTCTGTTAATTGATTAAAGTAAACCGGAGCAACATCTACTTCACCTTCAAAGCAACTTGATAATAAAACGGTGATATAGCGATAATCATCCTCAGAAAACACCGTATCTATAATTCCCAAATCAACCACTGTATCCAATAAAATAGTGGTTATATCTTGAATAACAGGAGATACTAATGTCTCTGAAAGACCTACTCTTTCAACATCCCTTTGATACCTACACAGAATGAATACTAAACCGAAAAGGCAAACTTTTAATTGATTAACAATAGGTACTAGCTGTAGCTTCTCATAATAATCTTTAACTACCTGATTTATCAAATCATAAGTTAATGAATACCCCCAACTGGATAAAACATAATCCAAACCCCAAATTCCTATGGAGGATTCCAGCAACTCACTAACCATTTGAAAAGCTAAACGGTGCTTATTCCACTCTGAACCGTGTAAAGTATAACCTTTTGCTCTACTGTACCCTAGCTCCAAATCATTATCTAACATAATCTTTCTTAATGATTGAATATCAGATAAGGTTGTATTCTTACTTACTTTCAAAAAGTCTTGGTAATGATTATTCGATATAAAATCTAATCGGCAAAAAGTGTAAAGATAGATCAAAGCTAAGCGAGTCGACTTTGGTAAAACCAATTCATCCGACTTAATAATATCTGTCAAAGACTGCTTCGTACGATTTGATAAACTATAGCGACCTTGCTTTTTATCCAGCACTATCCCTTTATTAGCTAGATAAGGCACTAAATAATCTATTCCTTCTTTGACTTCCTTTATAGGTAAGCTCACCTTAACAGATAATTCATATAATGATAGCTCACATGATCCATCAAAGTCATCAAAATAACTAGTGCTCTATAATCAAACATTTCTCTTCCTTTCTAACTACAATTATAGTGTAAAAGTTATAAGAATAAAAGAGTATTTGAGCACAATATAATCTCACCTTTTAAAAGAAATTATTGGGCTGAAAGTTTTTAGTAATTATTTTTCTACTTTTTCTTGACGTTATAAATTAAAGCGATATCATTTAGATAACAATTAATAGGAATGGTTGAAATGGCACTAGAACGGCTCAATGAAGGGGAATTGGTAGAGCTTGACAAAGAGCGAAAAGCTGCCATGGTTTCAAATCTCCTTGTCGTTCTTTGTGGCAATCATGATGCACAACCAATTGTCAACACAGGAAGTCTTTACTAAAGATGGTTGAAGCTAAAAAAAGCAGATCCCCCTTCGACTCTCAACAAAGTTATACGCTGCACTCACATCATGGGCAGAAGATGACTTTCGTTCAGTCAATGGCCAAATCGAATATCTCCTCACAGAATGTGTCAAACAACGGAAGAAAGACGGAAAATACGTATCAGAAACCATTGACGAACCATTTGAGATTGATATTTAACACCTTCTCCTGTCTGCCGTGCCGAATAGGAGAATTTTTTCATCTTTTTTTGTCAAGTAACTTTACTTTACAAAAAAGTTTTGATATACTATTAAAGTTGATGAAAATCAAACCTAACTGAATTATATCTTAAAAGGAGAAATTAAAATGGCAGTACCTGCACGTCGCACTTCAAAAGCGAAGAAAAACAAACGTCGTACACACTACAAAGTAACAGCTCCATCTGTAAACTTTGACGAAACTACTGGAGATTACTCACGTTCTCACCGTGTATCACTTAAAGGATACTACAAAGGACGTAAAATCGCTAAAGCTGCATCAGCTGAATAATAGAAGGGAGATACCATGCGCGTAAATATTACACTTGAACACAAAGAATCTGGTGAACGCTTGTACCTTACTTCTAAAAACAAACGTAACACTCCAGACCGTCTTCAATTGAAGAAATACTCACCAAAACTTCGCAAACACGTTGTGTTTACAGAAGTGAAGTAAGCATTCAATACGAATCAATACAGAAGAAAAACGCTGATTCAAGCGTTTTTTCTTTTTGTTAATTTCAGTACATTGCAATGAGAATCATTCGAATGACTACATTATTGATAATATTTGTTAAGCCATCAAAAGTAATTAACATTTCATAACGAGTAATCCTATTTAAACTCGTCTCACTATCTATTTTTTCTTATCTCTGTGTTATAATAAAATAGATTTTAAATCCATCTATTTTATTATTGAAAATTCTACATTTTTCAATTGAATTTTGATTACAAATATTCGCGCGATTTTCGCGTGATTTTCGCGTGAATATTTTAAAATATATCTTAGAAATACGATGAAATCAAAGATTTTAATTATCTATCAAATTTACTTTTTCGCGTGACAATCATTTAAAAAAATAAATTTAAGCAACATTATATTTTAGGAAGGGAAAATATGGACTTAAAATTTGAAGGGGTTGATTTAGAATACAAAAAAGCTAAAAACGATCTTCCAGAATCTTTCTGGGAAACCTACTCAGCATTTGCAAATACAAATGGCGGGAAAATAATTCTCGGGATAGACGAAAAAAATATTGACCCCTACCAAGGAGTCAATAATCCTCAAAAAATACGAGACAATTTATTCGCTTTAGTCGCAAACAAACAAAAAGTTAGCTGTAACTTACTTACCGATAATGATATTGAATACATTGACATTCCAGGCAAAAATAAACAACTCATGGTAGTCACTGTAAGAGAAGCGAATCCTCACCAAAAACCCGTCCATCTAAAAAATGATTATCGTGAGTCATATAAAAGATTAGGTGAAGGCGATGTTCGACTTGATAAAGAAGAACTTAAATATCTGATGACTAGTTCTCATGATGATATTGATAGTGAGTTACTTAATAATTTTGACGAAAATGATTTAAATTTAGATACAATAGAACATTACAAGCAATTATTAATTGAACTTACTGGTAATATAAAATATAATAGCATTTCGTTGAGAAATTTTCTAATCGAAATTGGTGTATTTAAAAAAGACAGGATTGATAATACATATAAATTAACCGCAGGAGGACTAATATTTTTTGGAAAGTACAATTCTATCATTTCTCGTTATCCCAAATTTCAATTAGACTATTTTGAAAAAGATACCTCCCTTTCAACTAGGTGGAACGATAGAATTTCAACAGGGGATATGATGTACCCTGATTTAAACATGTTTGATTTTTTCAATTTAGCATATAAAAAATTAACTACTACAACAAATGATAGATTTGAGTTTAATAACGAATCTGCCCACCGTTTACCATTCAAGAAAGACCTATCTGAATCTATACGTGAAGCTTTAGTAAACTGCTTAATGCATGCTTACTATGACTTTGATTCTCCTATAGTTATTACAGCTTATCAAGACTTCTATGAATTTAAAAATCCAGGTAAGATGAAAATTTCTATTCCCGAATTTATACATGGCGGAACTTCCAAAACGCGAAATAGTACAATCTCTTCATTATTCCGTAGAATTGGGATGTCCGAAAAAGCTGGATCAGGTGGACCAAAAATTTTTGATATTTCCAAAAAATATAAACTAAAAATCCCTGAGGTAAGCACTACCTTTGATAGTACTGTTGTTACAATCTGGAAAGTAGACTTATTGTCTTCTTATGCGGATACATCAGATAATGAAAAGATAATACTTGAATATATCATTAAAAATGGTAGCATTACTAAAAATGATGTCCTCGAAAATTCTCTCATGACTGAGTATAAATTTAGAGAAAATTTGAAATCTCTACAAAATAAAAAGTATATTGAGATAGAAGGTAAGGGACGATCTACAAGATATGTTCTCCCTAAAAGCTCAACTGAACAATACCACATCATTAAACAACAAATCAAAAATCTTGGAGATTTCATGACTAAATATTAAATATTTTATTTTCATTCCTAAAAATTTTTGAAATAATATGGTCTTTTCCCAAATTTGAGGAAACCAAAACGCAGGCTCAGACCGTCCTGCGTTTTTTCATTCTTAGCCTACTCTCTAAATCTCTTTCAATTTTTCGAGATAGGCGGTTAATTCTGCTTGGGCTTCTGGTGTTGTGCCTACTAGTTGGCTGCGCATGTGTGCGAGTCTGGCTTCTACCTCTCCAATCTCTTTATCAATCTCTGCTAGCTGGTCGGCTAGATCGGCTAGGGGAACTACGGGTTCTTCCTCAAAGGTATCGACATAGCGTGGAATGTTGAGGTTATAGTCATTTTCGACAATCTCTTCAAAGCTGACTAGATGGGCGAACTTCTCGACATTCTCACGTTTTTGATAAGTCTCCAAAATCTTGGCAATATGGTCTTCGGTCATATTGTTTTGATTTTTCCCTTTTTCAAACTCTTTGGAGGCATCGATAAAGAAGACATCCTTATTGGTGCGATTCTTTTTAAGGATAATAATGGTTGTCGGGATAGAGGTATTATAGAAGATATTTGCCGGTAAGCCGATAACTGTATCAATAGCGCCTTCTTCTAGCAGGTGCTGGCGAATCTTCTGCTCGGCTGCTCCTCGGAAAAGGACTCCGTGAGGAAGGACGATGGCCATAACTCCATTATGCTTGAGATGGTAAAAACCGTGAAGGAGGAAGGCAAAATCTGCTTTGGACTTAGGTGCCAGAACTCCATAACTTGAAAAGCGAGGATCTTGCAAGAATCCACTATCTGCTGACCACTTCAGCGAATAGGGTGGGTTCATCAAAACCCCATCAAAGTCTGTCGGCTCCGTAGTCGGCCAATCTTCGTCTAGGGTGTCGTGATTGCTGAGGTGATAGTTCTCAATCGCAACTCCATGAAGCATCATATTCATACGAGCAAGGTTGAAGGTCGAAGTAATCAATTCTTGACCGTAGTAAGAAATCGTCGAAGCTTCCTTTACAATAGCTTTTTAGCTTCCTTTCTACTTCATCAGTGGTCAAGCTGCTACTCCTTTATGATATAATTAGTTTAAAGAGAAGTGAGGTAGAAATGATAGTGTCGCTACGCAACTTCATAGTATGAGATGACGGGACAGGCACACCGTCCACTACTCTTGAGCGCTTAGATTTTTCTAAGTGCTTTTTTTGCATTTTCTCGGCGTTCCCTCTTGGTTCAAGTCCATTCTCCATACCATTTGGTAAGGAATTAAGAGACATTTTTATCTCTCCTATCTCCTTGTCATTCTGCGAACAACTAAGGCAAGTTATTACTTTGCTTATCTGCTTATCATTTTGTAAACATCAAATTTAAAATGATAGACTTTTAAACTTCTCTAATTTCCTCAATACCCAAACAATAAAACACTAGCAACTCGTTTAAACACACGTTTCAAACATGCTGGTGTACCTAACATTGGTTTTCATGGTTTTCGCCATACTCACGCTAGTCTTTTGCTAAACTCTGGAATACCATATAAAGAGTTACAACACCGTCTAGGTCATTCTACACTAGCTATGACAATGGACACTTACAGTCATCTCTCCAAAGAAAAAGCAAAAACAGCCGTCTCATTTTATGAGAAAGCTGTTAGTTCGTTATAAGTGATGACAAAAATGATGATAAACCCAGAAATCAACGTTTTAAGACAAAGCAAAAAGCCCACTGTTGTAGGCTTCTTACAATATAAAGTCTTATCTTAAAGCATTTTGTTGTAGAATTCAACGACAAGTGCTTCGTTGATTTCTGGGTTGATTTCGTCGCGTTCTGGCAAGCGAGTCAATGAACCTTCCAATTTTTCAGCGTCGAATGATACGAATGCTGGACGTCCAAGAGTAGCTTCTACTGCTTCAAGGATTGCTGGAACTTTCAATGATTTTTCACGAACTGAGATCACTTGACCTGGAGTTACGCGGTATGATGGGATATCAACGCGTTTTCCGTCAACAAGGATGTGACCGTGGTTTACGAATTGACGAGCTTGACGACGAGTAGTCGCAAGACCAAGACGGTAAACAACGTTATCCAAACGACGTTCCAAAAGAAGCATGAAGTTGAAACCTAGGATTCCGCCTTTGATTTTTGTAGCTTGTACGAACAAGTTACGGAATTGTTTTTCACCTACACCGTAAGTGAAACGAAGTTTTTGTTTTTCAGCCAATTGCAAACCGTATTCTGACAATTTAGAACGGTTGTTTGGTCCGTGTTGTCCTGGTACGTAGTTACGACGTGCCAATTCTTTACCTGTACCTGTAAGTGAAAGGCCAAGGCGACGAGCTTGTTTCCAAGATGGTCCTGTATAACGTGACATGTGAATGTCCTCCTGATATAAATAATATTTCGGTGGAAATAGTCACTTAGAAAGCCCTGATTCGTGCAGATGCCCTTCGCCTAAACAGCCAAGGTTACTTATCATAAGACACCTGTTGACGAGCTTCATGCTTTCCTGCTGATATTTCACACAAAATCCATTCTACCATGAATAGCTAGATTTGTAAAGGGGGTTTAGACTTTATTTTAAGTTAAGAACAAGGGTAAAGGTGCTTCCGAGGCCGTACTGGCTGCTGACTGTGATTTCTCCACCCAATTGATGGGCCAATTCACGCGCAATCGCAAGACCAAGACCATGCCCACCTGTTTTCATGTTACGCGAAGTTTCGACACGATAAAGGCGTTTGAAAATATTCTCCAAATCCTCTGGGGCAATGCCCTGTCCCTCATCGGTCACACTGATTGAAAGCTGATTATTTTCCAGCTTAGCTACCACTTCCAACTTGGTTCCTGGAGCAGAGTATTTAAAAGCGTTATTGACCAGATTCACCAAGATACGAGAAAGCTTTGCATAATCTCCCTCAATCCGGGCAGACTCTGGGATTACCTGCAAGTGGACATCTCTTCTCTCCTGCTCAATCAAGAACTGAAATTCACTCATGCACTCAATCAAGAGCTGGTCCAGAAAAATGCTGTCTTTACTAGTCATATCCGCCTGATTTCTGGCTGTGTTTAGGGTCAAAAAATTCAACTCCTCAACCAGTTTATTGAGCCTTTCCGTCTGGCGTCCAATGGTTGCTAGATAATGAGCTTGCTCCGACTCCTTGATAACCCCATCCAAAATCCCTTCTACCGTCGCTTGGATCGAAGTGATAGGAGTCTTAATATCATGCGACAACTGGGCAATCATCAAGCCCTTTTCTCGTTCGCTTTCTTCCAAGGAATCAAAGCTTGCCTGCAAATCATGGGACATTTCATTAAAAGCTTGCCCTAATTGTTGAAATTCTAAAGGGCCTTGAACCTCCAGATTTGAAGGAAAATCCTTGTCCGCTACCCGCTTGGCATGCTCCTTGAGTTTGCCCAACGACGTAAAGACCGGCGATAGGAGAAAGAGACTAATCCCAGCACCGACAAGGCTGGCAACGATGGTCATTCCAAGCAAAAAGTAAATCTCGCTTTTCTCAATCAGCATTTTTTGAACAGCCCAAAAAACAACCAAAATGGTTAAGAGGGTTGAAATAATATATCCAACCAAAATATAACTTTTTAGTTTCATGTTTGTCCTCTCGGTTTCTCTATCTTATATCCCAACCCCCAAACTGTCTTAATAGTGGGCGTTTGATCACTACTATATTTTGCCAACTCCTGTCGAAGAGCATGGATATGCACATTCAAGGTATTGGTATCATCCACATAGTCTTCTTGCCAGACCTTTTCATAGAGGTCTGTCTTGGAGAAAACTCGCTCTGGATTGCTAGCTAAAATCCACAGCAATTCAAATGATTTAACAGTCAAATCCAGCATTTCTTCTCCTATTTGAACTTCATGACTACTATGATTCATTTTCAGATTGCCAAGGGAAATCAGCTCTGTTTCGCCCCCACGATGAAGGCGGCGCAAAATATTGTGGACTCGCAAAACCAGCTCACGAGGGCTAAAGGGCTTAGCAATAAAATCATCTGCTCCCAAGCTCAGACCGTAAATCTTGTCCTGTTCACTGGTCTTAGCAGTAATAAATAGGAAAGGCTGCTCTGGTGATAAGTATTGAACCTCACTGATTAAATCATAACCATCCATCCGAGGCATCATGACATCTGTGATAATCAAATCAATCGGTTTTTTCTTGAACAGCTCTAGCGCTTCCAGTCCATCATGGGCTACCAAGACCTGATAACCTGCCTGAATTAAGTATCTCTGATGAATATCTGTGATTTCTACCTCGTCGTCAACGAGTAAAATTGTCTTTCCCATCTGTCTCTCCTTTGATAAAAACAGTGCTATACTGCTTTAAGTATAACACTATTTTTATTGTTTTACGATGATTTTAATCTGCTATTGAAAGAAAGTCCTGATTGCTGATTGAGTTGGTAAACTAGCCTTAGTCAGCCTACTATCCCTCATTTATTTCCTTAGCTGATTAGTTTTCTTCTTTTTTGTTTTTCAAACCTAGACCACCGAGTAAACCTGCAAGTGCAAGCCCAAGGAAACCAATACTTGCCATTGATGTTTGAGCTTCACCAGTATTTGGTAGCATAGCTTTATCATCTGACATCATCTTGTCTGACATCATCGTATCAGACATCTTGTTAGCAGAAGCAGCCATGTTTTCACCTGCCATCGTATTGGTAGAGCTTGTCATAGTGTCAGCAGGCATGCTATCTGTAGTACCTGGAGCTGGAGTCTCAGTCTTTATACCTGATTTTTCCATTTGGTCATTTGCTGGCATTGCTTTATCAGTCTCTTTGGCTGGTGCCATCATGTCCTTATGGTCAGTAGCTGTTTGATGAGTCGCACCTGTAGCATGACTGTGATTCATCGGAGTCACGCCAGAGCCAGAGTTAGAAGGTGAGAAAGAACCATTCGCTGTGTCTGATGTTTCTTTAACATTTATCTTAATAGTAACTTGTTTAGTTGCTACGATGTTTGTCAAATCTGCTTTACCATCTTTGTTGCCATAGACATTGACTGTAGCGCTGTAAGTTTGAGTACCGTTTGCTCGGAACTGGTCGATGAGTTCTTGTTTTTCTTTGCCAGCCACGTTTCCGTCCAAGGCTACTTGGTAGAAGTATTGACCTTTGGTCTTCACGTTTTCACCTAATGGAGATAAAGCAGGATTTTTAGCGTCGCCATTATCTGACCATGGAGCCTTGTCAGATGCTTTGAGCAAGAGACGAGTCAACATACCATCACCTGCGAAGAGTTCATATGGAATCACATGGTTAACACCGGCTGTGAATGGACCTTCGCCCTTGGCTTTTTCTAGGTAGGCTGCTGGAACATCAATACTGTCTTTAACGTTATCTTTAACAGCTTTTTCGACAGTTTCTTTAGCAACTAATCCATTGATGTTGATGTCTACATTTTTAGTAGCAACTAGATTAGTCAAGTCAGCTTTACCGTCTTTATTTCCGTAAACTTTAACAGTAGCATTGTAAGTCTGAGTACCATTAGCACGAAGCTGATCGATTAAAGCTTGACCTTGTTTACCAACAGTATTGCCATTTAAGTCTACTTCATAGAAATATTGACCTTTTGTTTTCACATTTTCTCCTAATGGAGATAAAGCAGGATTTTTAGCTACACCATTATCAGACCATGGAGCCTTATCCGAAGCTTTTAGCAAGAGACGAGTCAACATACCATCACCTGCGAATAGTTCATAAGGAATTACTTGGTTGACACCGGCTGTGAATGGACCTTCACCCTTGGCTTGTTCTAGGTAGGCTGCTGGAACATCGATACTGTCTTTAACGTTATCTTTAACAGCTTTTTCGACAGTTTCTTTAGCAACTAATCCATTGATGTTGATGTCTACATCTTTAGTAGCAACTAGATTAGTCAAGTCAGCTTTACCGTCTTTATTTCCGTAAACTTTAACAGTAGCTTTATAAGTTTGAGTACCATTAGCACGAAGCTGATCGATTAAAGCTTGACCTTGTTTACCAACAGTATTGCCATTTAAGTCTACTTCATAGAAGTATTGACCTTTTGTTTTCACATTTTCGCCCAGTGGAGATAAAGCAGGATTTTTAGCTGCACCATTATCAGACCAAGGAGCCTTATCAGAAGCTTTTAGTAATAGACGAGTCAACATACCATCACCAGCGAAGAGTTCATAAGGAATTACTTGGTTTACACCGGCAGTGAAAGGACCTTTTCCTTCAGCTTTTTCAAGATAAGCTGCTGGAACATCGATACTGTCTTTAACGTTGTTTTCAACTGCAGAGTTAACATCGCTTCTTGTTACAAGACCGTTCAAGGTAATATTGACTTTACGTTCCTTGACAACCTTATTCAAATTTGGTTTATCACCGGCTGCTTCATAGACAGTCAGGGTAGCTTCATAGGTATTTGTACCATTAGTACGAAGTGTATCTAATAAATCCTGATCTTGCTTACCTGTAGTGTTACCATTCAAAGATACTTGATAGTAATACTTGCCATCAGGTAAATTTTTCACTGGTGGAATTTTTTCATTTTTATCCTTACCATTATCTGACCATGGAGCCTTGTCAGATGCTTTGAGCAAGAGACGAGTCAACATACCATCGCCTGCGAAAAGTTCATATTTAAGCGGTTTGTTTACACCAGCCAAGAAAGGACCGGGAACTTTGGCTTGTTCTAGGTAGCCCGCTGGGACATCAATACTGTCTTTAACATCCTCATCGACAGCTTTTTCAATATCTGCTGGAGTTGCTTGTGTCCCATCCGCATCAGCTGTATCTACAGCTCCTTTTAAGACATCTGTTAGCTCTGGATTTTCTTGAGCTTCTTCACCTTTTTCAAAAAGTGTATCCAGACGAGAAGGGCTTGTTTCCTCGCTCACTTCAGTTCCTTCTGTAGGTGTCGGAAGTGAATTCGTATTTCCAGCAACGACCTCAGGTTTCGCTTCAGCAAGAACGGTGTCTCCCTGAGTTTCTGCTAAGTCACCCTCTTTCGTTACCGATTCCCCTTCAGGTAAGACTTGAGCAGGGGTCGGATTGAGCCCATCGGCACGTACAGAACTTGGCTGACCAACTAGGACAAAGAAGCCACTAGCCACAACAACTGAGGCAACACCGACACTAAGACGGCGAATAGACCAACGAGTATATCTTTGATTTGGATTGAATTTCATAGGATTCTCCTTAGAGTTTTTCTTTATTTGATGACTCTAGTATAATCTCCTAAAATTAAAAAGGACTAAGAAAAAGTTAAAATTTTTCTTAAATCCCTCTTATAAAATACTTATATCAATTAAATCCATAAACAGATTTGGTGATTTGATAGACAACATTGGACAGTTTGCGAGCTGGCAAGACAGAATGTTTGGTCAAACGGCTGAGCATGGTCTTACGAATAGCTTGAAAGACCTCTGGATTTTCCTGCTGAATATAGGTCCACAGCTCCCGTTTTTTGGCAAGATGCTCTGCTGTGCCTGCTCGGTTGAGCAGGGCACTGGAAATCACCGTCGTAATCTCAATATGATTCAGCAAATATTCTCGCATTTTGGGGTGACTCACTTGGGATAAATCAAGCTGGTCTACCAAGAGTCGATTGACTTTCAGTTGCTGATCAATGCGCTTAATCATCACTTGCTCATTGACAGACTGGTCCTCACGCCCAATCAAATAACGATAGAAATCGACAGGTAGATAGTACATGGTTTTGACCTGCTGAAGGGGTGTAAAGACAAAAAGATTATCGACATAAAAAGTATGCTCAGGCAATTGGAACTGGCTCGCTCGCAACAAATCTGTCCGGTAAATCAGCGAGTGCATCATGATATACTGGCCTTTTGAGAAATTTCCGACCTGATCCCAGCCAAAAATCTGCTGGACAGGCAAGACTGACTCGTAACTCATACTCTTCTTACGAGACTGACCTTCCTTTTCATAGACAAAATTAGTCACAAAGGCGTCAACCTCTTGACCCTTGCTCTCAAGTTCCTGCAAGGTTTCAAGAATTTTCAGGTAAGCACGAGGATCCACCCAGTCATCACTGTCAACTACTTTAAAATAACGCCCAGAAGCCTCTGCCAAGCCACGATTGACCGCACCGCCATGGCCTTTATTTTCCTGATAAATGGCTCTAACGATGCTAGGATACTTTCTGGCTAAACGCTCAGCGATTTCCTGAGTCTGGTCCTGAGACCCGTCATTGATAATCAAAATCTCAACTTGCTCACCACCAATCACTAACGACTCCACACAGTAATGAAGATAGACTGCTGCATTATAGCTAGGAATGGCGATAGACAATAACTTCATAATCTGCTCCTTTAGGGGACTGATTTTTTCTTATACTCTTCGAAAATCTCTTCAAACCGCGTCAACCCTATCTGCAACCTCAAAACACTGTTTTGAGCAACCTGCGGCTAGTTTCCTAGTTTGATCTTTGATTTTCATTGAGTATTACTCTCTCTTGTCACTTCTTTCTATTTTACCATAAAGTTCAGCCTTTGAAGAACTTTTACTAGAATACAAGGCTTCTGTCTCTCTTTGCTATCTTGGGCATCAAAAAAGAGGAGAGCTTCCTCTTTTACGAATTCAATGCTGCTAGGGTATCCAAATACTGGTTGTTGATGACCGCCAAAATATAGGTATCTGCCTTCAAAAGGTCATCTGGTCCAAATTCAACATCCAATGGGGAATTTTCCTGCTCTCGGAAGCCCAAAATATTCAGATTGTATTTGCCACGAAGGTCTAATTTACTCAGACTTTGACCTGCCCAAGACTGAGGAATTTTCATCTCCACAATAGAGACATTTTTATCCAACTGAAAGACATCAACACTATTATGGAAAAGAATGGTCTGTGCTAGGGACTGCCCCATTTCATACTCTGGCGAGATAACCGAGTCAGCTCCAATCTTTTCCAGCACTTTCTTAGCAGTCTGACTTTTGACCTTAGCAATAACAGTCGGTACCCCCAAACTCTTACAGTGCATAACCGCAAGCACACTCGACTCCAGATTTTCACCTGTCGCGACTACAACGGTATCGCAGGTATCAATCCCTGCTGATCTCAATAATTCTTCATCTGTGATGTCACCAATCACTCCACGCGCCAAAACTGGCTCAAACTGATTGATGCGCTCTGCGTGGTCATCAATAGCGATAATATTCATATCCTGCTTGGCTAGGGCAGCTAGGACACTACTTCCAAAAATTCCCAAGCCTAAAATTCCAATCGTACGATCTGACATGCTCTTTCCTTTCTTAACCAATACTAATATCTGCTTTCATATAGTGAATCATATCTTTCTTTTCTGGATGGTAATCTGCTAGGCTGACCAGCAGAGTCAAGGGACCAATTCGTCCGATAAACATGAGAACCATAATCACACTTAGAGCTAATTTCCCTAAATCTGGAGTTAAATTTGCCGTCACTCCGACTGTCCCAAGAGCAGAAATGGTTTCAAATATGAGGTGGATAAAGGGAGGATTTCCCTTGGCTGTCATCCCTAGTAAAATCAAGCCCAGCAAGAAGGTCATCAAAAAGATAATAAAGACACTAAAGGATTTTTGAACCGTTCGCGGCGCAATCGTCCGTCGAGCGATATTGGCATGAGGTAAGCCTAGAAGCTCACTTCGTGCAAAGACCAAGAGGACAAAAAATGTGGTAATCTTGAGCCCCCCAGCTGTTCCTCCTGGAGCCCCACCTAGAAACATCTGCAAGATATAAATCAATAAGGTAACAGGACGAGCCATGCTGTAATCAATTGTCCCAAAACCAGCCGTTCTCATGCTGACAGTTTGGAAAAAGCTGACCAAGACCTTATCTGCAACAGGGAGATTGCCAATCGTCCCTGCATTGTTCCATTCAAGAACGAGACTGCTCACCGTCCCAAAAGCTAGTAGCCCCACCGTCAGTAATAAAACCAGTTTGGTGTGAAAATGCAGGCGCCCTTTTTTCTTTTTCCCTATATGCGTAGCAAGGTCAAACCAGACCATAAATCCAAGACCACCTGTGATAATCAAGCCTGCGATGACCAGATTGACCAAGGGATCAGTCTGAAAAGCAATCAAGCTCGTACTTCCAAAATTATCAAAACCGGCATTACAGAAGGCGGATATAGCTAGAAAAATAGCACTAAAGAGACCGCGCCCCCAGCCAAGTTGAGGAACAAAACGAAAACTGAGGAATAGAGCTCCCAAACCCTCAACCAAAAAAGTCGTGAGAAAAATAGAATAGACAAACTTTCTCAAAGATCGAGTCTCTCCATAACTAAAACTATCCTGAATAGTTGTACGGCTACGAAGACTAAGCTTTTGCTTGCTCTGGATATAGAAAACCCCAATAAAGGTCATGAGCCCCAGACCACCAATCTGAATCAAGAACATACAAATGAGCTGACCCCAAATATTGTAGGTATCAGCGACAGGCTGGGTAAAAAGACCTGTCACACAGACCATGGATACAGTTGTAAAGAGATGGTCAAAATAAGTCGCTCGAGAGCTAGGCACTTGCACAAAAGGCAAGCTCAAAAGAAGAGAGCCTAGTAAAATAACCAAGGCGAAACTCAAAAAAATACGACGAGCAGGCGACAAACGAGATAAGCCTAGCTTTATTTTTTCCTTAGATAATTTAAATAACATACATCCATTGTACCATAAAAAGTAGGAGAGTAGCTATATCTGAAAGGATATCTCAAGGCAGAGTTCCAAGGCCTTATCAAAAGCTTCCGAGCCCCAGTCACGACTATCGTACTGGTCCAAGTCAGCTAGGGAATCTGCTGTGAACAACAATTCACCCCAGAGAACCCCACGCAATTGAGCTACTGCCGCAAGCGCAGCACACTCCATCTCCACAACAGCACAGCTTTCTTCCTTACGATAAGCCACCTTTTCAGCCGTTTCTCGGTAAAAACCATCTGTCGTCCAGGTCATAACTTCTTCATAGGGAATCCCTCTGACTTCCAAAACTCGCTCAATGGCAGCAATAGCCTCTGGCTGCATTTCCATATAACGAGAAGGTGCCACATAGTGGTAACTGGCTCCTTCATCTCGCAGAGCGCGAACAGGGACTAGAAAGGCATTTTCCTCTATATCGGCTAGCACACCACAGGTACCTGTGGAAATAATCTGCTCCACACCATAGCCAATCAACCAATCCATAAACTGGGCTGCTGGAGCTGAACCGACAGGAGCCTGAGCCAGACAAATCTCCTCGCCTTTGTAGTTGATGACGTAGACTGGATAGGTCTTGGTGGCAGAAACGAACTCACCAACACTGTCCGCCCCTACTTCCCTCGCATAGCGGTCAATCTCCTCACCTAAAAAAGCATAAACACACTTCTTGGGCAACTGCAAATCCAATCTCTCGTGATTGGGCATGATAACCGCCTGAGGATTGTCATCAAACTCTAAAATAGGAATCGCATGCTTCTGAATCATAGTCTACCTCCTCTAATTTTGTACTATTGTATCAAAAGCTGACCGAATGTCAAGGAGGAGGCTGAGAATAAAAACAATACAATAACAATATTTTTGACAGAGACTCTTTTTAATGGTACAATGGACTTGCTTAAAAGTTCGATGAAATAAGCATATAAGAAAACACCACCGGTTGCCGCCAGTGGTGTTTTTTTGCGCTTGCTCAAGGCGCTCAGGCTATTTCTTTTTCTTGTCGCATTTGCTTGCTACAAATCGGATAAGCCACTCCGATAAGACATTCGCTAGTGTACCAGCAAGAATAGGTAGCAAGACAAGTTCGATGAAAACGCACATAAGATCACCTCCTGCCTGCGCAGTCTAGTGTTTGCGACCTTACTATTGTATCATCTTTGACTGAAAATAAATAGAAAAATCATTGATATCATCTAGTCATCCACAAAAACTCTCTCCTACACTAATACTTCTTGTATCAAAAAGCATCCCAATTACAAGATGCTTTGCAATTGCTTAATGAAGCAGACTTGCTAAGATATAGAGTAGGTGAATGTGAACCGGGTAAAAATGTAGAAGAAGTTTTTATCTCCACTCCCTTTTTCTCCATTATTGAAGAACAAGAGAATGATAGAAAAAAACAACACCCGCTGTTCCTTTTTACTTCTATTCCACAGATATCTCCTTAATCACGCGCGCAGGGTTGCCAGCTAATACAACATTGTCCCCAAAGGACTTGGTAATCACTGCCCCTGCTCCTGCGACGACATTATTTCCAAGTGTGACTCCAGGCAGGACAATGACGCCACCACCAGCCCAGAAATTGTCTCCGATTGTGATAGGCTTACCGTACTCAATACCTGAATTACGCTCATGTGGATCCAGCGGATGAAGTGGAGTCAGGAACTGACAGTTGGGACCAATCATGGCATTGTCCCCGATACGAATAGGGCAGACATCCAGCATGGTCAAGTTCCAGTTAGAATAAAAATTTTCCCCTAGATGGATATTGACACCGTAGTCCACCATCAAGCGAGTATTGATATAAAGATTTTGCCCAGTTGAGCCAAACCAAGCCTTAATGATTTCAGCTCCCTTCAAGGGATCTTCTTCCTTATTAAAAGCAGCCTGCTTTTGGCGAGAAGCCTGAGCCAAGGCCCGCAATTCTGGGTCCGATGGACGGTAAACCTCTCCTGCAATCATTTTCTGGTATTCACTAGTCATTGTGTTCTTCTCCTTATTCCCTACTATCATATCAAATTTTCTACATATCTGACTAGGATAAGGAGCATTTTATACAATCTATGCTCTGGTCTTTATCACATCCTATCTAGCTAAGCGGATACGCGTCACGATTCCGTCTGGGTCTGTCACTTCCAACTGAGTTGATGTCAGCCACTTGATAGACGCTTCAACTTCCTGTCCTCTTTCGGCAATTGCTAGAAATTCTTCTTTGCTTGCGACTTCAATGACATAGTAGGCCAAGCCGGGTAAACCTTGTTCACGTCTGGCTAGCCTTTTTCTTCCCCACTCGTTGACCGCTAAATGATGATGATAATCCCCAGACGCAATCCAACTAGCGCTAGGTAGACTAAATTTATCCTCTAGTCCTAAAACCTTTTGATAAAACCGGCTTGCTACTTGACTATCCTTGACAGAAAGATGGATATGCCCCATGCGCGTAGTAGAGACTATCTCAAAAGGTTCTACTTTACGTCCCATCTCATATATTTCTTGAGCAGATAAGGCTTCGGTTACTCCGACAATGCGCCCATCCTCACGAATATCCCAGTCCTCTATAGGCTTATCACGATAAATTTCAATCCCGTTCCCTTCTAAATCTTCCAGATAGATTGCTTCACTGTAGCCATGATCCGCCCCACCGACTAGCTGAATTTGCAGCTCTGCTATATGCTTAAACAGATTTGCCAAATCCTCACGACTTGGTAAAAGGATAGCTAGATGATAGAGACCATAGTGATCTTGCACCTCCTCTAGCCTGTCTGTTTTCAGTAAATGAACCAAAGCCTTTCCACCAGCTCCTAAAATACTTTCAGATTCTGTCTGAGAAAGGATCTCCAAGCCTAGAATCTGATGATAGAAGGCAGTCTGACTCACCACATCCTTTACATTTAAAACTGCCTCTGCCAAATAAATCTTACTATTGTATGCGTAGGTCACCTATTTCTCCTTTGCTCTTTTTATTGTAACTTTATTCATTACAACATTATACTCCTTTTTTACTTGGAGTCAAGTAGAACAACTCAAATAGCAGGACCAAACGAGGTTGGGCAAAAAGTCGACTTCAGGAGAAAATGAAGTAAATCTCCCCACAATAAAACGCATAGTACCAAGGTTTCTCTGACCTGATACTATGCGTTTTTCTGATTTCAAAGACTTCTTGCCCAGCATCGTTTGTGTTTATCCTCGTCCGCCAGGGGCTGGACCGCCAGGACCTCCATTCGGACCTCCGCCTCCAGGCATAGAATTGACAATATCTGTTTGTTTTTCGCCGTTGATGTAGATATCCCCACCTGTGTAGGTTGCTGTTCCATCAAAGTCAAAGCCTGATTGTCCTATCAATTTAATGGTTCCGCCTGTGACCGTGATATTCCCGTTTGAGTCAATTGGATCTGTGTCCCCTTGACCAACTTCTACAGTTAGATTTCCACCTGTCATGGTAAAGTAAATGTCGCTTTGCTGGGCATTTTTATTGGCTGCATTGACCCCATCATCTGTCGAGTAGACATTGATATCTCCACCATTGATCGTAATGGCTTTCCCTTCAATTCCTTCTGTGGAATTCTTGACGGTGTAAGTACCACTATCAATCACTAGGTTGCCAGAAGCGTGAATGCCGTCATCGCCTGCTGTGACTGTTATGGTATTGTTCGCCAAATACATATTTCCGACAGTCATATCGTCATCATTATCAACTTTAACACCATCTTCCTTGGCATCGATCGTCATGGTCGTACCAGTGATGTTGAGTTCATCATTGACATTAAAGGCATCTCCTACTGATGTGATGTTAAAGGTTCCACCAGTGATGTGAAGCGTATCATTTGCCTTGATAGCATTGCTTTTCTTGCCATCTACAGTAAGAGTCCCTGAACCATTGATGGTCAAATCAACCTTAGAAAAGAGAGCGGTATTTGCCTTTTCATCACTGTTAGAGCTTGAGTCAGAGAGACTGTTGGTGGTTCCCTCTGCTAGAGTGAGGTAGACATGACCTGCGCTTGTAGCCGAAATAGCCGCATCTGTATTGGTCATGGTCGCGCCTTTTAGGACAAGTTTCACATCATCAGACTTATCAGCTGCGATTTTAATTTGCACTCCGTCAGACTGACCAGAAATGACATAAGTACCTGCTTTTGAGATGGTCACCGTTGAGCCAGAAACTGTCACACCATCTCCAGAGACGTTTGCAGATGAACCAGACAATTCAATCTTAGAAGCAGTGCTTTCATCATAAGAAGTGTCGTAGTCCTTTTCTGTAAAATAAGAAGATTGACTGTTTTTAGCTGAAGTTGTGATAGCAGTGGTATCTGCCGCTGCAGTTGTACTTGACTTGGTCGTTGACTGCCCACAAGCTGTCATCAAGGTCAAAGCTGTTAAACTGGTTAAGATTAGAGTCCATTTTTTTGATTTCATACTTTTTTCCTCGCCTTCATTTAGCTTGACCTTAGTTTACAGGGTAAGTCTGAAAAAAATCTAAACTTTTTCTGAAAGTTTTCTTAAGTTCAGTTTCAGTTAAGTTATCTTTAACAAAAGTTTTAGGAAAATTCCATAGACTAATTACAAGCAAGTTCAACTTGCCCAGACACACCTATCTGCTAATAAGATAGTGTACTGAAATAGTTTGATAAAGGAGACAAGATTTATGAAGCCAATTGAAACAAGCTTTAAACGAATTGAAACCAAATATGTCGTTACCAAAGCTGACTTGGCTAATTTAATAGAGGACTTAAAAATATATCTCGTCGAGGATGATTATCCAACTTCGACCATTTCCAACATCTACTTTGATACAGAGCAATTTGATATGATTCAGGATGATAGCCAAGGTACTAAGCGTAAAGAAAAGATTCGGATGCGAACCTATCTCAGTCAAATCCAGCCAGATAGTCAGGTATTTTTAGAAATCAAATTCAAGGACAGGACTGGTGTCGGGCGAAAATATCGTCTCTTGTCGACTCCCCAGTCTATCACCCAGTTTATGACCAAAGGACACCTGGATAGCAGCATCAAGGACCAAATAATGATTGAAAAAATTCAGCAACTCCAAGAGGAATATCAACAAGCCATCATCCCTCGTATGTATATCTACTACGACCGCTTTTCTCTCAAGGAAAAGAAAGAAATTAGCGGATTTCCCTACAATAAAATTCGTGTCACCATTGACCAAAATCTAACCTATCGTGATGAGAATGTCAGTTTATTTTCAGGAAAGGACGGTTTCCCTCTACTAAACGAGGACATTGTCATCATGGAAATTAAAGCTCCAGGTAGAAAACCCCAATGGCTACAAGATATTCTCGACCAATATGGACTGGTAGAGCAGAAATTTTCAAAATACAGCTGCGCCTACCACAAGTCTCAGGGGCTGGACTATAGCCCACGACCAAGCACAGAAAGTGTAGGTACTACTTATGTCTAATCTTTTCAACTCTATCTTCAACGACACAACTGCCACTGCCAATCCTATCCAGCTCTTTCTGGCTCTCTTGGTCAGCCTGATTTTAGGTTTGGCGCTGACCTGGGCCTACAAACACCGTACCCTCTATACACGGGAATTTGCGGTTAGTTTGACCCTACTCCCCTGCTTGATGACCTTGGTCATCTTTCTGGTAAATGGCAGCCTAGGAACCTCTATCGCCGTTGCAGGAACCTTTAGCCTCATTCGTTTCCGTTCAGCTACCAGTGGTTCACGGGAACTAATTGCAATCTTCCTTGCCATGATTATCGGGCTGGCAGCAGGGACAGGCTATCTAGCTCTAGCGATTCTCTTCACTGTCTTTATCTTAGCAGTATGGCTTCTTTTAGAAAAGCAACAAAGCAAGAGCAATCACCAACGTCGCAGACTATTGACCATCACAATTGCGAACCAGGATAAGCAACTTCAAACTATCCAATCTGGGCTATCACAATTCTGTACTGAGTTAGACCTCATCTCGATTGATACTAGCAATGATGGAGAACAAGTCACCACTGTCTACGAAGTGGATTTCAAGGCTCAAACCGATGATTTTCAAATCATCCATTACCTCACTAAAGAACAAGATACTTATCAGGTTTCCCTGACCAAAAATGCCAAGAAGAGAAAGAATTTGTAATTTTCAAATCAAATAGCAAACTAAGAATCTATTGAGTACCACCATTCTTTACCAATCAAAAAAACTCCGTAGTCTCTGACACCATAAATCCGGCTAGAGATTACAGAGTTATTTTTTAATCTAAACTTCCTACAAGGGTATAGTATCTACTGAAAGGATATGGTATTTGTAGGGAATACTTTAAAGGATTCTTACAGGAAGTTAGTATTAACTAGTTACATTAGGTTTAGTTAACCCATTCACCATTGGCATTGACTCTATAGCCATCTACAGTTGTATTGACTGCAAGGGCACCTGAACCGTCAACATAGTACCATTTGTCTGATACTTTGAACCATTGGCTTGCTTTCATAGCACCTGATACTTCAAGATAGTACCATGTATCTCCATCTTTAACCCAACCTGTTGCCATTGAACCGTTAGCATTTAGGTAGTACCATGAGCCGTTGACTTTAGCCCAACCTGTCGCCATAGCGCCACTAGCGTTGAGGTAGTACCATGAACCATTGTATTGTAGCCAACCTGTTACCATAGCTCCATTAGCGTTGAGGTAGTACCATGAGCCATTGTTTTGGAGCCAACCTGTTACCATAGCACCACTAGCGTTGAGGTAGTACCATGAACCGTTGTCTTGTAGCCATCCTGTCGCCATTGAACCATCAGTATTGTAGAAGTACCACATACCGTTTTCTTGTTTCCAACCTGTTTTTGGAGCGGCTGGTTTAGCTGGTGCCACTACAGAATATGAGCTGTATGATGGAACATATGAAGAGTATGAAGGGACATATGTCGGATTAGATGGTCTTGCAGGAACAGAAGGTTGTGCTGGTTGATCTGAGGATGGAGCTGGAGCTGGTTCAGCTGGTTTCTCTGGTTTTGCTGGAATTTCAGCTGGTTTTTCAGTTTTTGGAGGTTGCTGTTGAGTCAAGCGGTTATATGCTTCTTCTGATTTACGAGCGTAGTCTTCTTCAGCTCTTTGATCATCTGTTTTTTCTTTTGCTTTTTCTTCTTTAACCTCTTCAAGAGCTTTATTGTACAAGTCTATCAATTCGTTCAAAATTGACACCTCTTGCTCCAAACTCCTACCAGCTTCTTGAAAATCAGAATTTGCTTTCATCTCAGCTTGAGATAGTTTTTCAACAGCAGCTTTAGCTCCCTCAATGATAGCGGAATCTGCATTAGCTTCTTCAGCAGCTTTCAAAGTCTCCTTCGCTTTTTCAAGAGCAGCTTTTACTGCTACAGCAATTTGTTGTTTACTTGCTGTCTCTTTATTTAAAGCATCAACTTCCTTTTGTTGTTTAGCTACAGCATCACCTAAATCATCAGCACGATCTTGTGCTTTTTCTGACGCTGGACGTGCAGCATCATTTTCTTCCCCTTTTTTAATTCCATCTTGAATATCTTTAGGTAAGTCTGTTAGAGATTTACTATCTTGCTTTGTACTATTAGGAATATCGTCTTTCTTCTCTTCTTCTTCCGTTAATACCGGCGCTTCAGCAGCTTTATTAACATCAGCCAAAAGATCAGTAGCTGATAATTCGCCATTCTCAATAGCCTTTAAAACATATTCTTTCCCAATAGCTTCTTTTGCTTTTTCAATAGCTTTAGGCTTATCTTCAGGCTTGATTTTATCACTATTATTGATTTCCGCTATAGTAGCTTCTTCTACTTTATTCAAAAAGTTTTTTAATTCTTCTTTGGCTTCGGCTTCTTTCTTCTCTGCCTCTACTTTTTTCTTCGCTACTTCTTCTTCTTGAGCTGCCTCATCAGATTTTTTCTTAGCTACTTCTTCTGCTTTTTTAGCTTCTTCTGCTGTTTTCTTAGTCTCAGCTAACTGTTCTGGTTCAGGAACTACTATTGTTGTTCGAATAGTATTAAATTCCTCCTTCGCAGCAGTTTCGCGTTCCTTAGCTTTTTTCTCAGCTTCTTCTGCGGATTTTTTCCCAGTTTCGTTGTGATTTCTGACAGCATTTAGATAGTCTAGGACCGCTTTTTGAACTTCCTCTGTTGCCTTAGCTATCTTTTCAGAAGCTGCTTTTTCTTTCTCTGCTTTTTCTACTGTTTTCTTTTGATCGTCTTCATATTTCTTCTGAGCTTCTGCTGCTTTCTTTTTAGCTTCGTCGTAATTCTTCTTAGCAGCGTCAGATTTTTTCATTGCTGCATCATAGTCTTTCTCAGCTTGAGACTGGTTAGCTACGGTAGCGTCTTCTGCTCTTACAAAAGTAGGTTGAGACGCAACAAAACCAGCCCCTAAGATAGCGACACTGGCTAGACTTGTTAAAATCATTTTTTTCTTATTCATCTAAATTTACCTCTTTTCTGATAATCATTTTCAGACTATACTGTATTAAGTATACCCCCCCCGTAAATACTTGTCAAGTGTTTTATGTTACAATTGTGTTACATTTTTGTTCGGGATTTTATTTGTTTTATCAAAGTTTTTATGAAAATCGTTTTGAAAAATTTACTATTTCTTTACATTCTCTTTCATAGAGTCTCTCTTTTATACTCACTTGACTTCAAAGACAAGGTGTGTATTTGCTTTTCGATTGCAGATAAAACTCACATTCCCATATATCAAAAGGTTGATTTCTGAATTAGGAATAGTCTTGCATATTTGCGACGGATGATGACTCGTTCTTATTTTCAGTAAGTAGCAACTGACTCGAGACACTCCAAAAAAGAGGTCAATGTTCGCCATCAACCTCTTTCTTATCGTTCATTCTTTTTACTAAGTAAGATGAATACTTTACCTATGACTTACTATCTTCATTCTAGTTTACCCATTCACCATTACCATTTACACGGTAACCATCTGGTGTTGTTGTGCTAACAGCCAAAGCGCCTGAACCATTTGCATAGTACCAGTGTTGACCTACTTTAAACCAACCCGTCTTCATGATCCCTTCTTCATCAAGGTAATACCAGGTACCATTTTCCTTGTACCAGCCTGTTTTCATAGCTCCTGAGCTATCAAAGTAGAACCATCTGCTACCATCTGTTCCCCAGCCTGTAAACATAGCGCCTGAGTTACTTAGATAATACACCGATCCATCAACTTCTACAAATCCAGTCTGCATGACACCTAGGTCATTCAAGTAGTACCATTGACCACCTGTTTTCAACCAGCCTGTCTTCACATCACCAGACTCATAAAAATACCACTTGCCATTAGACTGCACCCAGCCAGACTGATCAGACGTAGATTTTCTGAAATCTTTCAGCGGTGTTTCTACAACCATTGCTTTACTTTTAACTGTTGAAAGGTTTGAGGCAGTCACTTCTGTGTACTGAACAGCAGAACCATATCCACCAGCTAATTCCTCTGAAGAAGTCGTAGTTCCTAAAGCCAGAGCAACCGTTGCTGCCTTCTGAGGACTAGCTGCATTTTTAAAAGCAGCAAGACCCACATGGGTAAATTTAGGGTTAATCAAGTTCTCATAATAAGATGAAAATTCTTTTGATGTTTTATCTTTCTTTTTCGCCACATATTGCGCCTTTTCAGCATGCCAGTTTTCAATTGCTTTTAGAAATCCATCAGGATTCAAATCTAAAGCTTCTCCACTTAGGCTATTACCAGATGGAAAGGCAGTCCAGTTGTTTTTGCTGGAAAGACGTTCAGCCTTCAGCGCAACAGATACCTCAGCAGCGCGTACAAAAGCCGTTTTTTCATGGTCAACTGACCATTTGACAGGAACATACTTATCTACCAAACCTTCGTCGGCTGCTTCTTTACGAATTTTATTGATAGCATCTAAAATAGATTGTTGATGAGGAGGCAAAAATTCTCCCTTGATTCCAACCAAAACATTGCCACTAGAAGGTTTTAGCACCTCTGAGGTCAATACATTACCATCAGCAGATTGCGTTGCCACCAATCTGTCATTCGCAAAAACATCATTTGTCAAAACTGCTCCTGCCAAGGTCAAAGCCAAGGCACTAGCAAATACAATTTTCTTCATTGTTTACTCCTTATATCTTTTGAATCGTATCTTGATAAATACTTTTTAACACCTAATTATATCATATTTTCCTACTATTTGTCTTTGCTTACCTATTCCTAAATCCCAAAAGTAGGCGCAATAATTCTTCACTTCACAACAAGTTCATAACGTGTCTTACTGGTGAAGGTTTGACCTGCTTTAAGAATGACTTGGTCTTTGAGGTCACTGTGGATGGCATCTGGTAAAGCTTGCGCTTCAAGGGCAATCCCATTGTGCTGTACCATTGGCTGACCTCCTATGATGACACTCTCATCTACAAAGTTTGCTGTGTAGACCACAAAGCAAGGAGCCTCTGTCTTGAAGAGCAGGAAGCGACCTGAATTTTGGTCATAAAGGAAACCAGCATTATCATGGCCTGCAGGAAGGGCAAATGGATGATCTAAGCCAGATACCAACTGGATTTGCTCATCTTCCTCTGCAAAGATATCCTTCAACAAGGCACCATTGTAGATGTGTTTGACCACATCACGATTTGCATCTGGAGTTTTGGCAGGAACACCGTCGGGAGCGATTGGGTAAATACCCTCTGTGTTTAGTTGGAAGACATGGCGATCAATGGTCTGCATGAAATCACCAGACAAATTGAAATAGCTGTGGTTGGTTGGATTGACCAGCGTATCCTGATCGGTTGTTACCTTGTAGCTAATTTCGTAGGCACCAGTTTCTTCCAAGTGATAACTAATCCAAATCTTGAGATCTCCAGGAAATCCTCCTGTCCCATCTGTACGCTCTGTGTAGAGGGTCAAGCCATGGTCACTCACCTCGACCAATTCAAACAAGCTCGAATCCCAACCTGTTGAGCCACTATGGTTACAGTTGCTAGCATTGTTGACTTCAAGGTCATAAGTCTTGCCATTAAGCTCAAATGTCGCACCTGCAATACGGCCCGCCACAGGACCTACGCTAGCTCCATGCTTAGGACTATTGCCTACATAGCTAGCAAAGTCATCAAATCCCAAGATAACATTGGCAAAATTTCCAGCCTTGTCAGGTGTGACATAACGCAAGATAGTCGCACCATAAGTCATGACTTCAAGCTGGTAGCCACCGTCCGTCTCAAATCGATAGGCCAAGACATCCTTGCCCTCAACATTTCCAAATACACGCTCTGTGTATGCTTTCATTCTCTTCTCCTTTTACTATTTCTCTCAAGCAAACAAACCATAGAAAGCCTACTGACAATCTATGGTTTACTTGTATGATTTACAAACTCCTTTATCAAGAATCTATAAACGCAGTATTACTTTTGATATTCGTGGATGATAACACCTTGTACCACACGGTTTACGGTACCTGTAGGAGACGGTGTATCTGGTTTATTTTCTACCTTGAGTGAAGTCAATAGGGCAAAGAGTTGAGCATAAACGATGTAAGGGAAGACACGGTAAATATCATTCAAGACACCGCCACAACCAAGGGCCACTTCTTTGACATTTTCAAGGCCAAAGGCTTGATCACTCAAAAGCACAACCCGACGAGCAATCTGATCACCAGCAACTTCACGAACCAAGTCTAAGTCGTACTTCCGAGTGTAGTCTGTTGTTGTACCAAAGACTAAGACAACTGTATCTTCGTTGATAAGAGATTTTGGACCGTGACGGAAGCCAACTGGACTTTCATACATAGTCGCCACTTGACCAGCTGTCAATTCCAAAATCTTGAGCTGAGCTTCATGAGCAAGACCAAAGAAAGGACCAGCTCCTAGATAGATGACACGGTTAAAGTCTAAATCAACAAGCTCTTTGACATCTTCTGCATTATCTAAAACTTTACGGGCAAGACTAGACACAACTTCAAAACGTTCAGACTTAACAGCAAATTCTGTAGGATCAAAGAGCAAGAGAGCTGTTAACATCATAGACGTAAAGCTAGAAGTCATGGCAAAGCCAGCGTCATTAGAAGCAGCTGGTTGCAAAAGCAAGAAATTGCGGTCATCTCCATGAGCTTGAAGAGCCAATTTACCGTCCGCTGCACAAGTAATCGTCACTTGGTAAAGCTCATCCACCAAGGCCTTGGCCAAATCAACAGTCGCCACACTTTCAGGCGAGTTCCCACTACGAGCAAAAGATACAAGGACAGTTGCCACATCTTTTTTCAAATAAATTTCTGGATTGGCAACAATATCTGTTGTCGCAATGGCATTGAAGTTCCATTTGCGTTCGTCATAGACTTCCTTAAAGTAAGGCACCAAGGTATCTCCCACATAAGCAGAAGTCCCAGCACCTGTCAAGATAACCTTGATATAGTCATGTTTATCCGCAATCCCTTGTAGAAAGGCTGCAATTTCTTCACGTTTTGCTTGATAAGATTCAAAAGCTTCTTTCCATACATCTGGTTGTTGGTAGATTTCACGTGTAGTGATTTCTGCACCCAATTCGAGCAAGTCTTCTTTTGTATAATGTAGCATTGAATTCCTCTTTTTCTATTAAAGATGGGAATGGGAGTAAGCCCCATTCCCATGTATATTCTATATAAAATGCTCTAAGTCACATCTTATTCATCTTCATCATCATTGAAGCCCGCTAATAAATCATTGACTTTCACAATGCTTTCTGCAGCACGGCTCTTGTAGTCCGCATCTGCGCCTGTCAGGCTCGCATTGATAAATTCAATCACCATTGGAAGATTCATCCCTGCATAAAGTTCGATGTCACGACCTTCCATGATCAAACGACTGACCACGTTACAAGGTGTCCCACCGAGAAGATCCGCAAAGACTAGGAAATCATCCAATCCTTCAATAGCAGCTTCAAATTTAGCAGTAAAGTCTTCTGGTCCATCTTCTGGAAGAAGAGCTACTGTGTAAATATTGCCTTGTGGGCCCATAATCATTTCTGTGCTACCTTTAAGTTCTTCACAGAAACGACCATGGCTCACCAAAATTAATGATTGCGTCATAAATTATGCGCCCATTCCAAGTACAAATTTACCAAAGGCAGAAAGAGCCAAAGCAAGTACGATAATAATACCGATAGCTTTAGTAGAGTTCATACCTTTCTTACCAAGCAACCAGAAGATAAAGGCAGTAAAGATTGCTGGAAGCAAGCGTGGGAAGATTTGGTTCAAGATGTCTTGGAAGTCAATCATCTTCTCACCGATTGCCCATTTGTAAGAAATTTCAAAGTTAATCACTGTTGCTACAAGAGCACCCATCATGAAGACACCAAGTACAGATGCAGCGTCAATCAAAGCTGTCAAGGTACTTTGCATGTTGTTGATAAGGTTAACCCCTTCTTTGTAGGCAAATTCCAACTGTTTCCAACGGAAGATGTCATAGGCTACTGCAACTGCAATCCAAAGGAAGATACCCCAAGGTTGGCCAGCGATAGCCATAGTTGCTGCGACTGACCCCATGATAGCAGGTACAAGTGAACCAAAGATTGTATCTCCAAGAGGAGCAAATGGTCCCATCAAACCTGTCTTGATACCGTTAACGGCATCTTTTGAACCTACACCATCTTTTTCTTCCATGGCAAGGTCAAAACCAGCGATAATGGTATGGAAGAATGGTGAAGTATTGAAGAATTGAGTATGAACTTTCATCATTTCTTTCAATTCAGGAGTTCCATCCCCATACATTTTACGCAATTGAGGCAAGATCATGTAAAGGTAACCAGAAGCTTGCATACGTTCGTAGTTCCAACCTAATTGGAAAGTAAACAAGCTACGTTTGTTGATTTGATTAAAATCTTCTTTTGTAAGTTTGTAATTAGAATTCGTCATCTTCGATTTCCCCACTTTCTGATGGTGTAGAAGGTGCTGCTACAGCTACTTTTTGGCTATTTTTGAAGTGAAGCACTGCAAGGAAAATACCTACGATAGAAATACCAATCATAGACAAACCTTTGAAGTTGTTCACGAAACCAATTTTTTCAGCAACTTCAGCAGGAAGAGTACCTACGATACCAGCAACAGCGCCACCAAGACCTGTTACATATGAGTAAAGAACAGTCAACATAGCTGTCAAACCAAATCCCATAGCAAGATAGTGAAGGTTACGTTTAACTGGAAGGTAACGAAGCAAGATTGCAAATCCAAGACCTGGAAGCATACGTCCTGCGAGTGTCAAGCCATCTGCAACCCATTTGTAGGCTTCAACGAAGTCTACTACTGATTGTACAAAGGCACCACCAAAAGCAAGGGCAAAGAAGACTGGAAGGGCACGAGATAGAGCCCAAGGAATCGCACCAAGTAGGTAGTTGCGTTCAATACCTTTATAGTCAAAGCGTTCGATGGCAGCATCCACACGGTGAGCGAAGAAGGTAGTAGTCATACGTCCAAGAACGTCGAAGTAAGTCAAGAGAGCTGCTACTGGTACAGCGATTGTAGTAATTGCAAGCGGTGCATCAATTCCTTGTGAAACAGAGAAGGCTGTCGCAAGAACCGCACCAGAAGTTGCGTCGATACGAGAAGCACCACCGAAGGTACCAACCCCAAGAACGAACAGTTGCAAGTTACCACCGATAAGCAAACCAGTAGTCACATCTCCCATGATTAAACCAGTAATGAAACCAGCAAATACAGGGGAACCTGCAGATGAAACGATCGTCAACTCATCACAGATTTGATAAGCTGAGTACAAAGTGAGAAGTAAAATTTGCCACCATTGTATCATAACAATGACCTCCTAAAAAATTTTTTCCTATTTTAATAAGCTCAAAAAGTCTGAAATTGGATCATTTGGAACCATTTGAGCAGTAAGTTTAACACCTTTTTCTGCTAGTTTGCGGAAGTCTTCCACATCCTTGTCCACTACGTTGATAGAACGTGTGATGGCACGAGTTTCTGGTGTTTGAGACATATTCCCAACATTGAGGGTTTCAAGTGGTACACCTGCTTCGACCAAGCCAAGGAAACGGTCTGGTTTACGAGCCACGATAAAGAGACGTTGGCTATCGTACTTACCAGCAAGAATATTGGCTGCCGCTTTTTCAATTGGCAAAATACTCAATTTTACACCTGGTGGTGTCGCAAGTTTCAAACCACTCTTTTCAACGTCGTTGTTGACAACTTCGTCATCTACAACCATAATACGTGAAACATTTAGTTTTCCAGCCCATAGATTGGCTACTTGTCCGTGGATCAAACGTCCATCAATACGGCATCCTACAATTGTCATAAGTTTTCCCCCTTTATGTGTTTTAGTGTAGGTTTACGAGTTAAATGAATCTCTTCTTTATATTGGCCCTCTGTTTCAAAGATAATGATGCGGTTGGCACCTTCCTTGAGATAGCTATGAGGGATATAAAGTGAGAGGGTCGGGCCGACGTTCCAAAAACGTCCTAGATTCTGCCCATTGACAAAGGCAACTCCCTTACCAAACTCAGACAAGTCTAGGTAAGTATCTTTTGGCTCTTGGACTGTAAAGTCATAAGCGTAAAAGGCTGGTTGTCCTTGAGTCCATCCTTTTGAAAAATCAATTTTCTCAGGATTGTCTAGTGGGAGTGGATAGTGTTTCCAGTTTAGTAAGAAGTGCAAATCCTTACAAACCCCTGTCCGAATTCCCTTACGTTGCGTATCCGCTAAGAATTTATGCCCATAGTTGACACGCCCCATATTTTCTATCAATATGTCAATCCTAGATAACGCTTTCTTTTCGCCTTGATAAAAAATATCTTCCCCAATCTCTGTCTGATATTGGGTTTTAATCCACTGACCATCGACATACAGCTGGGCCCTATCTCGACCGTCAATGATACGAAGTCTTTCTTCTTCTGCATCCCAGTTTGTTTCTGTTCGATAGAGTAGGTAGCCATAACTTTGTCCCAACTCCTCCATCTTTTTAGGATAGAGGCTTTCTACTGGACTTGACAAGCTATCCAAGGTTTCAAACAAGGAAACTTTTTCAACTAGTGGAATAGCATCCAACTCCATACTCTCTTTGTAGAGGGGTTCCAACTGCGGGTACTCTGGAAAATGTGTTGCCATCATCTTCTTGACTGCCAAGTATTTGGCAGTTGGATTTCCTTCTTCATCCAGAAGCGCATCGTAATCATAAGATGTAACTTGTGGCAAGTCCAAAGTTCCTCGAGCCGAACAACCATTCATGAAACCAAAGTTTGTACCACCGTGGAACATGTAGAGATTGATAGAGCCTTGTTCCAAAACCTCTCGAACTGCATCTGCCAATTCTTTTGGATCCCGTGTGATAATCGGTTCTTTCCAACGATTGAACCAGCCATCCCAGAACTCCATACACATGAGCGGCCATTTCTTACCATGCTCATCAAAGAATTCCTGCATCTGTGAAAAGTTGTAAGGTGCCTTAGAACCAAAGTTTCCTGTTACAAAGAGGTCATCTTCGATTAAGGTTCCAGCTTTTAGAGTAGCTCTCCATGGACCATCTGACGTAAAGAGGGGACAGGTTACGCCACGCTCTTCCATTAGCTGTCGAACTGCTCTCAGATAATCCTTATCTTCTCCGTAAGAACCATACTCATTTTCAACCTGCATCATGAGGATATTGCCACCATTGTCCAACAGATGTGGAACCAATCGTGGTAAGAGCTGGTCATAGTAGCGACCGACAGCCTCAATATAGGCTGGATCTGATGAACGAATCCTCATATCTTTGGTTAAGAGCCAAGCTGGTAAACCACCGAATTCCCATTCCGCACAGATGAAGGGTGACGGACGAACGATAGCGTAGAGACCTAAATCCTGTGCCGTCTGGAGAAATCGCTCTAAATCCAGAGCCCCTTCAAAGTGAAACTCGCCCTCACGAGGCTCGTGTAAATTCCAAGCCACATAAGTCTCTACCGTATTAAAGCCAAGAGCCTTCAAGTTATAGAGCGAATGATACCAATCTTCTGGAGGAACCCTAAAATAATGAATGGCGCCAGATAAAATCTTAAATGATTTTCCATCAAGATAGAAATCATCTCGTATCTCAAATCGTGTCATAAAACTACCTTCTGACCGCGAAAGTTTACGCTTTCATTTGTTGTTATAGTAATTATAAACCAATCTGTTTGAATTGTCAATAGAAATTGTCGGAATATTTGCTAGAATTTTACTATTATACACACGTTCAATTAGTTTCAAACATTTTCAGACCCATTTCAAACGCTCTTTCAATTCGGAATAGATAACCTAAAATAATTTTGTATAAAATACATTTATAAAATACGTGCAATGCCTATGTAGCTTAATTTTTCAAACTATTTTTCTAATTTTTTATTCAAAAGACTACTATTTTTTTCGCTTTTATGGTAAAATTTTCTGTGGAGAAGGAAAATAGAGGTAAAAATATGGCAATTCCCAAATATCAATACATAAAAGACGAATTAAAAAATAAAATCATCTCTGGGCAGTTTAGCAGTGGAGATAAATTTTACACTGAAGCAGAGCTCATTTCAATGTACGATGTCAGTTCTATCACAGTTGTCCGCGCCTTAAACGACCTTGCTAAAGATGGCTATATTGTCCGCCAACAAGGAAAAGGAACCTTCGTTTCACGTGCACGCAAACACAAGCTTGTAGAGTTTTCAGATATTGAACTCTTTAATGCTAAAGATGATAAGGTAACTGTTCTTTCAATTGAACGCGGAAACAAACTCGCTTACTTGGAAAAATTGGGTCTACGCGGCGATCAATTCTACTACAAGATTGAACGTGTCCGCGAATCAAACGGTGTCGTTTATATCTACCATACATCCTACATCCCAGAACAATATATCAACGCAAATTATCCAAACCTTGAATACTATAGTTCTATCTATAACCGTTTCAAGTTAGACTACCACATTCACATGAATGATGAACACTTTGAAGAAATCAACGAAATAGTCTTTCCAACTCCAGAACATGCGGCTTCAGTCCTCGGAGTCGATGAACAATTCCCTACTGTTCTACAAACTAAAATCACCAAACTCGAATCAACTGGTCAAGTTTTAGGATACAGTGAAACTTACAAACGATCTGATTATTACAAGATTAAATTCATCTCATGTGACCGTGATCACTAAGAAGAAAGCCTGAGCCTAATCGCTTGGGCTTTTTCTATGCTTATTATATCCCATTAAAACGCTATTTTATATATGTAAATCAAATTTGTTTAAATTTTACTAAAATATTAGGGATCTTTTTATCAAAAAACACTTTAAGACAAAATAAAAATCGAAGTTCTGCTACTCCTATAAATGGAGTAATAGAAATTCGATTTTTATTCTAATTATCCTAATCCAAGACGTTCAAAAATATCATCCACCCGTTTGGTATAGTAAAGAGGGTTAAAAATCTCATCGATTTCCTCTTGTGTGAGGCGTGATGTCACCTCTGGATCTGCTTCTAGCAATGGTTTGAAGTCTACTTGATTGTCCCAAGAATAGGCTGTTTTTGGTTGTACCAAGTCATAGGCTTGCTCACGGGTCATGCCTTTTTCAATCAAAGTCAACATAGCCCGTTGGCTGAAAATCAAACCAAATGTCGAGTTCATGTTGCGGATCATATTTTCTGGGAAGACTGTCAAGTCTTTGACAATATTTCCAAAACGGTTAAGCATGTAATCAATCAAAATGGTCGTATCTGGTGCGATGATACGCTCAGCTGATGAGTGAGAGATGTCACGTTCGTGCCAGAGAGCCACGTTTTCATAAGCTGTAATCATATGACCACGGATAACACGCGCAAGCCCAGTCATATTTTCAGAACCGATAGGGTTGCGTTTGTGAGGCATTGCTGAAGACCCTTTTTGACCTTTGGCAAAGAATTCTTCCACTTCGCGTTGCTCTGATTTTTGTAAACCACGAATCTCAGTCGCCATACGTTCGATTGAAGTCGCGATGCTGGCAAGAACCGCAAAGTACTCAGCGTGAAGGTCACGAGGAAGGACCTGTGTAGAGATTTCTTGAGCACGGATGCCCAGCTTGTCGCAGACGTATTGCTCAACGAATGGTGGGATATTGGCAAAGTTTCCAACCGCACCAGAAATTTTACCAGCTTCCACACCAGCAGCCGCATGCTCAAAACGCTCGATATTGCGCTTCATTTCGCTGTACCAAGTCGCCAATTTAAGACCAAAAGTTGTAGGCTCAGCGTGCACACCGTGGGTACGCCCCATCATGATGGTGAACTTGTGTTCTTTCGCTTTGTCAGCGATGATGTTGGTGAAATTTTCAAGGTCACGACGGATGATATCGTTAGCCTGCTTGTAGAGGTAACCGTAAGCCGTATCCACCACGTCAGTTGATGTCAAACCGTAATGGACCCACTTGCGCTCTTCGCCAAGAGTCTCAGAAACCGCACGTGTGAAAGCCACCACATCGTGGCGCGTCTCCTGCTCAATCTCCAAAATACGGTCGATGTCAAAGTCCGCCTTCTCGCGAATCAAAGCCACATCTTCCTTAGGGATTTCCCCCAACTCAGCCCATGCCTCGTCAGCCAAGATTTCCACCTCAAGCCAAGCACGGTATTTATTTTCTTCACTCCAAATGTTCGCCATCTCAGGACGAGAGTAACGGTTGATCATTGTTATTAATTTTTCCTTTCTTCTAAAGCTGTTGGGAATAAGCTATCTAGGTAAACCAAGATTTCTACTCAAACTCCTCTTTTCCAATAAACACAGATGGATAGTGTGGTAATTCATTGAGATCAGTATCCAATGGTAAATCATAAATTGCTAAATAGTTTTCAGGGTATTGAACAACTAACTCTTCATATTTGGCCTTCACTTTTGCGTAATTGCTACTAGCAAACAAGACTTCAACAACTGCTCCGGTCTTATCCTTTTCAACAAAAGCATTAACAATGATTTGAATCATAGTCTTCACCTACCAATCAATTCCTTTCCCAAACTCCTCAACCTCATCTGGCACATCACTAAACAAAGTCACATGTCCCATCTTGCGGTTGTGCTTCGCTTCTATTTTACCATACATGTGCAGGTGGGCGCTTATATTTTCTGTGACATATTTTTCAGCGACCTCGACGTGTTGGCCGAGAACGTTGAGCATGACGGCAGGCTCATGTAGTTTTATGGCTGGCAATGGTGCTCCTAGAACACCCAAAATATGCGTGTCAAATTGTGAAAAGTCGCAAGCTTCAATGGAGTAGTGCCCAGAGTTATGTGGGCGGGGGGCAATCTCATTGACAATGATGTCATCAGCTGTTGCAAACATTTCCACGCAAAGGGTTCCAGACAGATTAAGTTGTTCTGCGATTCGTACTGCCATAGTTTTAGATTTCTCAGCTAGACTTTCTGAAATGCGTGCAGGAACGATGGTTTTTGAAAGAATGTTATTGCGGTGGATATTTTCCTGAACTGGGAAAACCGTCACGTCCTTGCCATTTCCAGAAACAATGACAGAAATTTCAAGGTCAAAGTTGACAAATTCTTCCAAGACACAGTCTGCTGAATCTGCTAATGCATAGGCTTCTTCCAAATCTTCTGCTGAGCGAATGACCTTTTGTCCATGCCCATCATAGCCACCAGTCGCAGTCTTGAGAACATAGTTTTTCGATAGGTCAATATCTGCCAAGTCTTGGCTTGAAGTCACGACCTTGTATGGGGCCACAGTGACTTGAGCCTTGTTGGAAAGAAAGTCCTTCTCAAAAATCCGGTTTTGGGAAATGCGAAGTAGGTCTGTTCCTTGAGGGAGCTGTCCATCCTTGATAACGGCATCCAAACTGTCGGCATCCACATTTTCAAACTCATAAGTGAGAACATCACATCGCTCAGCCAACTGACGGAGGGCGTCCATATCGTCATAAGGCGCCACGATGATTTCCGCCACACGAGAGGCCGGGCAATCCGCCGCAGGATCCAGCGCGATAACCTTGTGCCCCATGTAGATAGCAGAAATGGCCATCATCTGACCCAGTTGACCACCACCGATAATTCCGATTGTTTTAGATGAGCTCATTTGTCGACTCCTCTGCGATTTTTCCTTGTTCTTCTGCGAAATCTGCCAATGCTGTAGCGATAGCCTGTTCTTCTACTGAAAGGAGACGAAGGGCAAAGAGAGCAGCGTTTGTCGCTCCTGCTTCACCGATAGCCATTGTCGCAACAGGCACCCCACCCGGCATCTGAACGATAGAATAGAGCGAGTCCACACCGCTAAGAGCACGAGACTTGACAGGTACCCCTATGACAGGAAGGGTTGTTTTGGCAGCTACCATTCCTGGCAAGTGGGCTGCGCCTCCAGCACCTGCGATGATGACCTTGATACCACGACTACGCGCTTCTTCGGCATGCTTGAACATGAGATCAGGTGTGCGATGGGCAGAGACAACCTTCTTCTCGTAGGCTACACCGAAGCGGTCTAGGACTTCTGCTGTTTTTTGCATGGTTGCCCAGTCGGATTTTGAGCCCATGATGATGGAAATAATTGGCTTGGTCATAATTTTCCTTTTCTTCTTTTTTGATAATGATCTTAGGTGGTGGGGACGGAAGCAAACCTTCGGTTTCATTTCTACAATTTGAGCCTAAGTTCTCAAATTTTCCCCGACCAGAACAGATACTGTTCTGGTCTTTTCACCACGGCGACCATTATCGTACTTAGCGACTACGTCGCTTTTTCTTACATCTTTATCTAATTGCCTTGCTTCCGATATCTGTTCGGTAGAAGAGCCCTTCTGTTTGTTGTTGGACGAGTTCCTTGTAGATGGTGTCTTGGGCTTCTTTGACGGTTTCTGCTGTGGTGACGAGCATATAAACACGGCCACCGTTTGAGAGCAGTGCTCTGCTATTTTCCGCAAACTTAGCACCTGCATAGTAGGTGATGATGTTTCCTTCTGTCTTGGCTGGCAACTTGACACCTTTTTCATAGTCTAGCGGGTAACCGTTGGATGCGACAACCACACCCAGAGTCACACCCTTGTCCGTCCAGGTAATGTTTGGCTCCTTACCATCAAGGATGTCTGTGATATTTTGTGCAAAATCAGAGGTCAGACGAGGCAAGATAATCTGAGTTTCTGGATCTCCGAAGCGAGCATTAAACTCTATAACCATAGGTCCATCAGCTGTCAAGATAAGCCCTGCGTAAAGAACACCCAGATAAGGGCGACCTTCTTTAATCATCCCTTCGAGGACTGGCCTGACAATAGTGTCAACCGCTGTGGCAACTACGCTCTGTGGCAAGTGAGGAACTGGCGCATAAGCTCCCATACCGCCTGTGTTAGGTCCCTTGTCACCATCATAGGCACGTTTGTGATCCTGAGCCGTTGGCATAACGTAGAACTTGTCCCCATTGACAAAGGCAAAGAGAGAGAATTCTTCTCCGTCTAGGAATTCCTCGATGACCACACGCGCACCTGAATTACCGAATTTATTGTCCAATAGCATCTCATGAGTGGCTTCGACCGCTTGCTCAACCGTCTCAGCAACGACGACACCCTTCCCAAGTGCCAAGCCATCCGCCTTGACAACGATAGGAGCCCCCTGCTTTTCGATATAGGCCTTGGCTTCCTCAAAGTCCGAGAATGTGCCATAGGTTGCTGTCGGAACGCCATATTTGACCATGATTTCCTTGGCAAAATCCTTAGACCACTCAAGTTCAGCCGCAGCCTTAGTCGGACCAAAAGCTTTGAGTCCTGCCGCATTGAAATCATCCACGATACCAGCCGCAAGGGCGTCATCTGGCCCGATAAATGACCAAGCAATATCGTTGGCTTTTACAAACTCAATCAATTCATAATGTTCGGAAATAGAGATATTTACCAATTCCAAACCATCCAGAGTCATCCCATCATTCCCAGGAGCAACAAAAACCTTTTCTACCTCTTTTGACTCAAGCAACTTCTTAGCAATCGCATGTTCACGACCACCCGAACCGACAACAAGTAGTTTCATCTCACAACCTCTTTTGCGAATTATTTACCAATATTATATCACAAACGTTCGTTTTAATCTTGTTTCACTCCGCATTTTTACGCAAAAAAGGAAAGAAACTGTTTTCTTCCCTTTAGTGTTCTTAATGTCTAAAATGTCTCACTCCTGTGAAGACCATGGTCAAGCCATATTTGTCAGCTGCTTCGATAGATTCTTGGTCACGGACGGATCCTCCCGGCTGAATGATAGCTTTGATACCTGCTTTGGCAATTTCTTCCACGTTATCCGCAAATGGGAAGAAGGCATCCGATGCGAGAACAGCACCATCAAGGCGGTCTTTAGCTTGGTCAATAGCGATACGAACAGAGGCAACACGGTTAGTTTGACCTGGACCAACACCAAGTGTCATGTGGTCGTTGGTTACGATGATTCCGTTTGATTTGACGTATTTAATAGCCTTCCAAGCGAACTCAAGAGCTGTCGATTCTGTCTCAGTTGGTTGGCGTTTGGTCACCACTTGCCAGTCAGCTGGGCTTTCTTTGACCACGTCTTGGTTTTGCACCAGAAGTCCACCGACAACACCTGTGTATTCTGCTTCCACTTCGCTAGCTTCTTGAGCATCAAATGGCAAGGCAAGGATACGCAAGTTTTTCTTTTTATTAGTCAAAATAGCTAGCGCTTCATCCGTATAGCTTGGTGCGATGATGATTTCAAGGAAAATACCGTGCATCTTCTCAGCTGTCGCAACATCCACCTCACGGTTAAGAACAACGATACCACCAAAGATAGACACTGGGTCAGACTCATAAGCGTAGTCCCAAGCAGTCTCAATGTCATCAGCCTGACCGATACCGCATGGATTCATATGTTTGAGAGCCACAACGGTTGGACGGTCTTTGAAATCACGAATAATACGAATGGCAGCATCCGCATCACGGATATTGTTGAAGGACAATTCTTTACCGTTGAGCTGTTTGGCTGAAGCAATGGAGTAATCTGTCGGCAAGGCTTTTTGGTAAAAGTCCGCATCCTGCTGAGAATTTTCACCGTAACGCATGGCTTGTTTGAGGTCATAGGTCAAGGTCAGTTTTTCAGGTTTTTCTTCACCCACTTGAGCTGTGAAATACTCTGCAATCAAGGCATCATAAGCCGCTGTGTGACGGAAAACCTTGGCTGCCAAACGTTGTCGAGTTTCGTAAGTTGTTTCACCGTTTGCTGACAATTCGTCAAGAACCACAGCGTAGTCAGATGG
Source organism: Streptococcus nakanonensis (assembly GCF_059738785.1). Classification (NCBI taxonomy): domain Bacteria; kingdom Bacillati; phylum Bacillota; class Bacilli; order Lactobacillales; family Streptococcaceae; genus Streptococcus; species Streptococcus nakanonensis. The sequence continues at coordinate 72,303 of NZ_AP027139.1, read as the reverse complement.
ATCTACAACAACTGTTACGCTGGCATGGTTCTTCGCTGCTGAACGAAGCATAGATGGCCCGCCGATATCGATGTTTTCAACTGCATCAGCGTACGTCACGTCTGGTTTGAGAATCGTTTCCTTGAATGGATAGAGATTGACCACCACAAGGTCAATGAGCTCAATCTTGTTGTCCTTAGCCGCTTCCAAGTGGCTATCCAAGTCACGACGAGCAAGGAGCCCACCGTGGATATTTGGATGAAGGGTCTTGACACGACCGTCCATCATCTCTGGGAAGCCCGTCACATCATCGATCGCAATGGTCTCCACCCCAGCATTGTCAAGGGCAACCTTTGTCCCACCTGTCGAGATAATATCCCAACCAAGTTTTTTAAGTTCTTGGGCAAATTCAACAATGCCCGCTTTGTCTGAGACGCTGATTAAGGCGCGTTTAGTCATTATATTCTCCTTTTTAATCATTAGTTAAACACCAATTAAATGCAGTAACAGTAAAACAAAATAAGCAAAACCAAGGCTAAGCATACCTAAGATATTGACCCATTTTCTAGTCTGTGATTTGAACACTCTTATAAAAATTTGATAAATCAGTAAGCCTACACAAACACCTAGCGTATTTAAAGCCAAATCCGTTATATCTGTTATACCTATTGCTAAAATATACTGTAAGCACTCAAACAATAAACTAATCAAGAAACCTGTCCCGACTATTCTTAAACTAGATAAATTAGTTTTTATCAGAGGGAAACAAACACCTAATGGAATAAAGGAAATCAGATTAAATAACATTTCAGCAAAAACAATTTTTCCATCTACTATTAGTGGTTCTGAAAATGGAATCCAATTGATGTACCTTGGAGCTAAGAAAAATGCTATAAATTCAGGATTTGTTTCAAACTTAAATAAGATTCCCCAAGTTAATAACATCAGATAGACATAAAATACATATCGAGTTGTTTTTTTAGATTCTAACATCACAAATACCTCCGTTTGAAGCCGTCTTCAACAAGCACTGACTCCAATTTTAAATCAAAGATATCATATGAATCATCAAAAAGTCAATCTGTAAATAGAGCCTTCACTACCTCCGGATACAACTTATACTCTGCTTCATGAATACGTTCTTCAAAACTATCAATGGTATCATCAGCTAACCTTGGTACACGTACTTGTTTGATGATCTTACCAGTGTCCACACCAGAATCTACCCAGTGAATGGTCACACCAGACTGATCCACGTCAGCATTCCAAGCGTCCTCAATCCCATGAGCTCCTGGAAATTCTGGCAAGTATGCTGGATGAATATTGACAATCCGACCTTCATAAGCCGCCAATAAGGTTGGCCCAACGATTTTCATGTAGCCTGCTAGACAAACCAAGTCAATCTGGTGCTCTTCCAAGAGTTCGACAAGGGCCGCTTCGTAGTCTGCCTTGCTCTCAAACTCCTTGAGTTCAAAAGCATAGGACAGAACGCCGAGCTTGTCTGCACGTTCGAGCACATAGGCGTCACGATGGTCTGAAAAGACAAACTCTACTGGAAATTGTTCCGCTATCACCTGAAAATTTGAGCCATTACCAGAGGCAAAAACCGCTATTTTTTTCATTTGATGATGACACTTTCGTTTTCTTTCTTGACGATACGACCAATTTCATAGACTGGTTCATCCAACAATTCCTTGACACGACTTACATTTTCAGGGCTAACTGCTAGCATAAGTCCCACACCCATATTGAAGATTTCAAACATTTCTTCATGTTTGATCTGACCGTATTTTTCAAGGGCTTTGAAAATCGGTAAAACTGGAACCTTGTCTTCCTCAATCTCAGCAGCCAAGTCAGCTGCAAACATGCGAGGGATATTCTCAATAAAGCCACCACCTGTGATGTGGGCAATACCATTTACCAAGCCTTCTTTGATGAGTGGCAAAACAGTCTTGACATAGATACGAGTTGGCTCAAGCAAAACTTCCTTGAGTTGCTTACCTTCCAATTCTGGCAAGATTTCCTCACCTGTGTAATCCGCAAAGACACGACGGACGAGAGAGTAACCATTGGAATGAATCCCACTTGAAGCAAGTCCGAGAAGAACATCTCCTTCTGCCACCTTTGAACCGTCAATGATTTGAGATTTTTCAGCCACACCGACCGCAAAACCAGCCAAGTCATAGTCATCTTCGCCGTACATGCCAGGCATTTCAGCCGTTTCTCCACCAATGAGGGCAGCGCCTGCCTGCACACAACCTTCTGCTACACCCGCGACCACTTGTTCTAGCTTAGCTGGTTCATTCTTACCTGTCGCCACATAGTCGAGGAAATAGAGAGGCTCCGCACCTGCAGCGATGATATCATTGACACACATGGCTACACAGTCCTGACCGATGGTATCGTGCTTGTCGTACTTGATAGCCAGCATGAGCTTGGTTCCGACACCATCAGTTCCTGAAATCAAGACGGGTTCTTTAACGCCAGTCTTTGAAAGGTCAAACATACCACCAAAGCCACCCAGAGCTCCCATGACACCTGCACGCTCCGTACGAGCCACGTGCTTTTTAATCCGTTCAACAACTTCATAACCCGCTTCAACATCCACACCAGATTGAGCGTACGCATTTTTATTTGCCATTTTATTTTTCCTTTTCTTTTTTTGGGGGGAAAGACTGCGACGTATTTTTAGATAAACAATTATTTTATCTAAAAATACTAGTCAGGGCTCTAGCTTTGCCCCATAGGGCAAAGCGTCTACTGACAAATGCTTTAGCTTTTAGTCAGTAGTGAGACGTGAAGAATAAGCATTTTTTGTCATTTATTCCTTTCCTTTAATGGAGAATCTTTCGTCTATTTGTAAAAACTGGTCTTTTCTTCTAAACTGCGACGATAATCTTCTTCGTAGTCGTAGAGAGGTGTTGGGTAGTCACCGTCAAAGTAAGCGACACAGAGTCCGCCATTTGGCGCATCTGTTTCAATCCCAATAGAGTTAATCAATCCATCAATCGAAAGATAGGTCAGACTATCTGCTCCAATGATTTGACGAGTTTCTTCAACCGTATGATTGGCAGCAATCAGCTCCTGACGCGTCTGGATATCAATCCCGTAGAAACATGGATAAGCTAGCGCTGGACTACCAATGGCAACGTGAACTTCAGTCGCACCCGCTTCTTTCAAGAGTTGAACGATCCGACGAGAGGTTGTTCCGCGAACGATAGAATCATCCACCATAACCACACGCTTGCCTTTTACAACACCAGAAACAGCAGATAGTTTCATCCGCACCCCTTGCTCCCGCAATTCTTGAGTCGGTTGGATAAAGGTACGTTGGGTGTATTGGTTCTTGATGAGACCCATTTCATTTGGTAGCCCGGACTCTTCCGCAAATCCCATAGCCGCGCTGAGGGAGGAATTGGGTACACCAACTACAATATCCGCCTCATGCTTGAATTCACGCGCTAATTGAGCCCCCATACGTTTACGAGCCGTATGGACATTGACACCGTGGATATTAGAATCAGGGCGAGCAAAGTAGATATACTCCATAGAGCAAATCGCCAACTGGGTATCATCTGTATAGCTGTCATACTGAATGCCCTTGTCATCAATGATCACAATCTCACCTGGCTTCAAATCACGAATCCACTCTGCACCAATAACCTCAAAAGCACAGGTTTCAGAGGAAACAACCACCGCTCCGTTGGCCATTTTCCCAATAGAAAGCGGACGGAAACCATTGGGGTCAAGAGCCGCAATCAACTTGTCCTCAAACAGCAAGATATAGGCAAAACCACCTTTGACAAGACTGAGCGCTTCCTTGATTTTGCCCATCAGGCTAGGATTATGACTGCGACGAATGAGGTGAGCTAAGATTTCCGAGTCCGAAGTCGCGCTGAAAATCGCTCCTCTATCTTCCAATTCTTTCTTAAGAGAGGCTGCATTGGTCAGATTTCCATTATGAGCCAAGCCAAACTGCATATCGTGAAAACGGAAGAGGAAGGGCTGGATGTTATCTACAGAAGCTTCGCCAGCAGTCGCATAACGCACATGCCCAATCGCACCAGTTCCTGTCAATTTATCTAAGTTAGCAGGATTTCTGAAGACTTCTGATAGAAGACCCATATCGCGATGCCGCTTTAGTTTCCCTTGGTCATTGGAGAGGATTCCTGCCCCCTCCTGACCACGGTGCTGAAGACTATGGAGACCAAAATAGGTCAATTTAGCAGCATCTGGATGTCCCCAGATACCGAAAACACCACATTCTTCATTAAGAGATTTTACTTCGTATGTCATTTTATATACCTAATTTTTATTTGTGTAGCACCAAGAGCTAAATCTACATGACTTTTACATTACTGATACTATCTATTAGAAAATCTGCAAGTCTTATTTTCCAGTAAAGTATTTAACCGCCGACGCGAAGAGGTGCTGGTCTTTATTTCCTGGGATATTTTGGAAAAGACCGTCTTCATAACGTTCTGAGTGTCCCATCTTACCGATGATTTGGCCGTTCTTGCTGGTAATTCCTTCAATGGCATGGACGGAACCATTCGGATTGTACTTAGAATCCATACTTGGTTTTCCATCAAAGTCAACGTATTGGCTAAAGATTTGACCATTGTCACGGAGCTCCGCAAATTCCTCAGCCGTCACGACAAACTTCCCTTCACCGTGCGAAACAGGAATAGCGTGGATATCGCCCACTTGCACCCCAGTCAACCACGGCGAGTTGGTATTGGCAATCCGAGTTTCCACCATCTTGGCCACGTGCTGGTTGGCATCATTGTAGAAGAGGGTTGGGCTCGTACTGCTGGCATCCTCGAAGTTTCCGTATGGAAGAAGACCTGATTTGACCAAGGCCTGGAATCCATTACAGATACCTATGATTAAACCGCCACGAGTGATAAAGCTATCAATAGCTGCACGCACTTTTTCATTGAGCAGGATGTTGACAATAAACTTAGCTGAACCATCTGGCTCGTCCGCAGCTGAGAATCCACCGGCAAAGAAGAGAATGTTAGCCTTGCCGATGTTGTCAACCATGGTTTCAACTGACTTGACAATGGCTTCTTCATTGAGTGTCACGAATGGCACCAAGTTAACCTCTGCGCCTTCTTTTTCAAATGCCTTGGCTGAGTCATATTCTGAGTTGGTTCCCGGGAATACTGGGATATAGACCACCGGTTTTTCAACTTTTTCTTTAGCTTGGATGACTGTGTTAGTAGCGACAGCTGGTACTTCAGCCAGCTCTTTGGCTTGGGCAAACTCTGTTGGGTAAACTTTTTCCAGTTTTCCTTGGAAGGCACTGTCAAGCTTGTGTCCATCTAGCTTCACACCGTTGACAAGGAGTGTAAAGTCTGCACTTGTTTGACCGATTTTCTCTACTCCAGTGATTTCTTCAGGAGAGGTAAAGACAAATCCGCCCAATTGTGCTGTCAAAGAACTTTCAAGTTCAGGCAAGGTTACCTCTGCACCAATATGATTTCCAAAAGTAGCAAGAGCCAAACTTTCAACCACACCACCGTATTTGACAGCTGATGCAGATGTCACTTTATGAGCCTTTTGACGGGCTTCAAACTGAGCAAAATTTGACTTAATCAAGTCAAAATCAATCTCTGCAGCAAGAGCTTGACCTGGGATGTAGTAGATGTTTTCCCCAACAGCTTTAAATTCTGGAGAGAGCACCTTACGGCTATCCGCTGTCGTTACCCCAAAGGCTACCAAGGTTGGCGGTACTGTCAATTCTTCAAAAGTACCAGACATAGAGTCCTTACCACCGATAGATGGCAAACCAAGTTGGATTTGTGCTTCGATAGAGCCTAGAAGAGCAGCTACTGGCTGACCAAAACGCTCAGCTTGTTTGTCCATGCGCTCGAAGTACTCTTGGTAAGAAAAACGAGCCTGAGACCATTTGGCACCAGCAGCAACCAAACGAGCAGTTGCTTCGATCACCGCATAGGCAGCACCGTGGTATGGAGACCATTCTGCAATATAAGGGTTGAAACCTTGAGCCATGACTGACGCAGTATGAGTCACACCGTGTTGAACTGGCAATTTCTGCACAGAAGCTTCAGTTGGTGTGAGTTGGTAGCGTCCGCCAAGTGGGTGATTAACCGTTGAGCGTCCAACAGAGCAGTCAAAGATAGTCTGTAATCCTTTTTGACTCGCATGGTTGAGGTCAGATAGAACCGTAAGGGTATCTGCTTCAAGTGTGTCAGCAGATGTTTGACGTTCTTCTGGAAGCTTGACATCTTTGTCCACAACCTTGGCATCAACAACGACACGCACACCGTTGGTATCTAGGAAACGACGTTCCAAGTCGACAATGGTTTCACCATTCCAGTGCATGACTAGATTTGGTTTTTCAGTCACTGTCGCAACCACAACAGCGTCAATATTTTCTTTGTTACATTCTGCAACGAAGGCATCTACATCCTTAGGACGAACCACGACCGCCATCCGTTCTTGAGATTCAGAGATGGCAATTTCTGTACCGTTCAAGCCTTGGTATTTAAGAGGCACCTTGTTAAGATCAATTTCAAGACCGTCTGCTAATTCACCGATAGCCACACAGACACCACCAGCACCAAAGTCATTGGATTTCTTGATGAGACGAGTGACAGCACCATTACGGAAGAGGCGCTGAATCTTACGTTCTTCGATGGCATTCCCTTTTTGAACCTCAGCTCCAGCAGTTTCCACAGACTCAACCGTTTGAACCTTAGAAGAGCCCGTCGCACCACCGACACCATCACGTCCAGTCTTACCTCCAAGGAGGATAATGACATCACCCGCTTCCGGTTTTTCACGGACAACATTGCCCTTAGGAGCCGCTCCGACAACAGCACCAAGCTCCATGCGTTTAGCTACAAAGCCTGGGTGGAAATACTCACGAACGTAGGTCGTCGCAAGCCCAATTTGGTTACCGTATGAAGAATAACCATGAGCCGCTGTCTTAGAAATGACCTGTTGTGGCAATTTCCCAGCGCGAGTTTCCGAAATCGGTGCGGTAATATCTCCAGCACCTGAGATACGCATAGCTTGGTAAACATACGAGCGACCTGACAATGGGTCACGAATAGCACCACCGATACAGGTAGCAGCCCCACCAAATGGCTCAATTTCCGTTGGGTGGTTGTGGGTTTCATTTTTGAACATGAGGAGCCAAGGTTCTTTCACACCATTGACATCCACTTCAATTTCAACAGAGCAAGCATTGATTTCGTCTGACACTTCCATATCGTCCAAACGCCCATTAGCACGCTCATAACGACCGAAAATAGTGGCCATATCCATCAAGGTTTGCGGTTTTTCAGAACGCCCCAACTCATCACGCATGGCAATATACTTGTCATAGGTTGACTGCAATTGTTTTGGGAATTTAGAAGCTGAAAAATCAATCTGCTTCAACTCAGTCTCAAACGTCGTGTGACGGCAGTGGTCAGACCAGTAAGTGTCCAAAACCTTGAGTTCAGTCTCAGTTGGCACACGCCCGATTGACTTAAAGTAGTCCTGGATAAAGAGCAAATCATCCACTTCCATAGCCATCCCTTGCTCGGCCTTGTAGCGAGCAAAGTCTTCTGCTGTATAGTTTTCAAAGAAAGCCAATTTAGGAATAGTCTTGTCTGACTCTGAAAATTCCTGCTTGACAATCCCTGTTGTGATGTTCTTGAAACGAGAATCAACTGGATTAAGCAAGTAGTTCTTGACCGCCTCTAACTCAGTCGCATCAATATCTTTATTGACTAAGTAAAGTTGAGCAGTATTAACCGTTACATCACTCGAACTTCCTAGTAAAAGCAAGGCTTCCTGTGAAGATGCTGCACGCTGGTCAAATTGGCCAGGCAGGCTTTCAATCGCAAAGAAAGCATAGTTGGCAAGATCCGCCTGCACAGCTGCTTCGTCCAAAACATGGTCTGTCACCTGCTCAGAGAAGATGTGTTTCTCTGCAGGCACAAACAAGTCCTCAGCCAAGTTAAAGACATCATACACTTGCATAATACGAATACTTTTCAAAGTTGAAAGTCCCAAGTTGTGCTGGAGCTCTCTTACCAAACTCTCTGACTTGACCTGAAAATCAGCCTTTTTTTCAACAAAAATACGTTTATCCATCAATCCTTATTCCTTTATTTCAGCTCTTGCAATGTTCCTAAACAGCCTTGAGACTGTTATTTCAATTCCTGCAACTTTTCCCAAACAATTTCGTAAACGTCGGTTAGTTCTCCCAATTCTCTACGGAGTGAAAAGGTCTGGGGGACCTTTTCAGCCTGAGTCCTTTTATTTGAGAGACGAAGGTTTTCCGTTGCAAACAGATTATTTCAAACCTTGCAACTTCTCCCAGACGATCTCATAAACGTCGGTTAGTTCTCCCAATCCTCTACGGAAAACATCCTTATCCATATGGTTGCCATCCGCATCCCACAAGCGGCAGTTATCTGGTGAAAATTCATCTGCTAAGATAATCTTACCATCCTTGTCAAAACCGAACTCTAGCTTAAAGTCAATCAACTTAAGCCCAATCTCAGCAAACCAAGCCTTCAAGAGTTCATTGATACGACGCGTTTCTTCCTTCAAATAGACAATCTGCTGGTCATCCGCAATCTGTAGAAATTTCACATGCTCATCATTGATAAATGGATCATCCAAATCATCATTTTTGTAGTAAAATTCGACAATCGGAGTCTCAAATGCGATTCCCTCATCCACACCAAAACGTTTTGAAAAGGAACCAGCCGTGTAGTTGCGAAGTACGACTTCCAAAGGAATGATTTCCACCTTTTTATTGAGTTGTTCTGTGTCTGAAAGTTTCTCCACAAAGTGAGTCGCCACACCAGCCGCATTTAATTTCTCAAAAATAAAAGATGAAATCTGATTATTCAACACTCCTTTGCCCGCAATCTGCTCCTTCTTGACACCATTGAAAGCAGTCGCCTGATCCTTGTAAGTTGAAATAATAAGATTTTCATCCTCAGTTGTATAGATATCTTTAGCTTTTCCCGAATAGATCAATTGTTTTGACATTTTAAAGTTCGCCTTTCGTATTACTTGAGCACATTCTACCATAAAAAACCCAAAATTACAAGAATTTAACCGAATAAATGACGTAGTAACCTCAAAAATCATAAAGAAAAAAACTGCAAGAAAAAGATTTCTCACAGTTTAAAAATCATTTAACTCTAAAAACACGAACATTACTCTTTGTTCAAAAATTGATCCAAATAATAACGTAGATAACTTTTCTTGCCCGTAATCATCTGTAGGCGACCTTCCACCCCGTACCGAAGTTTTTCAGCCTGCTCCGAAGTTAGATTAGTCTCCGCCTCGATTTTAAAGAAATTCCCTTTCTCAGTCTTGGTAGCTGTCGCATCAATACTTGTAATAGTAGAATCTAGGAAAAGTTGATTCTTGGCATCATGAGTCGTCGTATAACGAACAGAATCACCGACCTTGATCCTTGCTATATCTTTTGAACTTAGATAAGCTGTGAGTTTGGCTTTCCCTTCTTTTTTCAAAGACGGATAGAGTTGGGCTAGTAGGGCACCTTCTGCAACCATGGTAGAATCACTAGTCTCAGGATTAAGGTGAAGCACCCCATCCTCACTCGCCGTAATTTTCCCCTTGTCTAAAAGATTTCCCTGTACCTTCTTACCTGACTCTGCCTCCAAGATTTTCTGATCTAGAAGGGTCAATTCCTGACCAACCTTAGCCAAGTGTTGGGATTTGAGAGACTCCAATTGACTGCCTAAGCCTGACGCGTAGGCTTGCTGGGTACCTGAACCTGCATACTGGACACGGTAAGTAGCAAGACTGGATTCTAACTGAGAAAGCTGTGCTTCAACCTGCGCCACTGCCTGGGCCTTAGCTTGCGGATTTTCCTCACCCTGAGACTTGTAGGACTGGTAGAGAGAGTAGGCTAGATTCTGACTGGCCAAGGAAGCACCTGTTTCAATAGCTGACTTAGCTGTCTGGTAATCGCGAATTTTAGCCTCTGTTTGACTGATGAGGTTGCCGATTTCGGCTTGAGTCTGACTAGCTGCTGCATTCTGGGACGCGATGGTCTCATTTTGTTGCGATGTACTAGCCCTAAGACTGCCTGCTTGGCTGAGGTAGTCGCGAAAGGTGGCTTGGTAGCCAAATTTATCCTCCTCTGGAAAGTGGTTCTCCCCTTCTTGCAGACTTTTTTGCAAATACTCCAATTGCTTTTTTTGATCCTTAAGCATGTCCAACTGACTGGCATAAGACTCCGCTTGGACACCCTCTGCCCCTTCCTGATATTGAACAAGAAGCTCCCCCTTCTTGACCAGCTTATTTTCTTCCAAATGATTGACAAGAATACGATTGTTACTAGTTGACTGGATATGTGCAAGGATACGACTAGGCTCGACAGTAGCTCTAGTAGACAAACTCATCTCCTTCTCTGCCAAAGTTGCAAATCCAAGTAAAAACACAAGCAGAAGGGACATGGGTACAATCACCCGACTGGAAAAATTATGGTAACGACGATTATAAAACTCCGCACTTTCTAAAAATTCTGGTTTCATCCTCTCCTCTTTCTAGCTATTGACCAAATGGGCGTAAAATCCACCCTGTGCAAGCAAATCAGCATGCTTTCCTTCTTCGACAATCTTGCCCTGATCCAAGACAACAACCTTCTCTGTCCGCTCAGCAATGGTCAAGCGGTGGGCGATGAAAATCAAGGTCTTGTCCAAAGCCATCAGATTATCAACAATTCGCTTCTCTGTCAAAATATCCAAACTGCTGGTCGCCTCGTCCAAAATCAAGACCGGCGCATCTGTCAAGAGAGCACGCGCCAGAGCAATTCTCTGACGTTGACCACCTGAAATCCCTGCCCCATCCGAAGTCAATTCTGTCTGGTAATTCAGTGGCATGCGCTCAATGTCCTCCCGAATCTCTGCCAATTCGACCGCCCGTAAGATATCTTCCTGTGTCGTCCCCTCCTTGGCTCCCAAAAGAAGATTCTCCAAAATCGTTCCGTTAAAGACATAGGGCTGTTGAGGCAGATAGTTGATATACTGACGCAGAGCCTTTTTATCAATCTGATTGAGATTGACACCACCCAGACTAATCTCTCCCTGACTTGGGTCGTAAAAATTAACCATCATCTTGGCCAAGGTCGTCTTACCTGACCCTGAAATCCCCACAAAAGCTACTTTAGAACCTTGGGGAATAGTCAAATTGATATCTGACAAGACGTCTCGACCATAACCATACTTGTAGTAAACCTGCTTGAAGTCCATATCTCCCTTCATCAAGCTCAAATCCTCAACCGTTTTCTTCTCCTCAAACTCCGAAGCTACTAGATAAACCTCATTTAGACGGTTATTGGCAACCTGCGCAGTCTGAAGTTTGGTTTGCAGGTTGATGATATTTTCCAAAGGATTGGCAAAATAAATGAGCAAGGTATTATAGGTAATCAACTGCCCCAAACTCATCTTGCCATCCATGACCAAAACAGCCCCCATCCAGAGAATGCCGACATTGAGCAAGAGATGGGCAACTTTTTTCAGAGCCTTTTGCTGACTCTCTGCCCGACTATAGGTAAAGGATTTTTTCAGATAATCCACAAATTCCTTGTCAATTTTTTGGTAACGCTGACTTTCACTGGTCAAGGACTTAATAGTCTCAATACCGTTGATGTCCTCAATGATAGAAGAAGACAGAACCGCATTGGCTTCCATGGTATCCCGATTCATCTTTTCAAACGGCTTCATAAAGGCAAAGATAATCACTGTGTAGATAGGAAGTGCCAATAAGGTCATGAAAAAGAGATTGGTATTTTGTGAAAATAAAACAAGAGAAATAATGACAACCGTTGACACATCTAGGAAAATCGAAAGAATGGTCGAAGCCAGCGCATCGATGATACTGTTAGCATCTGTGAAACGAGACACGATTTCCCCTGTCCTGCGTGTCGCAAAGAAGGACATAGGCAGGTGAAAAACATGCTTGATATAGGACAAAATCACATCAATCGACAAGCGTTGCCCCAAAACAAGTAAGAGATACTCCTGAGCGTAAGACAAAATCTGCTGGAGAATATAGACGATAACCAGCCCAATAGAAATAATCCCAAGCGTCGAACGCATCTGATCTGGCACATAGGTATCAATGATAGACTGCAGATAATAAGAACCCACAATATTAATCAAGGTTACCAAGAGTGTCGCCAAAACGATATTGGCAATCAAGCCACGCTGCTTCACTAATATAGGGATAAAAGAGAGCAGGCCATTCTTTTGATCCTTATGAGGCTTGTAGTCTGGACTAGGTGCCATAAAAAGAGTCACTCCTGTCCATTCTTCCGCAAAACGCTCACGTGGCAGTTTGGTCAATTTCACCCCAGGATCTGGATCGGCAATATGAATGCTATCCTTATCCTGCCCAGTCACCACATAGTAGTGGAGCAATTTTCCTTCCTTAAGCACATGGGTAACAAAAGGAAAAGTCAAATCTGGCAAGTCAAAAAGCGTCATATCCGCCTTAATGGCTCGCGTCTCAAAGCCAATCTCCTCTGCCACCTTGACCAAGCCCAAGGCCGTCGTCCCATCCATGGTCGTCTTGGCCAATTCTCGCAAGTGAGCCAAAGAATAATAACTACCATAGTAGCCAAAAACCATGGCTAATGAAGCTACACCGCAGTCCATCTGATCCACCTGCGGACGATAGTGACGTTTCCCAAATTTCATATTCATCTCCTTTTCCTAATACTCAATGAAAATCAAAGAGCAAACCAGGAAACTAGCCGCAGGCTGCTCAAAACACTGTTTTGAGGTTGTAGATAGGACTGACGAAGTCAGTCACATATATACGGCAAGGCGACGTTGACGTGGTTTGAATTTGATTTTCGAAGAGTATAAACTCATCTGATAACAACTATCTTACCCTAATCCCCAAACAAAAACTGGACTTCCTTCCCAAATGTGCCTATCTACCTCCCAAATGCACTTTTAGGATAAAAAAATAGGCAGAACAAACGTCATGCCTAAAATATATATTTATTTCTTTTTCTTCCTAATTCTTTTGTCAATCATATACAACACGATAATCGAAAACAGCGGTGGTACAATATAACTCTTTTCACTCATTGTCAGATGAAATCCCAGAGTTGCTAGTATCTTAAAGATGAAAATATTCATCAAAAATAGAAAAACAAATACTAAAAAATATTTTAAAATCTTATTCATTTTTTTCTTCAACTCTCCTAATTTCTATAACTATTTTATCAAAAATACATGTAATACTCAAGGAAAATCAAAAAGCAAACTAGGAAGCTAGCCGCAAGCTGTACTTGAGTACGGTAAGGCGACGCTGACGTGGTTTGAATTTGATTTTCGAAGAGTATAAAACTCCAAATAAACACCTCAACTACACTTTTTTTGGCAAAAAATAGGCAGAACAAACGTCCTACCTACTAAAAATATGCTATTGAAAGGAAAATGATTTTTTTCTGACACCCTAGGCAAGCTTGGGACAAATAAATCATTGATAGTAACCTTTACGACATCCTATTTAAAGTTACTTCAATTTTTAATGTCCCTGCTATTTCTAAGCCACCTATGGTATGATCTATTCATAGTCAGAATAGATTATACCGTTCTAAATTACGATTCATAGTTACTCCTTTTGTTGATTCGTTACTATAAGACACCTATTCCCTATAGAGCGTCTACTGCTTCAAATTTATCTATTCTTTTTTCTTTACTTCTATATAAAAGAATGAAGACCATCATAAATAATGCAATCGTTGGTATATTGAAACTATCAAGCCAAGTAGGTAAAGATACTTTATTTATGTCAGCTACTAATCTGATGATGATATAAGACATTGAACTAAGTAATACCATGATTTCAGGCCAAACTTTCAGTATTGATTTAACAAATTTCATATTAAACTCCAATGTGATGCATTCTGAGATTCTAGCCTAGTCATTTTAGCACAGACTAACAAATCATTCTTAACTGTTTACTCTACTCGCTTTTTATTGACCTTATATCCTAGATAAAAGAGCCCAAATAAAACGGGGTAAATTTCTGAATAAAATAGGATATTGATTGGATTTTTCAAAATCAAATACGTTACGATGTAGATTATGAGCGATACGGTAAAATAACCCTCAGTAAAGCCTAATAAAAATGTTTTCATAGAAAGCTCCTATTTACCTGACAAGAATGGCGGAAAAACGCTACCATTCATATACACAAAATCCTTTTGATTCATGTTCTTCATTTATAGTTTTGATTATTTTTTGACAAATCTTTGCGAAAATACCAAAATATCCTGCGAAAAGCAAACCAACTAAAGTCCATTGCCAATTAAAGGATACTAACGAACCTGTACGAATCACGTGAAGCGCGACATTAAGAGTTATTCCCAACAAAGGACATATAGTGGCTAGTTTAGGTAACAATGTATTAAGATTAAGGTTGCAACTGTTCATTATCTAACGCCCACGACGAGCCAAATCTGAACCGAATTTGTAACCAGCATTAAAAATTTGTACAGCAGCATTCAGTACTCCTGCAATCCCAACTGCTTCCGCAAGACCAAAACCACCTTTTGTTCCCACTAATTCATCGTTAGATAATTGATAAAATTGTTCTAAGTTCATAGTCGTCATTACCCCTTTGTATTATATTTTATTGCTATGTAAATGATTAAAATGAGTATTGGATAGGTAAATACTTCTGAGACATCCATAAAATTCATACTATACTGTCCAGATAATATTTTATAGTCAATTAAAATTTGAACGACAGTAAAAATAATACGTAGCGATAACAATACCCCTAATAATATCACTTCTTTTTTTAAAAACATAGAAATGCCTCTCTGACTACAATCAGATTATGGTCTATTCGCATAATACCCCAAAGCTGCTCCTCCAGCAAAAAGCGCTGCTGCTCCACCTGCTACTGCTGCACCTATCTTCCAGATAGACACTCCGGCGATTACAAGAGGCAATGCTCCCCCATCCACATCCATCAACTCTTCTTCTGTAAGAGCTACAAAGTTCTGTTCCATTTTGTCAAAATTTGTCATCTTTTTTCTCCTCTTGTTCTATTTTTTCTAAATCTTATCTTCTAAAAAATGGGGTTCCAATAAATATACCGCGTAACAATAGACCTGTAATTAGACCCCGTTGATAACTTTCCTTGCTACCACCCACCAGCAAAGCTAAGTCGCTCTCCTTTAATACTTCAATAGTATACTTATCATTCATTTCATTCATCTCTTATCCTCCTAAAAACCAAAACCTCTACGAAATCCAATGTACCAATCTGCAAGGGTCTTCACCCAATTTTCTCCACCTTGAATATCGGTCAATTCTTCCGAAGTTAGCTCAACAAATCCATAGTAATGTTCTTTCATTATTTTATTCCTTTCTTTTTTCCTCTTACTTATCTATTCGAAAAACAATTCGAAAATGTACAACTAATTAAATTTATTTGAAAAATAATTTAGTAAACCATGGATAGAAAATTGGTAGATACATGAAGCAAACTCCTTTCCTTTTCCTCTCACTTATTTATTCGAAAAAGAATTCGAAAATAAACAACTAAATCAAAATTTATTTGAAAAATAATTTAATGTACCATGAATAGAAAATTGGTAGATACATAAACCAGACTCCTTTCTTTTTCCTCTTACTTATCTATTCGAAAAAATTTTCGAAAATGTACAACTAAATTAAATTTATTTAAAAAATAACTCAGTCAACCATGGGTAGAACATTGATATAAACATGAACTAGGCTCCTTTCCTTTTCCTCTTACTTATCTATTCGAAAAGGAAGTCAAAAAAATAAGAATATCAGAAAATTTTCCGACATTCTTATTGATAAATTTGTAAGTCTATTAAAACTATTCTACCTTGTAAAAAAATCCCTCGGTACTACCATTGATAAGTTGGTGTCCAAACCATAAGCGGTCTTGTGTAATATCAGACGAGTCAGTATAGCCATTATCTGAAGAAGAGGTGACAGACATGGTTATAGGGATTCCTGCTGGTAAAAAGGCAATAGCTGCACCAGCACCTCCATCTTTAGAAACAGAATTTGCCTTAAGATAGTGGTCAATTTCTTTAGCATGTTCAATTGAAATTTTGGACTTATCACTTACTAAACCATTTTTGTCGAAAGTAAATTCAATACCTGAACGATTCCTCCAAGTTCCTGAGACACTAGAAAAATCTCCATTTTGAATTGCAGAAATATCCATCCCTTTACTTTCTGACGGAAAGGAAGATTCTTCACTTATGAGACTTGTGACAGATTTCCAAGAGAAAGATCTTATGTCAAGGGAAGGTGGTTTTGTGCCCAGTCCCTCTTCTGTATCTGATTCGATAACTAAGTCTAATCGTGTTCCATCCTGATTGAACTTGTATAGTTTAAGTTGGATTTGATTAATAGATACTCGGGTAGATAATTGGAAATAGCCATTTTCTAAAGGATTAAAATGTACTCGCTCTCCAATAAAGTCCAGATTGTTTTCTGCATTGGTCAGTCGAATAACTTCGTCATTTTTAAGAGTTCGAATATCTAATAAATCGTAATAGTTAGAATCCGTTTTAAGGGCAACCAAAAGTTCGTCCGTACCATTTTGGTCTAAATCATACAAGCTGTATTGTAGTCCAGAGTATTCTTTAGGATAAGTATTTTTTAAGTTTGCTTTTGAATTGAGCTCTTTAGGTGAAGCTGATGAATCATCTAATACTTTGGCATATTCTTTAAGGACAGGATTATATAGGGTGTAATCATTTTTCTTCTCTTCTGATGTGGAAGTAGGCGAACTGCTACTAGAAGTAGTTGTTTCAGAACTTTCTGAGGAAGTGTTTTTACTCTGAGGTTGGCAAGCTGTTAAAATGGAGATAGCTAAAATACTGATACTGAATAGAAATAATTTTTTCATATGTTTAATCTTACAATTTGAAATTGTTTTTATACCCACTCACCGTTGTAATTGACACGATAACCGTCAGGTGTAGTTGTATTGATTGCGAGTGCACCAGAGCTATAGGCATAGTACCATTTACCAGATACCTTCATCCAGCCTGTTTTCATAGCCCCTGAGCTATCAAGATAATACCAGCTACCATTATCTTTGAACCAACCAGTCTTCATAGCACCTGAACCGTCGAGATAGTACCACGTGCCGTTGTCTTTTATCCAGCCAGTTTGCATCCAACCTGAACTATCGAAGTGATACCAGATATTATCTAATTTTGCCCACTGATTGTAAGGGTAAGACCCATCAAGTTGCATAAACCACCAACGAGAGCCCGATTGTCGCCAAAAACCCATACCCCTACCAATATCTTGCATTTGAAAAAAGAAACCTGGTTTATTAGTCCCGTTAGACTTACCTTGTTTTGTTTTCTTACTGGTATGAGTTCCGATAGCCTTCAAATCTTTGTCAAAAAGATTCGCCTTGGTCGCAAATGTTTGAATTTGAGAAGAATCGACTTCTGTGTATTGAATGGCTTTTCCATAACCGCCAGCTAATTCTTCAGAGCCACCAGATGCTGTTCCGAAACTTTGTGCAATGGTAATCCAACTATTTTTAGGATTCTCAAAGGCTGCAAGTCCCATATAAGTTAATTCTGGATTGATTAAGGATTCGTAGTGTCCAGTTTGACCAGAGACACTTGCCCCACTACGAGATTTGACGTAATCTGCTTTTTCCTCATACCATTGATCAATAGCTGCCATAAACCCATCATAGTTCCAAGCTAAGTTTTCGGCTAGTGAAAAATTTCCTGAAGGCCAGGCACTCCAAATATCTTTATTAGATAAACGTTTATGATTCATAGTTACAGAAGCTTCTGCTGCACGAGAAAAGGCTGTTTTCTCTAGTGCAGTTGACCATTTGATGGGAACGTAGCTACTGACTATTCCTTCCGTAACAGCTTCTTTTCTGATAGCATTTATACGGTCTAAAATAGCTTGTTTATCTGGCGTCAAGAAATTTCCTTCAATTCCAACTAAGCTAGTACCGGCAGAAGTACTAGTTACCTCTGAGTTCAAGATATGATAAGACTGACCATTGATTTCTTGAGTGGAAACCAGCCTATCATTAGCAGCTACTGATTGTGATGTAACAATTCCTACCCCAAGAAGTGATAGAGCTGAAATCGTTGCAAGTGTGAACTTTTTAGCTTTGGTGTCCATTTCGTGTCCCCCTATTTTTATTTATTGTAAAATAATCAGTTTGTCCTAAAATCTAGACTTTTTTGGACAAACTTGATAAAATGGAAGTGTAATAATAATTGGTCAAAATGCTGGATTTTAGAACCTTTTTTCTAACGAAAACGCTTCTAAAATAGACTGTATTTTCTGTCCAAAAAATCCTAGGTTTTTTGACAAGAACTATGAATTTTTTATCCAATTATGAAAGGCGCTTTTTGATACTCCTAAGATGTCTGCACCTTCTCGTAAGGTTATTTCTTTTTTCTTATATTGAGCTATCACATCAGGGAAATTATTCGGGACAACCAATTTTGGTCTACCGAATTTCTTCCCTTTTTTCTGTGCTTCCCGTATTCCTTCCATTTGTCTTTGTTTGATTTGTTCTCTTTCAAACTGTGCCACATAAGATAGGACTTGTAAAACGATATCGGAGATTAGTTTTCCTGTGATATTATCATTGCTATTCTTTGTATTTAATAAAGGGAAATCTAAAACAGTTATATTTACTTTCTTTTTCTTAGTAATTGCTTGCCATTGTTCTAAAATTTCATCATAGTTTCTTCCCAACCTATCAATTGATTTAATAACCAATTCATCATTTTCTTTCAAGGTAGTTAATAATTTTTGATATTCCATTCTGTCAAAATCTTTTCCTGAAACGTAATCAATAAAAATATTCTCTTTTGATAATTTGTTTTCTACTAAGGCTGAAAATTGCCTATCAATATTTTGTTCTTTTGTAGATACTCGAACATAACCGTAACGCATAAAAACTATCCTTTTTACACTTATTGTAAAATATAAAAGAGGGCAAAATGCCCTCAAGGAGTAGTGTATTCAATTTCTAGCAATTATATATTAGTTCAAGCTACTTCATCAAGACTTAAAAGTATGTAAAAAATCACAAACTAAGACCTTCTTCATTCCTTTTCTTCAACTTTCCTAATTTCTATACCTATTTTTTTTCAAAAATACATGTAAAACTCCAAATAAACTCCAAACGATATAAATAAACACCTCAACTGCACTTTTTGGATAAAAAATAGGCAGAACAAACGTCCTACCTACTAAAAATATGCTATTGAAAGGAAAATGATTTTTTACTGATACCCTAGGCAAGCTTGGAACAAATAAATCATTGATAGTAACATTTACGACATCCTATTTAAAGTTACTTCAATTTTTAATGTCCCTGCTATTTCTAAGCCACCTCTGGTATGATCTATTCCTAGTCAGAATAGATAACACCGTTCTAAATTACGATTCATAGTTACTCCTTTTTTTGATTCGCTACTGCAAGATTCCTATTTACCTGATAAGAGGAGAGATGGTCCTCTTTACATGTGCAAGATAATTTTGAATCAGATTCATCATTTATCGTTTTGATTATTTTTTGACAAATTTTTCTGTTTTCTTCTCCGAAGACTTTAAAAATTTTTTTCTAATTAAATCATCCATATAGGGACCAAATATACCAACTACTAAACCAATAATAAAACTTTTAAAATCCATAATTACCACCAACATGTCGCTGCATATGCCACACCTCCAAGTATAGCTCCTCCCGCAGCACCAGTTGCTGCACCTTGCCATGTTCCTGTTTTAATTCCTAGCTGAAGACCTCGTGCTGCTCCTCCTCCAACACCTGCTTTGGCAAAATCTCCCCAATTGCATCCGCCACCTTCAAGGCAAGCAAGCATCTCAGTATCCATAATTTCAAATTGTGACATCGTTTTTGTATTCATAACGAATGCCTCCTTTTTTATTTTTAATGCTTGTCTTGTTGCAAACTTGACAAGTTTGGTATAGCAGTGCTTATTAAATTTTTTCATCCAAATCTTGAATTACTGAAATAATCATTCCCTGTTTTCCTCTTATTTCTCTATTCGAAAATGAATTCAAAAATATAATATATGATGTCAATTTTAATAAACTATATTAATAAAATGCATTGTAAACATTTCGCCCAAATGCTCTACCAGCATTATAGATACCACCGAAAAATCTTCCCGTACTATCAATCACTTTATGGACATCGATGTTAATATTACCTCTCCATGACACTCGACCGCCCTCTACTGTTGCTAAATCTTTTTCTGTAAGACTTGTAAATTTTTCTTCAATTTTTATCATATTCATTATGTCTGTTCCTCTTTATCTATAATTTTTTATTAAAATAAATAATTATAAACCATTTCGCCAAACTTCTGTCCCGCCCAATAAACCGGTCCTAAAAGTAAGGTCCCTAAAGCATAAACCCCAACTACTCCAACTATGAAAATGAATACTTTTACAGGAATTGACTGCAAACTGTAAAAATTCTCTACCCTAGTAATCCAACTTTCTATTATGCGTTCCATTAGCGCTCATCCTTCCCTGTTAACGTCCACGACGCTTAGCATGTGCTCCTGAAGCACCATCTACCGCACCCAATAAAAATGTTCCTGCAATTGCGACTCCTCCAACTACTACCAGACCAAATAGCAAGCCTCCTTCTACATCGGCCAATTCCTCATGACTCATTACATGAAAATTATTTTCCATATTTTTAATTTGTTCCATCTTATTCTCCTTTTTTGATTCTTAACAATTGAAAAAGGTAGTTATTTGTATTTCCTTTTTCATATATTCTGTTCATTGTTGTAGGTAAGCTTCACTCTCTAAATATTATCTTAGAATCCAAATAATGCACGACGTAAAATGAACCCCACCATTAAACCATGTTGGTAACTTGCCTCACTACCACCCACCAGCAAGGCTAAGTCGCTTTCCTTTAATACTTCAATAGTATACTTATCATTCATTTCATTCATCGCTTATCCTCCTAAAAACCAAAACCTCTACGAAATCCAATGTACCAATCTACAAGGGTCTTCGTCCAATTTTCTCCACCTTGAATATCGATCAATTCTTCCGACGTTAGCTCAACAAATCCATAATAATGTTCTTTCATTATTTTATTCCTTTCTTTTTTCCTCTTACTTATCTATTCGAAAAAAATTTCGAAAATGAACAACTAAATTAAATTTTATTTGAAAAATAATTTAATGAACCACGGATACAAGATTGGTAGATACATAAACCAGACTCCTTTCGTTTTCCTCTTACTTATCTATTCGAAAAAGAATTCGAAAATGTATAACTAAATCAAATTTTATTTGAAAAATAATTTAGTAAACCATGGATAGAAAATTGGTAAATACATCGCGTAGTCTCCTTTCTTTTCCCTCTTACTTATCTATTCGAAAAAAAGTCAAAAAAATAAGAATATCAGAAAATTTTCCGATATTCTTATTGATAAACTCATTCAAATCTAACAGATATTAGACATTAAGATGTTTTTTAAGGGTTCTTCTGGCTGTTCGTGATACGGGGAAGTGCAAGCCTTCTAACAAGGTCACTTCTGTCGCAGTCATCTCTTCAATGGCCTGTAAACTGACTAAAGTATTGCGATTGGCATAGACAAAGTAATCTTTTTCAGCCTTGGCAGCGATATCCTTGAGACTGCCATAAATGGTCTTGATAGAATGATTAGCATAATAGACCTTGATACGATGGGATTCCACTGAGGTTTCAAAGGCTAAAATTTCATGGTAGGGCAGAGTAAAGCCCCGTCTTCCCTCAAAACTATAGGTGAAGAGACGCATATTTTCTCTCTTGTCCACTGCCAGTACATAGTCCAGACAGCGCTCCATCTGATGACGGTAATCTTCCTCTGGCTGATCCTTAGAAATAAAATCCAAGGCAGACAAGTGGTAGCGAAAAGCTAGAGGCAAGGCCTCCGAGTGTGTGGACACAAAGACAATACTTGTAAAGGGATCCCGCTCCCGAACCTGTTGAGCAACCTGAAAGCCCCGTTCACGCTCTCCATCAATCTCTAAATCCAATAAATAGAGCTGGTAATGGTCAAAATACTGAGAATACTTTTCAACATCTCCATAGTTTTTGGCAATATCAATTTCCAATCTCAAATTGCGAGAGCGACCGATATCTAGTAAAGTCTGCTCTATCCGTCCTTGCTGGACTCTATCGTCTTCCAAAACTAAAATTCTCATTCCTCTCCCCCTCGTTTCTCATCCTTAAACGGCAATTCTAAATCTTGTCTAAAAGTCGTCTCTCCTAGCTGGGTATCTAAGTTTAAATCATAATGAAAAACCATATCCTCCAAGGTCGCTAAGCCCAGTCCACTGTGGTTACCCTTGGTCGAATAACCCTTTTGACTGAGAATGCTGGGATTCAGTTCTTCTTTCTTACGAGTGTTTTCAATGATAAAACGAACACTCCTATCACCTGCCAACAAAGCAACCCCAATCTGCGGATTTTCCGCCTCACTGGCTGCCTCCAAGGCATTTGTCGTGAGGATAGAGAGGATACGGATAGCCTCCAACATCGGCAATGCCAGCTCTTCGACAACCCCCACCGTCTCCAAACTAAAATGAATTCCCTGATTATCTGCCACAATCATAGCTTTTGCCAAAGTATTACGAATGGCTATATCATGGATATTATGAAGATTAAAGGCCGTGTAATCTGCCTTTTTCAGCTTTTCATTGGTCTTCAGAAAGACATCTTGATAAATGGTAGACACCTCAGCCATATCTTGATTCGCTATGGCAGGCTCCATGCTAGCGACAATCCCTGCAAAATCATGACGGAAACCTCGAACCTCATCATAGAGATGACCCAACTTATCCACCATCCCTTGCAAGGAACGATTTTCTTCTTCCTGTCTCTGAATGGTCTGCTCATCACGATAAACCTGCTCTAAGTGTCTGATATAAAAGAGCCAGGAGAAAAAGAGAATGAAAATCAGGAGAGAAATGGTTGTGTCAAAACGAACGTAAAAAGAACTATTTATATTGGTCATAAACGAAGAGAATATTCTAAATACAGTCAGAGGTAGGATAATGAAAAAACTCTTATGATAGTCGGTTTTGAAAGCATCTGAAAAAAATAAATCCAAATCCAAAGACCAACGCTTCATAATTTTACAACATAGAAAGATTGATAATAAATCAAATATAGATATATATAAAGTAGAAAACGAATCTACGAAACAACAATGCTCACCAGATAATACACGAATCCAAATTGTCAAAAATAAATAACGAATACTTTGAAAGAAGAGAAAAAGATACAGAGAAAGAAAAAGAGATTCCCCTTTTCCCTTGTGCAATACTAATAAAAAAATACAGTAAAAGTAGATAAGAACTCCTATATGAAATAATTCTCCAAATGTTTGACGAGCAGATAAACTAATTAAAAATATAAGTATCCAATAACGTTTTTTATAAAATTCTGGGGAAATTTGAGCGCCCAAATAAATAGTAGGAACTATGGTTGAAACGACTACCAACAGTAGATATATCACAGAAAATAAGAATTCTAAAATAAGCATAAATAAATCTAATCTCTAACTAATACTGTGAATTTAAGCAACGTGTCTACCCGTACCAAATAATTTATTGCACCATTTTACAGTATCTTCAAAAATCCCTCCACCATTCACTTCCTCCAAAACCTCTGGGGTTAACTCTTCAAATTGTTCCAATTCTACAAATGTGTTTTTCATTTCCATGACAGACTCCTTTTCATTATTTTATAGATAACTCTATCCCCTGCTCCATCTACAAAAGGCTTTAGTTTCCTTTTAAAATACAAGAAATCTAAAGCCTCCTGAAAATGGTATATTGGTTAGAGCGTTAACGATTAGTTGTGAAGATGTTATTTTTATTTAACCACAACCACTTTATAATATTCGTTTGAGTGTGGAGATTCAATCTTAATTTTTTCACCGTATAAACCATCGATTTCTTTATCCAGATAATCTGAAACTCCTGATGGCAAGCGTTTCATCTTAAGAATTTCACCAGATTGATCCGCATAGGCTAGAATGTGATGGTGAGTAGTGGTTGCTCCATCATCAATCAATACAAAGTAACCTGTTTTGAGCTTACCTTGCTCATTTTCTAAATAGTATAGTTTATTGTTATTGATTGTAAAGTGGGTAGCCCCAAGACGAAGTCGTGCACCTGGGTCTTCTAGATAAAGATCATTACCAACTTTTTTGATTTCTGATCTAGTTGTCATCTCTGGAAGTGGTAATACTCTACGACCATCTGCTCCAAAGTAATATCGACCTGGTAGATTTTGGAAATTATGAATAACAGCTTTAGGATCAATTTCTTGTCCTTCTTCTTTATTATCCACTAGAGCTAAGGTTGTATTTGAAACCACATCCCCATATTTATTAGAAAACTTCTTAAACTCAGGTTTTATATACCAGGCATTCTTTTCAACAACGACCCCATTTTTTCTATAAATAAGATGATAATCATACCCATCAGACAAAGTAACAATATTTGTGATAATTGTATCATCCGCTTGAGATTGTTCAACCTGACTAGGGAGTTTGGTCAACATATAACCATCCTTACCAATAACATAACTTTCCCCATCACTGGCTGGGACAGCTCTATCTGCGACCATAGCACCTGATTTTTCAAAGTAAGACCATTGACCATTTGCAGTTGCCCATCCTGTTGCCATAGCGCCACTATCTTTGAGGTAATACCATGTAGACCCTTCTTTGTACCAACCTGTACGCATGGCGCCACTATCTGCTAGTGAATACCAGGTATTGCCTTCCTTGTACCAGCCAGTACGCATAGCACCACTATCTGCTAGAGAATACCAAGTATTGCCGTCTTTGAGCCAGCCTGTCTGCATTTTACCAGTGCTGTCGAAGTGATACCATGAGCCAGCATTTTGTACCCATTTATCCTTAGCTAGACTGCCATCTTGTGAAAGATTCCAGTCAGCACCATTTTTAACCCAAGTATCTGCAGCCTGTGCTTGGTTGATAGACAAAAGCAGACCAGCACCTACAAGCAGACCAAGAGTGAGTAGTTTAGATTTTTTCATAGCCATTTCCTCCTTTATTGAATAGCTATAGGAGGGTTTCCCCTCTTTATTTAGCTATATTCTAATACTTTTCATAATCAAAGTCAATAATATTGTGAAAGATTAGACAATATTACCAATATCTACGAATTGTATTTTGATCCATTCCATATTGATTCATATAAGAAACATATTGACCTGGACGTGGAGCATGAACTACATTTCCACCACCAACATAAATACCCACATGTTGATTTGAACCTTGGTCGCCATTGTACAATATTAAATCTCCAGGAAGTTGTGAGCCACTATATATAAATTTCCCTCCTTCAGCTTGTTCTCCAGTTGTTCTACCAATATAAATATCGAACTTAGCATGAATAGCCATCGTAAATCCTGAGCAATCTACACCCTTATCCAAGTCTGCCCCACCCCAAACATATGGGATTTTACCTACAAAGGTTTCTGCACACTCAGCGATTGCCTGCCCCTGATTTTCTACGCAAACACCGTTAGGTCTGAAGAAATAAGGTTTCCCATTAACTCTATTGTAATCAGTTAGTATGGAACCATCATTTGAAAGATAGTACCAATTACCATCTGGGTTAATCCACTCATTTGATTTCATCCAACCTTGATCATCAAAATAATACCATTTCTTATCTAACAATTCCCAATGTTTAGCATACCCACCTGAAGTATATTTAAACCACCAGCGACCATCTGTTTGCATCCAAGTTCCTTTCGGATCTCTATTTTGATTAAATGCTATTTTTTCTTGATTACTTTCTTCTTGAGTTAATTCTCTAGGAGAAAATCCTACCAACTTAACTTGTTCTGCATCTTCCACCTTAATTTTACCTTCTTTAACAAGTTGATCAATTGCTTCTTTCTCGCTTGTATACTGTGAAATTGTTTGTGATGTAGTCACTTTAGTGGTAGACGTTGTAGTTTCTGCATTAACTACATAAGTAGTTGATAACAAAGCTCCTGAAGTAAGTAATAAAGCTGCATAAGTAATATATTTTTTCATGACAAAAATCCTTTCTTTTTTCTCCTTTTTGGAGATTGATTTTTTCTGACTCTATTATATCCCTTATTTCTCCTCAGATTTCTACTGTCCCTAGAAAGACTAAATCTGTTCCTAAACGGTCATTTAAAGCAAATAAAAAATTCCAAAGCAAATGCCTTGGAACTCCTATTGCTATTTTGCTTGAATAATCTTAACCACATCTCCTACACTTTGGAGTTGATCAATTTCCTCGTCACTGATTTCGATATTAAATTCATCTTCCAGTGTCAAGATAAACTCCATCAAGTCGACTGAGTCAGCATCCAAATCGTCTTTCAGACTCAAGGATTCTGTCACAACAAAGTCTTCTCCCTGTCGCTCTTGGATAATAGTCACAATACGGTCAAAAATTTCTTTTTCTGTCATCTCTTTTATTCTCCTGAAAATTCACGCGCAGTCTGGGCAACTACGTCTGTTTCTAGCATGGTACGAATCTGGCGGATTGTACTATAAACAGCCTTGGCATCGCTTGAACCATGAGTCTTGACAACCGGTGCCTTGACACCAAACAAGACCGCTCCACCAACATCTGAATAGTTGAGCTGTTTTTTCAAACCTCTGAGGCTATCCTTGAGAAGGAGGGCGCCTAATTTCGCTCGAAGACCACCACCTGTAATAGCTGTCTTGAGCAAACCCATAATTCCCATGGCTGTCCCTTCAATGGATTTGAGCACAGCGTTTCCCGTGAAACCATCTGCCACAACAACATCCGCAACGCCATTCATCAAATCACGCGCTTCCACATTTCCGATAAAGTTTAAACTTTCATCAGCTGCTAGTAATTCATAAGTCTCCTTACGAAGTGGGTCACCCTTACTACTTTCTGTTCCATTGTTAAGCAAGCCAACACGTGGTTGCGCAATACCGCGGACATTTTTAGCATAAAAGGAACCTAGAACCGCGTATTGATGGAGGTGCTGGGCTGTATTTTCCGCATTGGCACCGAGGTCCAGCATATCAAACCCCTTCCCATCTACAGTCGGCAAGGTTGACATAAGCCCAGGACGGTCGATATTCTTGATACGACCCACGATGAAGAATCCAGCAGCCAACAAAGCACCTGTATTCCCAGCCGAGAGGACAGCGTCTGCTTCACCCTCTTTGACAGCCTTGGCCGCCAAGACCATACTGGCATTTTTCTTCTTCCGAATAGCTCTCGTAGGTTCATCGTCTGAATCAATCTTTTCATCCGTATGGATAATGCTGACGCGCTCTGTCGCTGTCAGATATTGCTTGATTTTGCTTTCATCTCCGTAGAGTTGAACCTCAATATCTGAAAAGTCAGCCAGGGCTTGATTGACACCCTCAACGATGGCCTGAGGTGCATAATCGCCCCCCATAGCATCTACTGCGATTTTTTTCATTTGTTTTCCTCTTTTAGTAATTGACCCCAGTCTGCTAGGGAATCAATAAATTTCTTTGATTTTAGGTGAATCCCAACGTACTCTTCGTAGAGTTGATCCATAAATTGGCGTAACTCTTGCTTGATTTCAGGCTTGAGCGAAATGGTCTCCAAGGTCTCAAAATCAATGGCTTGAAATTGATTGAGCAGATAAGGGATATTGGGATTGAGATGGCAACGTCTCTCATCCTCATGATAATGCTCTGGACAGAGGCAGGCTCCATATTTGAAAGAAAAGTCAAAAGCCTGACCTACCCGATGGCAAAAGACACACTCATTAAAATTGAGGCTAATACCAAATCGGGTCAAGATTTGAATTTCAAAAATATTAGTCAAAACTTGATAATCCAAGCCAGCTTCCATCAATTCCAAAGTCTTTTGCAAAAAAGCAAACAAGAAAGCATCCTGCTGATTGTCCTGCAAACTAGCATCTGCAAGAGCTGCCACATAGATCGCATAAGCCATGACAAAGAGGTCACTATTAATCTTGGGAAAAGTCATGACCTCATGATAGTCCTCGATGTAGCTGAGGCCATCATCATTGATTCGCAAGAGAAATCGTGCCAACACCAAGGGCTGAATAACCGGAGCTAGTTTGGACTGGCCAGCGTGTTTGACGAAAAACATGCGCTTGCCCGCCTGCTCGGTAAAAATTTTGACCAGCTTGTCATCCTCACGAAAGTTACGATTGTAGAGCACCAAGCCCTGACTCGTGATAGACTGAATCATGCTTCTCTTATGTACTCCTCCAGTCGTTTCATGGCTTCTTTGATCGTATCCATGCTGGCTGCATAAGACAGACGCACATAGCCTTCTCCGTAACGCCCAAAGGCAGCTCCAGGGATAAAGGCAACGGCCTTCTTCTGAGCAAAATCCTTCAAAAAGGCAAAGGAATCTTGATTGTAGCCCGCTGGAATCTTAGCAAAGATATAGAAGGCTCCGTCTGGTTTGATAATCTCAAATCCAAGAGCAGTCATTTTCTCAATAATATAATCACGACGCTGGATGTATTCCTTCTTCATAGGCTCCGCATC
This sequence comes from Streptococcus nakanonensis, assembly GCF_059738785.1. Classification (NCBI taxonomy): domain Bacteria; kingdom Bacillati; phylum Bacillota; class Bacilli; order Lactobacillales; family Streptococcaceae; genus Streptococcus; species Streptococcus nakanonensis. The sequence goes on along the minus strand of NZ_AP027139.1, from coordinate 43,704 downwards.
GTTTTTACCAGCCGTCAAGGCTTCTACTGCAGCATGTTGAGCCATGGTATTTGCAGCAGTCACCAAGTACTGGTGACTCTTGATCAACTGAGCTGTAAAGGCCGCAGAAGCGAAAATCAGACCCAAACGCCAACCTGTCATAGCATGTGATTTAGACAAGCCATTAATAATAATAGCCTGATCTCTCAACATGGTTCCCAGAGACACATGGGCTTCGCCTGTGTAGGTCAATTCTGAGTAAACCTCATCACAGACAACGAAAATTTCGTACTTGCGTAAAACGCCTGCCAAGGCTTCCAACTGCTCCCGACTATAGGTAATTCCTGTAGGATTGGCTGGATAGTTGAGAATAACCGCTTTGAGCTTGTCACCCTGCTCCAAAATAGCCTTTTCCAACATCTCAGGAGTCAAGACAAAACCATTTTCAGTTGTGTCAATCTCGACAACCTCTGCCCCAACTAGATTGACAATCGGTTCATAGCCTGGATAGGCAGGAGCTGGCAAGAGCACCTTGTCTCCCTCTTCCAAAATAGCTGTCAAAGTCGCAGATAAAGCCTCTGTCGCCCCAATTGTAACTAAGATTTCATTTTCAGGAGCATAGTCCAGTTGGTACTTTTCCTTAACAAAATCACTGGCCGCCTGACGTAGAGTCAGCAGACCACTCATCCCTGTATAGTAGGATTGGTTCTGATCAATCGCTCGCTTGGCCGCCTCCTTGACATGGTCTGGCGTTGTAAAATCAGGTTCCCCCAAGGTCAAACGCAAGACCCCAGGAATCTCCGAAATAGCCTGATCAAACTGACGAATCAACGAAACTTGAATCTTATCTAACTGTTTATTAAAGCGCTTAGTTAAGTCCATAGATACCTCCTACTGTAAAAACGTATCTCTATTATACTACAAAAGACCCCCGACCGCAAAAATACATTATAGAATAACGCTAGCATAACAAATTGAAGTATTTAAAATGAATTTATTGCAACTCCACTAACGGACTTAGTTTGGATTAAATAAGCGCGACAAAAATATAACCTGAGTTTAGTTTTAATGTAACTGGACAAAAAGAAATACCAGAGGTGGAGCTCTGGTATTTTTGTTTTTGCCAAGACTTCGTTACAGTTCTTGTAAGATTATTATCACATGATTAGCGCTACTTGTCAAATAATTGTTAGCTCCACTTTCTATTTTACTTTTCCTATTTTTAGGTCTATAATGATAACAGATTCTATTTGGAGGTTTTTATGTCATTTCTATCAAAAAATGGAGCAGGCATCTTGGCCTGCCTTCTCATTTCAATCGTATCTTGGTACTTGGGCGGATTCTTCCCTGTGATTGGCGCGCCCGTTTTTGCCATTTTCATAGGCATGCTCCTACATCCCTTTCTCTCGCCCTACAAACAACTGGATGCGGGATTGACCTTTAGTTCTAAAAAATTGCTCCAGTATGCCGTTATCTTGCTTGGTTTTGGTCTCAATATCTCGCAAGTCTTCGCAGTCGGACAATCTTCACTCCCTGTCATCCTGTCCACCATTTCAATAGCCTTGATTGTTGCCTTCCTCTTCCAGCGCTTCTTTGCACTGGATACAAAACTGGCTACCTTGGTTGGAGTAGGTTCTTCAATCTGTGGTGGTTCTGCCATTGCTGCGACAGCGCCCGTTATTGATGCTAAGGAAAAGGAAGTAGCCCAATCCATTTCCGTTATCTTTTTCTTCAATGTCTTGGCTGCGCTCATCTTTCCAACCCTCGGCACCTGGCTTCATCTATCCAATGAAGGCTTCGCCCTCTTTGCAGGGACTGCGGTCAACGACACTTCCTCTGTAACGGCTGCCGCCAGCGCTTGGGACAGTCTTTACCAAAGCAATACCCTCGAGTCTGCAACCATTGTTAAACTCACACGTACTTTGGCCATTATCCCTATCACGCTCTTTCTATCCTACTGGCAAAGTCGCCAACAAGAAAACAAGCAAAGCCTACAACTGAAAAAAGTCTTCCCACTTTTTATCCTTTACTTTATCCTTGCCTCTCTCCTCACTACACTACTCACCTCTCTAGGTGTATCCAGTAGTTTCTTTACCCCTCTCAAAGAACTCTCTAAATTCCTTATTGTCATGGCCATGAGTGCTATCGGGCTCAAAACCAATCTGGTAGCTATGGTCAAATCCAGCGGAAAATCCATTGTTCTCGGAGCCATCTGCTGGATTGCCATCATCCTCACTAGTCTTGGTATGCAGACCCTTATCGGCATTTTCTAATACTCTTCGAAAATCTCTTCAAACCACGTCAACGTCGCCTTGCCGTATATATGTGACTGACTTCGTCAGTCTTATCTACAACCTCAAAACTGTGTTTTGAGCTGACTTCTTCAGTTCTATCTGCAACCTCAAAACTGTGTTTTGAGTAACCTGCGGCTAGTTTCCTCTTTGATTTTCATTGAGTATAACACAAAAGGTAGCCCACCAGCTACCTTTTTCTTATGCTTCCTCAATCAAGCGTGTATGTTCTCTCTTGATGCAACGATTCATTACGATGTCATCACATCCACCAGCACGCAAGATTTCTTCCGCTTCTAGACTTTCAAGTCCTAGCTGCGCCCAAAAAATCTTGGCATCAGCTTTGAGAAAATCACGCGCTACATCTGGCAAAAACTCACTGCGCCGGTAAACATTGACAATATCTACAGGAAAAGGAATCTCTGCTAGGCTAGCATAAGCCTTTTCACCCAAGATTTCGCCACCTGCCGCCTTGGGATTGACTGGGATGATTTTATAACCCCGAGCCTGCATTTCCTTGGTCACTCGATTGCTGGTTGTTTCCTCACGATCTGATAACCCCACTACAGCAAGGGTTTTACTCGTTGCGAGATACTGACGAAGCACGCCATCACTTGGATTGATAAATTCTTGACTCATAGAAATCCTCCTTTTTCATCAGTATAGCACAATTTGAAAAGGCTTGCAGAATTCTACTACAAAAAAGGAGGACTAGCCCCCTTTTTATTTAGCCTCGTACCAGGTTGCCCCTTCATTCTCATCTGCGATGAGGGGAACACTGAGTTGAATGGCTTCTTCCATGGTTTGTTTGACCAATTTTTTCATCTCTGTCAATTCAGATTTAGGAACTTCAAGGACGATTTCATCGTGCACTTGCAGAAGCATCTTAGTCTGATAACCACCTGCAACCAAGGCTTTATCCAGCTGAATCATGGCAATCTTGAGAATATCTGCTGCCGAACCCTGGATAGGTGAGTTGATAGCTGTCCGCTCTGCAAAACCACGAATATTGAAGTTGCGCGAATTGATATCTGGCAACTCACGACGACGCTTGAAGAGTGTCTCCACATAGCCCTTATCACGCGCCTCACGCACCACTTCATCCATGTAGTTTTTAATACCCGGGAAGCGTTCAAAGTAGGTATCAATGTAGGCTTTAGCCTCCTTACGGCTGATGCCCAGATTATTAGACAAACCAAAGTCTGAAATCCCGTAAACCACTCCAAAGTTGACCGCCTTGGCATTTCGACGGTCGTTTGCAGTCACATCCTCAGGACGTTCAATGCCAAAGACCCGCATGGCTGTCGAAGTATGAATGTCAGCACCCTCTTGGAAGGCCCTAATCAAGTGCTCATCCTTAGAAATATGCGCCAAAACGCGCAATTCAATCTGTGAGTAGTCCGAACTAAGCAGCACACTATCCTCCCACTCAGGCACAAAAGCCTTACGAATGAGACGGCCCTGCTCCAAACGCACAGGAATGTTTTGCAAGTTTGGATCCACACTAGACAGACGCCCAGTCTGGGTCAAATCCTGAACATAGCGCGTATGAATCTTGCCATCAGCTAAAATCCAGTCCTGCAAGCCAATTACATAAGTGGATTGAATCTTGGTAATCTGACGGTAATCGAGAATTTTCTTAACAATCGGAGCAATAGGAGCCAAGCGTTCCAAGACATCCACGGCTGTCGAATAACCTGTCTTGGTTTTCTTAGTGTATTCCAGAGGAAGACCCAATTTTTCAAAGAGAAGCACTCCCAACTGCTTAGGCGAGTTGATATTAAACTCCTCACCAGCCAGTTCGTAAATCTCCTGAGTCAATTTTTCAATGACAAGCTCATTTTCAGCCTGCATCTCAAGCAAGGTCTCTTTCTTGACCGTAATCCCAGCAATTTCCATCTTAGCAAGGACAAAAGCCAGAGGTTGCTCCATCTCATAAAGAAGCTCTAATTGCCCATTTTCGCTGAGTTTTTCCAGCAAAATAGGCTCTGTTTCAACCAAAACAGCAAGCTTACGAGCCAAATGCTCCAAGAATTTCTCGCGTTCAGGAATGGCCTTTTTAACACCCTTACCATAGAAAGTCTCATCATCAACCAAATAAGTCTGACCATAAAGACTAGCAATAGTCGCAATTTCATTGTCCTCCACAGTCGAAAGGAGGTATTTAGCCAATCGGCTATCAAAAGCAGGTTCCTGCAAATCCACACCCAAACGATGCAAGAGAACTTTAGCCTTCTTAAAGTCATAAACTCTCAGAGGTGTTTTTTCTAAGAAATCCTTGAAAATCGGCTCTTGCAACAGCTCAAGCTTGTCTGTAGCATATAGCTTTTCACCACAAGACCAGGCAAATCCAACCAAATCGTCCGTATGGTAATTCTCACCAAAGAGTTCAAAGTGGAAGATAGACTCTTCACTCAGCATATCTTGGCTAATTTGGTCAACGATAGTAAAGTCCAAACTCTCAGCGACATCAGCTGACGACACATTTAAAGCCTGTTTGAGCTGTTTGAAGCCCATCTCATCGTAGAATTTCCCAAGATTTTCCACATCTGGACCACTATAGACCAAATCATTCAAACCAATCTCAATCGGTGCCTTGGTATCAATGGTCGCCAGTGTTTTAGACAAAAAAGCCTGTTCCTTATCATTGATAAGATTTTCCTTCATCTTAGAAGTCTTCATTCCATCAATATTTTCATAAATTCCCTCAAGCGAACCATGCTCCAGTAAGAGCTTGATACCCGTTTTTTCACCGATTTTGGTCACCCCAGGGATATTATCCGACTTATCACCCATGAGCGCCTTGAGATCGATAAACTGCGTCGGTGTAATGCCCATCTTTTCCATAAGATATTCTGGCGTAAAGGCCTCAAACTCAGCCACACCTTTCTTGGAAATCTCAACCACCGTATGCTCATCCGTCAGCTGAATCAAATCCTTGTCCCCACTGACAATGGTAATATCAAAACCATCCTGCTCTGCTAGCTTATCCAGCGTCCCAATGATGTCATCTGCCTCATATTGAGCCAACTCATAGTGACGAATCCCCATATGATCCAGCAACTCACGAATGAAAGGAAATTGCTCACGAAACTCATCAGGAGTCTTAGCCCGGCCACCCTTATAGTCCGCATACATCTCTGTACGGAAGGTCGTCTTTCCCGCATCAAAAGCCACCAAAATATGACTTGGCTCAACCCGCTCCAATAAATGACTCAACATCAACTGAAAGCCATAAATCGCATTGGTATGCAAACCAGCCGCATTCTTAAAACGGTCCAACTGCTGATAGAGCGCAAAAAACGCCCGAAAAGCAACAGAAGACCCATCAATCAATAATAATTTTTTCTTATCCATACACCCATTATAAAGGAAAGCACCAAAAAATACCATTGGAAAGAGCCATACCCAATATTTTTCATACTTTTTACGAATAAATAGATAGAAGCAGTGAATCTAGTGAGCCTAGATTTAAAACTATGGTATAATAAAAGGAGGAAATAGATGATTCTCAGACATCCGGGCATTAGCCCAACCAATGACTTGGTTGCTAAGAAGATTTTTAGCAATCCAGAAATCACTTGTCAATTTATTCGCGATATGCTGGATTTACCAGCCAAAAATGTGACCATTTTAGAGGGAAGTAACATTCACGTCTTACCTTCCCTGCCTTACTCGGCCCAAGACTTCTATACCAGTATTGATGTCTTGGCGGAGTTGGATAATGGAACGCAGGTTATTATCGAAATCCAAGTTCATCATCAGAATTTTTTCATTAATCGTTTGTGGGCTTATCTGTGCAGTCAGGTTAATCAAAATCTTGAAAAAATTCGCCAACGAGAAGGTGATACACACCAGAGTTACAAACACATCGCACCAGTATACGCTATCGCAATTGTCGATAGTAATTACTTTTCAGATGACTTAGCTTTTCACAGTTTCAGCATGCGCGAGGATACGACAGGTGAGGTTTTAACAATTACAAACAATGGACAGGAAAACCATCTGGTTAAGATGGCATTCTTGGAATTAAAAAAATATAGAGAAACCAGCAAAGACGAGGTTCGCAAGCCGTGGTTGGAGTTTTTCGGGAATAAACCCTTTACCCAAGAACCTGAGCGAGCTATCAGCCAAGCAGACCAACTGCTGGACTACAAGAGCTGGGCCGAGGAGGACAGGAAGATGTTTAGTCAACTACGTATGCGTGAAGAACAGGCATTATTAGCACACGACTATGCCTTGGAACAAGCGGAGGAAAAAGGCTTAGAGCGTGGGCGTGCGGAGGGGCTTGAACAGGGATTAAAAGTAGGTTTAGTAAATCTAGTTCGCCAAGGTCTCCTGACTTCCGAGGTTGCCAGCCAGCAGTTGGGCATGACCGTCGCTAAGTTTGAGGCACTGTTATAAGATTATACAATCACTAATAACATAAAAGTAAATGGGAATGAAATATGGTCCTATTTACTTTTTATTTTCTATAGTAGATTGAAATAAGATATGAATAAAGTGATTAGGAAAGTCAAATTAATTTCTAGAAATGTTTTAGAATCCGTAGCGTACTATTCTAAGTTCAATCCAATATACTATCCAACAAAGCCCTCACTCGATTATATACCACAAAAAAACAGGAGATTTCTCTCCTGTCATGATTCAACTATCTAAAATTAAACCCATTCACCGTTTCCGTTTACAGTGTAACCATTTACAGTAGTATTTACTGCAAGGGTACCTGAACCGTCAACATAGTACCATTATCTTTAACCCAACCTGTTGCCATTGCACCGTTTGCATTTAGATAGTACCATGTACCATTATCTTTAACCCAACCTGTTGCCATCGCACCGTTTGCATTTAGATAGTACCATGTACCATTATCTTTAACCCAACCTGTTGCCATCGTACCGTTTGCATTTAGATAGTACCATGTACCATTATCTTTAACCCAACCTGTTGCCATTGAACCATCAGTATTGTAGAAATACCACATACCGTTTTCTTGTTTCCAGCCTGTTTTTGGAGAAGCTGGTTTAGCTGGTTCTACTACAGAATATGAGCTGTATGATGGAACATATGTAGGATTAGCTGGTCTTGCAGGAACAGAAGGTTTGCTGGTTGCTCTGGTTTTGGAGCTGGAGCCGGCGCTGGTTGAGATGGCTCTTCAGCTGGTTTCTCTGCCGGTTTTTCTTTAGCTTTATCTTCTTCTGCTGCTTTCTTATTTAATTCATCGATAAATTTTTCAGCTTGTTTTGCAGTTAAGCCTTTTTTGAAGCCTTCTACAATTTGTTTTCTTGTTTCATCTGATGCTGCTTTTAATGCTGCAATTGTATCAGCTTTTGCTTTTGCTTCTTCTGGACTATTAGTTTCAGCTTTTTCTAATTCTGCGATTGCTGCTTTCAATGCTGCGTCATAGTTCGCTAAAAATTCTTCCTGAGCTTCTTTCTCTTTTACTGCAGCCTCTTTATCTTCTTCTGCAGCTTTTTTATTAGCTTCATCAATTAAACCTTCAGCTTGTTTTGCAGTTAAGCCTTTTTTGAAGCCTTCTACAATTTGTTTTCTTGTTTCATCTGATGCTGCTTTTAATGCTGCAATTGTATCAGCTTTTGCTTTTGCTTCTTCTGGACTATTAGTTTCAGCTTTTTCTAATTCTGCGATTGCTGCTTTCAATGCTGCATCATAGTTTGCTAAAAATTCTTCCTGAGCTGCTTTCTCTTTTTCTGCTGACTTTTTATTTGCATCATCGATTGCTTTTTCAGCGTCTTCTGCAGTTAAGCCTTGTTTGAAACCTTCTACGATTTTAGCTTTTGTTTTATCTGCTTCTGCTTTTAATTTTGCAATCGTATCTTGAATTTGTTCTTCTATTTCAGGATTATTTTTTGCATCTTCTTCTAATTTTGCAATCGTATCCTTTAATGCCTTGTCAAAATTAGCTAAAAATGCTGCTTGTGCGTCTTCCTCTTCCTTAGCTTCTTTTTCCTCTGCAATTTCCTCTTCTTTAGCAATTCCTTCTACTTCTTTTTCAACTTCTTCTACAGTTAAACCTGCTTTGAAGCGTTTTTCATAGTCAGCCTTCTGGTCTTTAGTTCGTTTTTCAAATTCATCAATAAACCCTTAAATTTGTTTTTGTAATTCTGGATCTTCTTTTGCATTGTCTAAATATTCTTTTAATTCTTTAACTGTAGCTTCTACAGCTTTATCAAAATTAGCTAAAAATTCTTTTTGTGCTGATTCTTTATTTTCAGCTGGTTGACTACTAGCTACAAATTGACCTTCCGCTTTTACAACCGACGGTTGAGATACAACAAATGCTGATCCTAAAACAGCAACACTAGCCAAGCTAGCAGTTAGAAATTTTTTCTTATCCATAAAATATCGACCACCTTTGGTACTTTTTTGGTGCTATTTTACCATTTTTTTCCTAAAAATTCAAGAAATCACACTCCAAAATGATAAAAAATAAGAGGAATTTCCCCTTATTTTTATTTGATGAATCTACTATATCAATCTTTATTTTTTGATATTTAGAAGTGAATTTTTGACCAGCCTCTATGTAATTAAGCAAAACAATAATTACCTTTTAAGTCGGATTTAGATATTGCCCCTTCTTCGAAATCGATAGAATCTTTCTTAATTATGTCTATATTATCGTGAGTTTGAAGAGTTGAGATTGTCATACAAGCTAAGAAATACCAATGAATTACTCGCAATAATTCAAGATTATTTTGGGATTCAATTATTTCATCTATTTCTTTATCTAACTGTTGCTTCAGAGAACCCTCAACTTTTTTCGAATTTTTCACTATCGTTGAAACATCTGACTGTGTCTCTACAAAAGACAATACAACTTTAGCTAAAGCTGGATATTTGTCTTCGTATTCACAAATCATGTCTTTTATTATATATTTTTCTTGGAAAAGTGTGTATAGAAGATTATATACAAACATTTTCTTATGTTTTTTTGTATCTTGTAGATAGAAAAAGAAACCAAGTAATACAACAATAATTAAAAATAAAATTGTACTCATATTATTCTACCTCCTTTTATTATGAAACATTTTTTCTAAATCGTTAATTCTCTTATCTCTATTAACAATTATTTTATTGAGCTCTTCAATCACCTTGGCTTGACTGTTAAAGGTCGTCTCATAATCTTTCCGTCTTTCTTCTTGTAATTTAAAAACAAAATAATAAGCACCTAACGCTACTATGATACAGACTCCCAATGGAACATCATACCCAAAAAATTCTTTTAATGGCTCAATTATATTCATTTATTTAATCCTATTCAAAAAATATGAGATTAAATATAATCCCCATCACTAGTATAGTAATCTTTTGATATTTTGTCAACACCTTTGTCAACACTTTTTCAATTTTTTTACAAAAAATAACCTCCTGTAACTTCTCAAAGTAACTTCCACTTGCCTGACCAAAGTGGAAATTAGTCTAAAACGGATTTTTATGGTGGAATTAAGTGTGAGACGTTTGAGTTAGAAACGAGGTCTACTATGACAAAACATAAACACCTTACCCTTTCAGACCGTAATGATATCCAATTAGGTTTAGAGCGCAGTGAAACCTTCAAAGCTATTGGACAATCCATTCTAAAAGACCCGACTACTGTTTCTAAAGAAGTCAAACGAAACAGACAAGTCCGAGAGTCTACATGCCATAACCTTCCTTGCCCTCTACTCGACAAAGCTCCCTTTGTCTGTAACGGCTGCCCTAAAAGAAGACAGAATTGTGGCTATAAGAAGATCTTCTACCTCGCTAAGCAAGCTCAAAAACAATACGAACAAACTCTTGGCGAAGCTCGTGAAGGAACTCCCCTCAATTCCAAGACCTTCTGGGACATGGACAAAGTCATTTCTGATGGGGTTAAAAAAGGACAACACATCTATCATATTCTCAAAACTCATAACCTTGATGTCAGCTCCTCAACTGTCTATCGACACATCCGAAAAGGGTACCTATCTATCGCTCCGATTGATCTTGCCAGAGCCGTTAAATTCAAAGAAAGACGAAAAAGTAAGCTACCTTCCATCCCTAAAGAAGCTAAAAAAGGCCGTTCCTATGAGGATTTCCAAAACTATTTAGCACTGAATCAACTAGACTCTTGGCTGGAAATGGACACAGTTATGGGGAGAATGGGAGGTAAAGTCCTACTCACCTTCAATCTATCTTTCTGTAACTTTATCTTCGCTAGACTTCTGGATAATAAAACTGCCCTTGAGGTTACCAAACATCTCTATGACATCAAGAACACTCTTCACCAAGCGGACAAAGATTTCTTCCAACTCTTCCCTGTCATTCTTACCGATAATGGTGGAGAGTTTGCCAGGGTTGATGACATCGAAATGGATGTGCGAGGAGAGAGTAAACTCTTCTTTTGTGACCCTAATCGCTCTGACCAGAAAGGGAGAATTGAGAAAAATCACACGCTGATTCGCGACATTCTACCTAAAGGAACTTCTTTTGACAATTTAACTCAAGAGGACATCAATCTCGTCTGCTCTCATGTCAACAGCGTCAAACGTGCTGCTTTGAATGGAAAGTCAGCTTATGAACTCTTTGCCTTTACTTATGGAGAAGAAATTCCTAAGCTTCTCGGTATTTCTAAAATACCTGCAGAAGACGTCTGTCAGTCTTCTAAATTACTCCAACATAAGTTCTAAAAACTAACCTAAAACCCTATTCAAACGTCTCACACTAACTTCCACCATAGCGGAACTTAATCTGAAACGCTTTCAGATAAGAGGATTTTGTGCGCTCTTTTTTTCGATTCATTTTGGCTACAAAAGCAATAAAATCAAGCATTAGTAAAACCAGTGGAACTTACCCTGACATGGATTTCCACTGGTTTTTACAATTTTTATCAGATTAACTTCCACTTCTACTAGCGGTGGAACTTAGTTTGGGAATTTACCAAAAATAACCTCCTTATTGATAAAAAATAAGAGGAATTTCCCCTTATTTCTTTATTATATCCATTACACCCACTCACCATTGGCATTTACTGTGTAACCATCGATAGTTGTGTTCACAGCCAATGCACCTGATGAATATGAGTAATACCATTTACCGCTAACTTGGTACCAACCTGTCTTCATAGCACCTGAGCCAGCAAGATAATACCAAGTACCACCTTGCTTGAGCCAACCTGTTTGCATAGCACCTGAATCATTGAGGTAATACCAGTTACCATCTAAAAGCTTCCAACCAGTCTGCATAGCACCTGAACCGTCAACATAGTACCATTTACCACCAACTTCAAACCATTGGCTAGCTTTCATAGCACCTGAGCCATTAAGATAGTACCAATTACCATCAACTTGTTTCCAACCAGTTTTCATCACACCAGTTTCATCCAAGTAATACCATGACCCATCTTTGACCCAACCAGTCTTCATTCCATCTTCTTTAGAGAAATAATACCAATCCAGTCCAATTTTCTTCCATCCAACATGACGATTTCCCTCATCATCAATGAAGAATTTTTTACCATCAATTAAAACAATACCTGTTTTAAGGACACCTTCCTCATCTAAGAAATAATGTTTCCCATCTACTGTAATATCCCCTGTTAGACGAATACCTTCTTTTAGATAGTAAGTTTTATCATCAATTTTGATAAACCCAGTTTTCTTTTCACCATTTTCAACAAAATAGTAAACCTTATCAGCAACTTTTACAAAAGCTAGCTTTTTAACACCATCTTTTTCAAGTTTTAAGGGATAATAAAAAGCAGAAGAATACTCCTGCTTTTTATTATTTTACTGGATTATTTAACCCATTCACCGTTTCCGTTTACAGTGTAACCACCTACAGTAGTGTTAACTGCGATAGCACCTGAAGCAGTTGCGTAGTACCATTTGTCTCCTACTTGGAACCAGCCGTTAGCTTTCATGGCACCTGTAGCGTCAAGGTAGTACCAGCTACCGTTGTTTTGAAGCCATTGGCTAGCTTTCATAGCACCTGAAGCATCTAGGAAGTACCATTTACCACCGTCTTGCAACCAACCTGTAACGAGTTCACCTGAACCGTTTAGGTAGTACCAAGTGTTGCCATCTTTAACCCAGAATTTTTGCATTTCGCCTGCTGCGTTAAAGTAGTACCAAGTACCATCTACTTGTTTCCAACCAGTAGCTTTATCACCAGCAGTTGAGTAGTATGCCCACATACCTGCATGGTTTTTGTACCAACCAACTTTAGTATTGTTTACGTTTGTATCAGCAGCTTCAAATACAGAACGGTTGTAAGTCAAGCCTTTATCAGCAAATTTTTCTGAAACCATAGTTTCAGCAGTTTCAAGTGCATTCTTAGCCGCATCACGTTCAGCGCGAGCAGTCGCAATAGATGCTTCAGCTGCTCTAACCGCATCTTCAGCTGCTTTAACTTTCTTACCTAAGTCAAATGAAGCTTCAAGAATCTTAGATTGATCTCCTGCCATATAAGCAACAACTGCTGCTTTAGCGGCATTATAACGACCAATATTGAAAGCATTTTCTTTTTCTTCTGCTACTTTTTCTGAAAGTTGCTCATTAAGCTCATTAGCTTTCTTAACAGCAGCTGCATAGTCATTATTTACTTTTTGTAATTCATTGTTGATTTCTGCATCAACTTTTGCTCCTGCACTTTCAGCTGCTTTAACTGCTGAAGAATATTGAAGTTCTAAATCTAATTTCTTAGCACGCAATTCAGCGACTTTATCATTAGCAACACCTAATGATGCTTTGATGTCTTTAATCTCGTCTGCGATAATACCAACCTTATTTGTAGCATTAGTAATCGCTACATTAAGCTCAGCTACCTTGCTAGCTAATGCATTAGCATCACCTTGCATATCTTTAATCTTGATTTGTTCTTGTCTAAGAGCCTCAAGATTAGCATATGCCGCTTTAACTGTTTCAGGAAGTGCTTTATATGCTGCTTCTTTAGCAACATAATTAATATAAAGTTCTCTTAAAGTTTTTCCACCAAATTGTTGTTTATTCAATAGATTGTATTGGAAATCTCTAAGTTCTTCAGCTTTTGCTTTAACTTTAGCTTTAGCATTAGTATCAGTGATTCCACTTAAAATGCTATTAAAATCTACAATATCTGCTGAAACAGCTTGTGTAGCACCAAATGTAGCAAGAACTACTGCGCTTGTCAATAAAACTTTTTTCATCGTTTTATCTCCTTTGTTTTCTTTAAAATATTTTTTCGTAAGACTATCTTACTACCATACAGTATATAAATATTTGCAGGATTTGTCAAGGGTTTTCATCAACTTTTTACCTATTTTTTTCAAAAAAGGTGAAAAAACACCTTTGTGAGATGAAATACTCTTCAAATACAGTATCTCCCAAGTGAAAATCTCACAAATTTCTTAAACCCTGAGTCAAACCTCACATATCTAATCCATATCGATAGTTGGATAGAACTCACTTCCATGATATTATCCTATAACCCCTTCCAAATGTCAAGCAAAAATGACAAGTATTTTAGAAATAACTCGCCATTTCATTAACTTTCTACTATTTAAAATATGACCTCATAGCAAGGACTCAAATTCAGCTACTGACATGCCCAACTGCTCACTCGCAAATTCGGAAGTTAAAACATGTTGGCGTACTAAATCAAGAAAGGTAAATATTTTCCCACGCTCCAGTCCCTGTTCAACGCCTTCTGCTCGTCCTTGTTCAAGACCTTCAGCCCTAGCAGTTTCCAAGGCATAGTCCTGTGCTAACAAGGCTTGTTCTTCGCGTCTGCGTTGTTCACTAAACATTTTCCTGTCCTCCTCGGACCAGCTCTTATAGTCTAGCAGTTGGTCCGCCTGACTGATAGCTCGCTCAGGTTGTTGGGTAAAGGGCTTGTTACCGAAAAACTCCATCCATGGCTTGCGAACGCTATTACTGTGATGGTATTACAAAAGTGCTTCAAACTCCGCTACTGACATACCCAATTGTTCACTCGCGAATTCGGAAGTTAAAACATGTTGGCGTACTAAATCTAGAAAGGTAAATATTTTCCCACGCTCTAAACCTTGTTCAATACCTTCTGCACGACCACGCTCTAAGCCTTTTTCTTCAGCTTGTTCCAAGGCATAATCATGAGCCAATAATGCTTGTTCTTCACGCATACGTAGTTGACTAAACATTTTCCTGTCCTCCTCGGACCAGCTCTTGTAGTCCAGCAGTTGGTCTGCTTGGCTGATGGCTCGCTCGGGTTGTTGGGTAAAGGGTTTATTCCCAAAAAACTCCAACCACGGTTTGCGAACCTCGTCTTTGCTGGTTTCTCTGTATTTTTTTAATTCCAAGAACGCCATCTTGACCAGATGGTTTTCTTGTCCGTTATTGGTGATAGTTAAAACCTCACCTGTCGTATCTTCTCGCATACTAAAGCTGTGAAAAGCTAAATCGTCCGAGAAGTAGTTGCTATCTACAATTGCGATTGCGTAAACAGGTGCGATGTGTTTATAGCTCTGGTGTGTATCACCTTCACGTTGACGAATTTTTTCTAGGTTTTGATTGACCTGACTGCAAAGGTAAGCCCACAGGCGATTGATGAAAAAATTCTGATGATGTACCTGAATTTCAATGATTACTTGGGTTCCATTATCCAACTCCGCCAAGACGTCTATACTGGTATAAAAATCCTGCGCTGAGTAAGGCAGGGAGGGCAAGACATGAATATTACTTCCCTCCAAAATCGTCACATTTTTTGCTGGCAAGTCCAGCATATCGCGAATAAATTGACAAGTGATCTCTGGATTACTAAAAATCTTCTTAGCAACCAAGTCATTGGTTGGGCTAATGCCCGGATGTCTTAGAATCATCCTTTTCCTCCTTTTATTATACCACAGTTTTAAATCTAGGTTTACTAGATTCACTGCTTCTATCTATTTATTCGCAAAAGAGACGAAAAAACCTGAGAATTATCTCAGGCTTGGTCATTAAATTTTTTTCTCAATACCGAAAAGTGGAGAAAGTGGGCGTTTTTCATGGATACGTACAATAGCATCTCCTAGTAGATGAGCAATCGAAATCTGCTCAATCTTATCAATCAAACGCTCTTCTGGCAGATAGATGGTATCCAAAACAACCAATTTCTTAATAGCTGATTTTTGGATATTGTCCATAGCAGGACCAGAAAGAACTGGGTGCGTACAGCTTGCATAGACTTCAACAGCACCAGCCTCTGCAAGGGCATCTGCCGCATGACAAATGGTTCCTGCCGTATCAATCATATCATCAATCAAGATACAAGTCTTGCCTTCGACCTTACCAATGATGTTCATGACTTCACTAGTATTCATCTTATCAACGCTACGACGTTTATCAATAATAGCGATAGATGTTTTCAAAAATTCTGCCAACTTACGAGCACGAGTCACCCCTCCATGGTCTGGGCTGACAACCACATAGTCAGAACCAACCATGCCACGACGCTCAAAATAATCCGCAATCAGAGGAGCACCCATCAAATGATCCACAGGAATATCAAAGAATCCTTGAATCTGCGCAGCATGCAAGTCGATTGTCAATAAACGATCTACCCCAGCTACTTCAAGCATATTTGCGACAAGTTTTGAAGTGATTGGCTCACGCGCTCTCGCCTTTCTATCCTGACGTGCATACCCATAGTAAGGCATGACAACATTGATAGATTCTGCACTCGCACGCTTCAAAGCATCTACCATAATCAAAATTTCAAGTAGATTGTCATTTACAGGCGAGCTAGTTGATTGTAGGATAAAGACGTGTTTCCCACGGATTGATTCTTCGATGTTGACCTGAATCTCTCCATCTGAAAATTGGCGAACACTTGATTTCCCCAACTCTATCCCAATCTCCTGCGCCACACGTTTTGCCAATTCTTGATTAGAAGAAAGGGCAAACAGCTTTAAATCAGAAAAAGACATGATTTCCTCCGGTATATATGTATCGCTTGTGCTTTTCACAAGATTTTTCCATTTACCATTGTAGCGCTTTTTGCACTATTTTTCAATCAAAAATAAAAGAAGGGCACCATATTTGTACCCTTGCATCATTCTTTTAAAAAATATTCTAGTTCATCAACTCATTGTGCTTCTCAACAAAACGATAAGCCTGATAAAAACCATAGAGAGTAATAGCCGTAACCACTGGAATCGCTAAAGGCAACTCTGTCTCCAATTCTACAAAAGGAGAGTTAAACAAGAAGTGAGTTCCCAAGGCTAAACCTAGGAAAATAATCCCCTCTTTCTTGCCAACCTTCTGTCCTTTATAGGCTCTGTAAAGCAAGTAAACACCTACTACAGCTAGACCTGAAAGAGTCCAGTGAGAGGCAATTCCTGAGATGATACGCTCCAAAATCCTTGAAATGGTAAAGTCAAATCCCTCTGGCAAATCCGTACGAATATAGCCAATATCCTCAATCATTTGGAATCCCAAACCAGAAGCAATGCCTAGTAAAAACAAAGATTTTAATTTTCGTACAGGAATCAAAGCTAAAACAAAGACAAGTGGCAACAATTTCAACGGCTCTTCTACCAAAGGAGCCACAATAGCACTTTCAAAGGCATTTAAAAATGCACTATCTGGGAAAAGAATACCCAGCAAATCATGGATATAGGTATTCGCAAAGCTAGACAACCAGCCTGCAAGGAACATCCCACCCAATAAAGACAAGATCAAGGCCTTCTTTGGCAGTTCCCATTTTTTCCCAATACGGAAAAGGAAATAAAGAGCCGGAATCATGTAAAAGAGAGCTAGAAAGATAGAAACTCCCATTAGTCCATATTCCGCACCTGACATCGAACCGTCCGTATAGTAGATGGTTTCATATTGTAAACCAATACATAGCAATAAGATAAAAATAAATAAAATGCTGTTTTTCTTCATACACTTTCTTTCTAAATGAAGTATTTATAATTCTACGACTGTCATACTTCCTGTATCCACATCGTAAATAGCACCAGAGATAATGACATCATCTGGTATTAGGGGAGACTCGATAAGGAGTTGCATATCCTCGCGCACACTCTCCTCTATATTTTGGAAGGGCAAGAAGTCCTGGTCTGACACATCGACACCCAATTCTTCCTTCAAATACTCCTGAAAAGAGCCATTTTCAAAAGTCTGAACACCACAGTCTGTATGGTGCAACACCACAATCTCTCTTGTCCCCATTTGTTGCTGGGAAATAACCAGCGAACGAATCATGTCTTCTGTCACTCGACCACCTGCATTCCGCAAGATATGAGCATCCCCAAGTGCCAAACCTAAAGCTTGTGCAACGTGCAAACGAGAGTCCATACAAGTCACAATGGCTACTCTAGTTTTGGGTTTAAGTGGCAGATTTAACTGCCCATGTAGGGCAACATAAGCCTGATTGGCTTGCATAAACTGTTCAAAATACGACACGATTCCCTCCTCGAAAATTTGATAGTCAAATATTTCTCCTATCTTATCATTTTTAAGAGGATTTGTCACGGATTATGCAAATACCTTTTTCAAAACTTCCTGAATCGTTGTCACCCCAATGACCTGAATTTCCTTGGGCGGGGTGATTCCTGTCAAGGAATTCTTTGGTACATAAATCTTAGTAAAGCCCAGTTTAGCAGCTTCATTGATACGTTGCTCGATACGGTTTACACGCCGAATTTCTCCAGTCAAGCCCAATTCTCCCACAAAACATTCCTGAGGATTAGTTGGCTTGTCTTTATAACTCGAAGCAATGGCAACTGCAACGGCCAAGTCAATGGCAGGTTCATCCAATTTGACACCGCCAGCAGATTTGAGATAGGCATCCTGATTTTGTAAGAGAAGACCTGCCCGTTTTTCCAAAACAGCCATAATCAAGCTAGCGCGATTGAAGTCAAGACCTGTCGTAGTACGCTTGGCATTTCCAAACATGGTCGGTGTTACCAAGGCCTGAACCTCCGCCAAAATCGGACGCGTCCCTTCCATGGTCACAACGATTGATGAGCCAGTCGCTCCATCCAAACGCTCTTCTAGGAAAACTTGACTCGGATTGAGGACCTCAACCAAACCGCCCGACTGCATCTCAAAAATCCCAATCTCATTAGTGGAGCCAAAACGGTTTTTGACCGCTCTTAAAATACGGAAGGTATGGTGGCGCTCTCCTTCAAAATAAAGCACCGTATCCACCATATGCTCTAGCATACGAGGACCAGCCAAGGTTCCTTCCTTGGTCACATGACCTACGATAAAGATGGCAATGTTATTGGTCTTGGCCAGTTGCATAAGTTCAGCCGTCACCTCACGCACTTGAGAAACAGACCCCTGCACTCCTGAAATCTCAGGAGACATAATGGTCTGAATGGAGTCGACAATGAGAAAATCTGGTTGTATGCGCTCCACCTCAGCTCGAACACTCTGCATATTGGTCTCTGCATAGAGATAAAACTCACTATCAATATCCCCCAAGCGCTCTGCTCGTAGCTTAATCTGCTGGGCAGACTCCTCCCCACTGACGTAGAGAACCGTTCCCACTTGGGACAACTGGGTTGAGACTTGTAGGAGAAGGGTTGATTTCCCGATTCCAGGATCCCCACCAATGAGGACAAGACTTCCCGGTACCACTCCGCCTCCAAGTACACGGTTGAATTCCTCCATCTCCGTCTTGGTTCGATTGACATTGATGGAAGTAACCTCAGCCAGTTTCATGGGCTTGGTTTTCTCACCTGTCAAGGACACACGCGCATTCTTGACCTCGGCAACCTCAACCTCTTCTACAAAAGAAGACCAAGACCCACAGTTAGGACAACGTCCCAGATATTTAGGGGAATTATAGCCACAATTTTGACATACAAATGTCGCTTTTTTCTTTGCGATGATAAACCTCTTTCTATATCTCTAATTCACACTCAATTACTTGGCAAAAATCAATCTTCTCATTTGGCACAAACTGGCGCATGAGCATGTTGTGAGTTACCACTATCACAGTCTGGTAATCTCGATACTTAGCCATGCATTCTAGAAAACGAGACTTCATCTCCGTAGCTGTCTCATATTGAATAGGACTATTAGGAAGTAATTCCCTCTTATTTTCTAGAAACATAGTACGAGCTTTTTCAAAATTATCTGTGCCACTTTCATAGACCTGCCATTCATGTAATAATGGCTCCACTCTCAAAGGAAGTCCAGTAACACAAGCCACATAAGAAGCCGTTTCTAAAGCTCTTGTGACTGCAGAAGATATGATTATTTCAGCTGAAGGGAATAAAGGATTGGTGCTCAGTTTCTGGGCTTGTTGCCGTCCCTTCTCAGACAAGGGTGCCAAATCTATCCCAAATCCCGTATAAGAACGCTCCTCTAACTCACGGTAATCTGGCTCCCCGTGACGTACAAAGATAATCTTCATCTTAGTGTCCAGTTGACCCAAAACCACCAGTCCGCACGCCGTCTGCCGCATCTCCATCTACAATTAAGAAAGGAGCAAAGACAGCCTGGACAACACGTTCTCCAACTTCAAGAACAACCTCTTGGTCTGTGATATTCTTCATCTGAGCAAAAATATGACCTTCATTCCCAGGATTTCCATAATAATCCCCATCAATGACCCCAACTGAATTAATTAAAACCAAACCCTTCTTACGAGGGTTTGAAGAACGATCATAGAGGTATAGAACCTCAGTCGGTTGCATATAAGCCTTAACCCCTGTCGGAACCAATACAATCTCTCCTGGCGCAATAACCGTACGCACAGCAACCTTTAAGTCGTAACCAGCCGCATGCGCTGTCTCACGCTTGGGCAATAAATTTTCATCTGTAAAACTCGAAACCAATTCAAAACCACGAATTTTCATCATCTTCTCTTTTCTATTATCATTTATTCTAGATTATTCTATCTTATTTATTCGGAAAAAGCACGAAAAAAAGAGCACACAATTCAAATCGCTTAGGGCTGCTGGATTCCTCCCCTGACCCGCTTCACGCAGAACTGTTGCTCCACTATTTATTATATCACATTCCTATTCATTTTAAAAGCAAAATTATTTTTTCCGTCTATTTCTAAAAAAGTCCTGCATAATAGTTGCGCATTCATCTTCCAAAATTCCCGTTTCAACCTCCACACGATGATTGAGACGCTCATCTGTCAAGATATCGTACAAACTCCCAGCAGCGCCAAATTTCTGGTTTTTAGCCCCATAGACCACGTTTGGAATACGGGCGAGTCCAATCGCCCCACTACACATGACACAAGGCTCAATGGTCACAAAAAGCGTGCAATCCAGCAAGCGCCAGCTCTCCTCACTCAGATTCGCATTCTCTATGGCCATAATTTCCGCATGCATAACCGCTCGCTGCAGTTCCTCACGCGCATTATGCCCACGACCAATGATTTCTCCGTCTTTGACAATCACACAACCAATTGGAATTTCATCGTGTTCAAGAGCAATCTCAGCCTCTCTCAAGGCCTCTCTCATGAAGACTTCTTTTTCTTCAACTGTATAATTCATCCGTTTCTCTTTTCCTACTTATCGATTTTATTATTATATCATGAATCCCAAGACAAAAAAAGCCACCGAATGCGGTGACTTTATAGGGAGATTATTATGAAAAAGAAAAGTTTAGGATATTTGTTACAACAAGTTAGGAGGTCTTCTTGTAACTGTCTATAGTATACCCGACCTATCTTAAACAAATCTTAAAAATCTCTTAGGACCAAACACTTTCTAAAATATTTGTTTGTTCACGACCAGGACCCACTGAGAAAGTAGAAATACGAACGCCAACCAATTCACTAACACGACGAACGTAGTTACGCGCATTCTCAGGAAGATCTTCCAAATTACGAACTCCAGTAATATCTTCTGACCAACCTGGCAACTCTTCATAGATAGGCTTGCAACGTTTCAATTGCTCAAGACTAGCTGGATAGTAGTCAATACGTTGACCATCAAGATCATAGGCCACACAGATTTTCACAGTATCCAAACCGCTCAAAACATCAATAGAGTTCAAAGAAAGGTTAGTAATACCAGAAACGCGACGGCTATGACGCATGACAACTGAATCAAACCAACCCACACGACGTGGACGACCAGTTGTTGTACCATATTCATGACCAACTTCACGGATACGTTCTCCCACTTCATCAAACAACTCAGTTGGGAAAGGACCGTCTCCTACACGACTCGTATAGGCTTTGCATACACCTACAACCTTATCAATCTTACTTGGACCAACACCAGAACCAATTGTCACTCCACCAGCCACAGGGTTTGATGACGTAACAAATGGATAGGTCCCTTGGTCAATATCGAGCATGACACCTTGTGCACCTTCAAAAAGTACACGTTTACCATTATCAAGCGCATCATTCAAAATGACAGATGTGTCTGTCACATATTTCTTGATTTGTTGACCATATTCATAATATTCCTCAAAAATATCATCAAAAGCAATAGCTTTACTGTCATACAATTTTTCAAAAAGACGATTCTTTTCAGCAAGGTTACGTTCTAAACGCTCACGGAAAATGTCTTTATCCAAAAGATCTGCGATACGAATCCCAACACGAGCAGCCTTGTCCATATAAGCTGGACCAATTCCCTTGATTGTAGTCCCAATCTTATTGTCGCCCTTAGCTTCTTCTTGCAAACGGTCTAACTCGATATGATAAGGTAAAATAACATGCGCGCGATCAGAAATACGCAAGTTATCAGTTGTCACACCCTCCTCATGAAGATAGCTCAACTCTTTTACAAGAGATTTAGGATTTACAACCATACCATTCCCAATAACAGAGATTTTTTCAGGGAAGAAAATCCCAGATGGAATCAAGTGCAATTTAAACTTCTTACCATCAATCACAATCGTGTGACCTGCATTATCACCACCTTGGTAACGTGCAATCACTTCTGCATTCGCTGAAAGGAAGTCTGTAATCTTCCCTTTACCTTCATCACCCCACTGGGTACCTACAACAACAACTGAAGTCATAATCTTGTCTGAGCCCTCAGGCTCTTCCTTTCTCACATACATGGCAGGAATCTCACCTGCAATTATATCTTACAATTTATTATAAGAAAAAATCGCCTTTTTATCAAGAAGAAACAATAGAAAGATTTGCTATTTCCAACTATTAAAAAATGTTTTAGACAAATTACCAGCTATTTATTGTTATATTGCCATAAAAAAGTAAGTTTGTTCGGAAATTAACTCAGACTATCTCAACAAAAAATAGATCCCTGATTCATAATCAATTTTTCAAGATACAAACGATAAGCAACACGATAATGGTAAACAATAAAATCCCTACGACACCCAATGCCATATCTAACTAAATAATAAATCAAAAATTTAAAATGAAAATGTTCCCAGTCCCAACTATTATCAAAGAAAGTAGCATACTCTTCTTCGATACTGTCATAGAAATCAGTCATCTGATCATAAATATTTTGTAGCATAAGCATACACTCCTTTACTTTTTATGATCTTATTCTAACAAAAAATTTTAATTAATCATTAATAATTCCTGAATTGTTAAAATACCAACCTCAACAAGAGAAAAAATAGGAAAAGTTGACAGAATAGAAACAAATTTACTACCTGAATTAAACTATTGTAAAGACCTTATTAACTGCGTTAAATACTAAAAGAGACTGAGGTAAAAATCTTAAAATAAGAAAAACGCATAGTATCAAATTTTTCAAACTATCTTTAAAACATTTCTCAAAGATAACGAGAAAATTGTCAATGTCCTTAAACTAGCCTATTCTAACGCCAAACTAGAAGTCACTAATAATCCCATCAAACTTATCAAGCGCAACGCCTCTGGTTTTCGGAACTTTGAAAACTTCAAAAAAACGGATTTTCATCGCTCTAAACATCAAAAAAAGAAAGAACGAAATTTGCCCTTTCTCGAGATTAGCTTTTCTGGCTCTATAATATTTGTAGTGGGTAAATCCCCTATGGATATTATGGAGCCTATTTTATTGTAGAAAAAAAGTCCCATATCATCTATAATGAAAAGCGACCAAACCATCATTAGAAAGATTCATATGGAACAATTACATTTTATCACAAAACTACTAGACATTAAAGACCCTAATTTCTAAATTATGGATATTATCAATAGGGGTACACACTAAGATTCCTTTTAAGTGCTATCAGTGTTCGAAAATAATGGTAGCTGAGACTTCTATCGTCAAGAAAAATATCACTTGTCATTAGAGGCAAGACAGATTATTAATTACATAACAAAAAAAGAGGTCGAAACCTCCTTTAATTAACTACTCCGCCAGTAGGACTCGAACCTACGACATCATGATTAACAGTCATGCGCTACTACCAACTGAGCTATGGCGGAATAAAGCTAAGCGACTTCCATATCTCACAGGGGGCAACCCCCAACTACTTCCGGCGTTCTAGGGCTTAACTTCTGTGTTCGGCATGGGTACAGGTGTATCTCCTAGGCTATCGTCACTTAACTCTGAGTAATACCTACTCAAAATTGAATATCTATTCAAACCAAGAAAACCTCTCGCTTTCATATTCTCAGTTACTTTGGATAAGTCCTCGAGCTATTAGTATTAGTCCGCTACATGTGTCGCCACACTTCCACTTCTAACCTATCTACCTGATCATCTCTCAGGGCTCTTACTGATATAAAATCATGGGAAATCTCATCTTGAGGTGGGTTTCACACTTAGATGCTTTCAGCGTTTATCCCTTCCCTACATAGCTACCCAGCGATGCCTTTGGCAAGACAACTGGTACACCAGCGGTAAGTCCACTCTGGTCCTCTCGTACTAGGAGCAGATCCTCTCAAATTTCCTACGCCCGCGACGGATAGGGACCGAACTGTCTCACGACGTTCTGAACCCAGCTCGCGTGCCGCTTTAATGGGCGAACAGCCCAACCCTTGGGACCGACTACAGCCCCAGGATGCGACGAGCCGACATCGAGGTGCCAAACCTCCCCGTCGATGTGAACTCTTGGGGGAGATAAGCCTGTTATCCCCAGGGTAGCTTTTATCCGTTGAGCGATGGCCCTTCCATACGGAACCACCGGATCACTAAGCCCGACTTTCGTCCCTGCTCGAGTTGTAGCTCTCGCAGTCAAGCTCCCTTATACCTTTACACTCTGCGAATGATTTCCAACCATTCTGAGGGAACCTTTGGGCGCCTCCGTTACCTTTTAGGAGGCGACCGCCCCAGTCAAACTGCCCGTCAGACACTGTCTCCGATAGGGATCACCTATCTGGGTTAGAGTGGCCATAACACAAGGGTAGTATCCCAACAACGTCTCCTTCGAAACTGGCGTCCCGATCTCGTAGACTCCTACCTATCCTGTACATGTGGTACAGACACTCAATATCAAACTGCAGTAAAGCTCCATGGGGTCTTTCCGTCCTGTCGCGGGTAACCTGCATCTTCACAGGTACTAAAATTTCACCGAGTCTCTCGTTGAGACAGTGCCCAAATCATTACGCCTTTCGTGCGGGTCGGAACTTACCCGACAAGGAATTTCGCTACCTTAGGACCGTTATAGTTACGGCCGCCGTTTACTGGGGCTTCAATTCATACCTTCGCTTGCGCTAAGCACTCCTCTTAACCTTCCAGCACCGGGCAGGCGTCACCCCCTATACATCATCTTACGATTTAGCAGAGAGCTGTGTTTTTGATAAACAGTTGCTTGGGCCTATTCACTGCGGCTGACGTAAAGTCAGCACCCCTTCTCCCGAAGTTACGGGGTCATTTTGCCGAGTTCCTTAACGAGAGTTCTCTCGCTCACCTGAGGCTACTCGCCTCGACTACCTGTGTCGGTTTGCGGTACGGGTAGAGTATGTTTAAACGCTAGAAGCTTTTCTTGGCAGTGTGACGTCACTAACTTCGCTACTAAACTTCGCTCCCCATCACAGCTCAATGTTATAGAACTAAGCATTTAACTCAATTCACACCTCACTGCTTAGACAGACACTTCCAATCGTCTGCTTTAGTTAGCCTACTGCGTCCCTCCATCACTACATACTCTAGTACAGGAATATCAACCTGTTGTCCATCGGATACACCTTTCGGTCTCTCCTTAGGTCCCGACTAACCCAGGGCGGACGAGCCTTCCCCTGGAAACCTTAGTCTTACGGTGGACAGGATTCTCACCTGTCTTTCGCTACTCATACCGGCATTCTCACTTCTATGCGTTCCAGCACTCCTCACGGTATACCTTCATCACACATAGAACGCTCTCCTACCATACCTATAAAGGTATCCACAGCTTCGGTAAATTGTTTTAGCCCCGGTACATTTTCGGCGCAGGGTCACTCGACTAGTGAGCTATTACGCACTCTTTGAATGAATAGCTGCTTCTAAGCTAACATCCTAGTTGTCTGTGCAACCCCACATCCTTTTCCACTTAACAATTATTTTGGGACCTTAGCTGGTGGTCTGGGCTGTTTCCCTTTCGACTACGGATCTTAGCACTCGCAGTCTGACTGCCGACCATAATTCATTGGCATTCGGAGTTTATCTGAGATTGGTAATCCGGGATGGACCCCTCACCCAAACAGTGCTCTACCTCCAAGAATCTCTAATGTCGACGCTAGCCCTAAAGCTATTTCGGAGAGAACCAGCTATCTCCAAGTTCGTTTGGAATTTCTCCGCTACCCACAAGTCATCCAAGCACTTTTCAACGTGCCCTGGTTCGGTCCTCCAGTGCGTCTTACCGCACCTTCAACCTGCTCATGGGTAGGTCACATGGTTTCGGGTCTACGTCACGATACTAAGGCGCCCTATTCAGACTCGGTTTCCCTACGGCTCCGTCTCTTCAACTTAACCTCGCATCATAACGTAACTCGCCGGTTCATTCTACAAAAGGCACGCTCTCACCCATTAACGGGCTCGAACTTGTTGTAGGCACACGGTTTCAGGTTCTATTTCACTCCCCTCCCGGGGTGCTTTTCACCTTTCCCTCACGGTACTGGTTCACTATCGGTCACTAGGGAGTATTTAGGGTTGGGAGATGGTCCTCCCAGATTCCGACGGGATTTCACGTGTCCCGCCGTACTCAGGATACTGCTAGGTACAAAGACTATTTTAAATACGAGGCTATTACTCTCTTTGGCTGATCTTCCCAAATCATTCTTCTATAATCTTTGAGTCCACATTGCAGTCCTACAACCCCGAAGAGTAAACTCTTCGGTTTGCCCTCCTGCCGTTTCGCTCGCCGCTACTAAGGCAATCGCTTTTGCTTTCTCTTCCTGCAGCTACTTAGATGTTTCAGTTCACTGCGTCTTCCTCCTCACATCCTTAACAGATGCGGGTAACAGGTAGTACCTGTTGGGTTCCCCCATTCGGAAATCCCTGGATCATCGCTTACTTACAGCTACCCAAGGCATATCGTCGTTTGTCACGTCCTTCTTCGGCTCCTAGTGCCAAGGCATCCACCGTGCGCCCTTATTAACTTAACCTTATTTTTTGACCTTTCAGTCATAAACTCTTATTAATACTACAGCGTTTTCGGTTTATTTTCTTGTTACTATTTGATATAGATATTCAATTTTCAATGTGCATTACTTGGTGATCTCTCACCAATGGAGCCTAGCGGGATCGAACCGCTGACCTCCTGCGTGCAAAGCAGGCGCTCTCCCAGCTGAGCTAAGGCCCCACAAGACCTCTCAAGACTAAACAAGACCAATGCGCAGTTCCTTATCCTTAGAAAGGAGGTGATCCAGCCGCACCTTCCGATACGGCTACCTTGTTACGACTTCACCCCAATCATCTATCCCACCTTAGGCGGCTGGCTCCTTACGGTTACCTCACCGACTTCGGGTGTTACAAACTCTCGTGGTGTGACGGGCGGTGTGTACAAGGCCCGGGAACGTATTCACCGCGGCGTGCTGATCCGCGATTACTAGCGATTCCGACTTCATGTAGGCGAGTTGCAGCCTACAATCCGAACTGAGACTGGCTTTAAGAGATTAGCTTGCCGTCACCGGCTTGCGACTCGTTGTACCAGCCATTGTAGCACGTGTGTAGCCCAGGTCATAAGGGGCATGATGATTTGACGTCATCCCCACCTTCCTCCGGTTTATTACCGGCAGTCTCGCTAGAGTGCCCAACTGAATGATGGCAACTAACAATAGGGGTTGCGCTCGTTGCGGGACTTAACCCAACATCTCACGACACGAGCTGACGACAACCATGCACCACCTGTCACCTCTGTCCCGAAGGAAAACTCTATCTCTAGAGCGGTCAGAGGGATGTCAAGACCTGGTAAGGTTCTTCGCGTTGCTTCGAATTAAACCACATGCTCCACCGCTTGTGCGGGCCCCCGTCAATTCCTTTGAGTTTCAACCTTGCGGTCGTACTCCCCAGGCGGAGTGCTTAATGCGTTAGCTACGGCACTAAACCCCGGAAAGGGTCTAACACCTAGCACTCATCGTTTACGGCGTGGACTACCAGGGTATCTAATCCTGTTTGCTCCCCACGCTTTCGAGCCTCAGCGTCAGTTACAAGCCAGAGAGCCGCTTTCGCCACCGGTGTTCCTCCATATATCTACGCATTTCACCGCTACACATGGAATTCCACTCTCCCCTCTTGCACTCAAGTTAAACAGTTTCCAAAGCGTACTATGGTTAAGCCACAGCCTTTAACTTCAGACTTATCTAACCGCCTGCGCTCGCTTTACGCCCAATAAATCCGGACAACGCTCGGGACCTACGTATTACCGCGGCTGCTGGCACGTAGTTAGCCGTCCCTTTCTGGTAAGATACCGTCACAGTGTGAACTTTCCACTCTCACACTCGTTCTTCTCTTACAACAGAGCTTTACGATCCGAAAACCTTCTTCACTCACGCGGCGTTGCTCGGTCAGACTTCCGTCCATTGCCGAAGATTCCCTACTGCTGCCTCCCGTAGGAGTCTGGGCCGTGTCTCAGTCCCAGTGTGGCCGATCACCCTCTCAGGTCGGCTATGTATCGTCGCCTTGGTGAGCCGTTACCCCACCAACTAGCTAATACAACGCAGGTCCATCTGGTAGTGATGCAATTGCACCTTTTAAGCATATGTCATGCAACATCTACTCTTATGCGGTATTAGCTATCGTTTCCAATAGTTATCCCCCGCTACCAGGCAGGTTACCTACGCGTTACTCACCCGTTCGCAAC
The DNA here is from genome assembly GCF_059738785.1 of Streptococcus nakanonensis. Lineage (NCBI taxonomy): Bacteria > Bacillati > Bacillota > Bacilli > Lactobacillales > Streptococcaceae > Streptococcus > Streptococcus nakanonensis. The sequence continues at coordinate 15,338 of NZ_AP027139.1, read as the reverse complement.
TCATCCAGAGAAGCAAGCTCCTCCTTCAGCGTTCTACTTGCATGTATTAGGCACGCCGCCAGCGTTCGTCCTGAGCCAGGATCAAACTCTCATTAAAAGTTTGAGTTCTCACTCATTTCTGCCACTGACAGATTTATTGTTTTTTTCATTGTTCAGTACTACAACCTTAGTTGTAGTGCCCTGCACATTGGTTCGTCTTGTTCAGTTTTCAAAGGTCTTTGTCACTCGCTTCCCTCAAGCGACAACTATATTAGTATATCACAGTCGCTTTCGCTTGTCAACACTTTTTTGAAACTTTTTTAAACTTTTTTCATCAAGTGTTCCATCCGCAATATACCATAGTCCGTACGGGATTCGAACCCGTGTTACCGCCGTGAAAAGGCGGTGTCTTAACCCCTTGACCAACGGACCAGAGTTGTTATTTTCAACTCTTACTATTATACCCACTTTTCAAACTTTGTCAACACCTTTTTTAAAATTTTTTTACTTTTTTGCATGAATTCCTAATGAGCACGGATGTCAAACTCTTTAAACACAATACGTAAGTCTCTTAACACTCTTTGACGCCCTCGGAAACGTTCATTTCTTAAGACGCGTTCTAACTCTTCTCGTTTCTCTTTACTTTGTTTGTTTCTATAATCTCTTAGTGTTTCATGAAAGAGATAATAGTCATCTAGCCACAGACCTCCCTCACTTATACGATGACTGATCTCGCCTACTTCTTCATAAGGTTCTTTATTATATCTTCGTTTGTGGCTCTCTTGTTTACGGATATAGTCTAAAATTCGATTTCGAAACCTGGTTTTGAAATATTTCCTTAAACGAGGGATATCTTCTACAAGCCTTTCTTCTCTACTGATCAATTCATGTAAGCAAATCATTCCCTCTTGGTCCCAGTCCGATAACTCCCACAAATGAAGGTAATATTCATTTCTACACTTGTATACAATTCCTTGGACTTCTTCATACATTTTTTTAAGCATAATTTTCCCCTTTCTAGATACAGTCTAACAGATTCAGAAACACTTTTGGCACATTTCCTCCATTCTGCACCCTTTAACTCCTCAACTGCACAAAAAAGAGAGGACAAGCCTCTCTCAGGGTTATTTTTCATCATTCATTTTTGACTTCACTTCATCATAAGATAATGCATGAGATTCCTCTTCTACTGCTTCAGGCATCTTTCCTGTTTCATAGAGAGATTTAATTTGTGTACTATCCAATGTTTCGTATTTCAATAATGCTTCTGCAATCAACTTGTGAGTTTCACGATTTGACTGAATAATTTCAGCAGCTTTATTTCGTGCTTCATTTAATAATGAACGAACCTCTTCGTCAATTTCATAAGCTGTTTGTTCTGAAATTGATTTTTGAGGACTCTGTGCACCAAACATAGCATGATTACCCTCATATTGTACTGGACCAAGTTTTTCACTCATACCGTACTCTGTAACCATTGCACGCGCCATTTGTGTAGCTTGTTCAAAGTCATTTGAAGCTCCTGTCGTTTGGACATTAAAGATAATTTCTTCAGCTACACGTCCACCCATTAAGCCAGCCAATTGCTCTTTCATATCTTCTTTAGATAGAAGCATTTGATCCTCTTTAGGAAGTGCAATCATGTATCCACCTGCACGGCCACGTGGTACAATTGTAACCTTATGGACAACGCGGGCATTCGACAAGACTAAACCAACAATGGTATGTCCTGCCTCATGGTAAGCAACCAATTCTCGTTCTTTTTGTGAAACTGTCTTATCTTTCTTAGAAGGTCCAGCAATAACTCTATCTTCTGCTTCATCAATATCTGAGGCATCAATTATCGATTTATTGCGACGAGCAGCAACTAAAGCCGCTTCATTCAAGACATTCTCTAAATCAGCACCAACAAAACCTGGAGTTTGTTGAGCCACTAATTTCAAATCAACATCTTCTGCTAAAGGCTTGTTCTTAGCATGAACTTTCAAGATTGCTTCACGACCTTTAACATCAGGGGGACCAACCAATACTTTCCTATCAAAACGTCCTGGACGTAAAAGGGCAGGGTCTAGTACATCTGAACGGTTTGTAGCAGCAATGACGATAATCCCTTCATTTCCCTCAAAACCATCCATCTCAATCAAGAGTTGGTTCAAGGTTTGCTCACGTTCATCATTTCCTCCACCGAGGCCGACACCACGTTGGCGACCAACAGCATCAATTTCATCGATAAAGATGATAGCTGGTGCTGCTTTTTTGGCATCTTCAAAAAGAGAACGAACACGACTCGCTCCAACTCCGACAAACATTTCTACAAAGTCAGAACCTGAGATACTAAAGAATGGAACGCCTGCTTCTCCAGCAACTGCCTTAGCAAGCAAAGTCTTACCTGTTCCCGGAGGTCCCTCCAAAAGAACACCTGCTGGAATACGGGCTCCAAGTTTTGTAAATCGTTTTGGATCTTTTAAGAATTCAACAACTTCAACTAGTTCTTGTTTTTCTTCCTCAGCTCCAGCAACATCTGAAAATCTTACTTTAATATCTTCTTTATTTGCAGCTTTAGCCTTACTACGTCCAAAACTCATTGGGTTACGACCATTGCCTCCCCCCATATTTCCCATCATAGAGAATAGGAAGAAGAAAAGAATCCCAAATGGCACAATGGATACGAGTAGATTAATCCACATACCACTTGAACTTTCATGCTTAACAGTTACTTCCGCTTTATGATCAGAAGCAAGCTTTTGCAATTCTGATACTGTGGTATCAGAGGGAAGAATAATACTTGAAAATTTCTCTACTGTTGTAACAGATGGAGAAAAGAACTGAATGCCTGTTTCTTCTTTACTTGTTTTAGGATTTTTATAGACACCAGAAACTTCGATAACACTACCATTTGGTTGATAAGTTAATTCTTTTACATTGTCATCGGTAATTTCTTTTACCAATTCTGTATAATTAATTTGCTCACTTTTCCCTGCAACACTACCTGTACTAAAATACTGGTAAGCTGTAACTAGGAAAAAAATAAGTAATAACCATAGAAATGGATTTTTAATTAAACCATTATTTTGTTTTTTCATTAAAAATTATTCTTTCTAATTTGAATACACTTCTTCTTTCAATACTCCAACATAAGGAAGATTACGATAATTTTCTTTGTAGTCTAAACCATAACCTACTACAAACTCATTTGGGATAGTAAAGCAGGTATAGTCTGCCTCAATTTCTACAACACGTCCTTCTGGTTTATCCAACAAGGTTGCAATGTTAACAGAAGCTGCTTCTCTTGCAATAAACATATCTCGCAAATTCTTCAAAGTTTGACCTGTATCAATGATATCCTCTACAAATAGAACATGTCTTCCTTTAATATCTTGAGTTACATCTTGCTTGATATTGATGACACCACTACTTGCTGTTCCACCATGGTAGCTAGAAACCATCATGAAGTCCATTTCAATATGTGTATCAATATGTTTGACCAATTCAGCCATAAAAGGAATAGATCCTTTTAAAATCCCAACCAAGATTGGATTTTTTCCTGCATAGTCCTTAGTTAATTGAGCACCTAATTTTTTAGCAGCTTCTGTAATTTCATCGTGTGAAACGAGGATTTTTTTAATATCGTTTTCTAACATTTTTTTACCTATCTATTTTTTCTATATAAAGTACAGTGTTCATTATATCATTTTTCGTGTTTTTACTCAAATCACTAGTCGCAATTCCCAAAATTGAGACAATTTCACCAAATTGCTCAATAATCAGAGCAGATTTTCGGTTTTCCATAGGAATTTTCAAATCAATAAATAGACGTCTAAGTTTTTTTCTATGCCCATTTTGAATCAAAACATCTCCTGTTTTTCGATGACGAATGTGTATGGATGTTTCGCGTGAAACAGATATTTGTTGAATTGATTCACCTTCTAAAGGAAGTCCAAAGGAAAATGTGTATCCTTGATAAGAGACCTGATTTTGATAGTGTAACACAAATTCATCTTCCTTTTCATCAGCCTGCGGACTGATTTTACAAATCTGAAACTGTTGATACTCTTTTATCAATTCATAGCCATTTTTAAGCGGATGACAATACTGGCTTTTAGATTTTAAAATCTGCCGAACTTCATCAAACTGAGCTTTTGTAAGATTCAAATCTGGAAAACGATTCAGATAAGTTTGAAGTAAAACTCTTTGTGTCGACTCAGAGTAAGACAATAGCTGATCTAAATTTTCTACATCAATATTATTAGATAATTCAGCTATAGCTAAGTCATAATCTAAAATTTCATTTCCAATACTTAAGATTGCATCCCTAAATCGAGGATTTTCTTTCTCTAATTCTGGTAAATAAGAGTTTCGAATACGATTTCGAAAATAATGATTTTCCTTATTTGATGTATCTTCAAAGTGAAAAATTGGTGGAAAGTCTTTTTTCTGAAAATGCAAGAAGGGCCGAATGATTTCTATCTCTCCTACTACTTGCTTCTCCTTAATTCCTGATAGATAGCGCAAACGAGTACCTCGAATCAAACGCATCAAAATCGTTTCCACCTGGTCATCAGCATGGTGGGCAGTGACTAAAGCTGTCGCACCTGTCTTTTTCATGACCTCTTGAAAAAAATCATAACGAAAATGTCGAGCACGCGCTTCTGAAAATTCTCCTAAAAAATTGCTGACATAAATAGGAAGTCCAGCTTCAACAGCCAACTTCCTTAATTCCTGTTCTTCCCAATCTGATTCTACTCTCTGCTTATGATTCACATGAGCTAAAATCAGTTCAATTTCTAACTCTTTTTGATAAGTAGATAATACCTTAAATAGAAACATAGAATCTAACCCACCAGAAAGAGCTAGCACCACCTTAGTATGCTTTTTGAAATATCCCTTCTTGAGAAAATGATTTAAAAAATCTTGTTCCCTCATTTTAGAACCTCATAAACATCCTTAGCTATCTGAGAAATTGTATCATAATCAGAATTCTTAGTGAAAATAGAAAGAATAAATGGAGAATCTGCATAGACAACACCCGTATCATGCTCAAATTCGTCCGCATCCCCAATTTTATGAGCTACCTTCACAGAAACACCTTTGGCAATTCGCTGATTATCAAAATCTGTTTTAGTCAAAGACTCTAGCACAAATCCATTTTGATTATAAATAGCTTCCATGACCTTCCCAGCCATCTTGGAAGAAATCAATTTTTCTTTTGGATCCCAATCATCTCCCATAATGGCAGACATCTTGGATTTGAATGTGGCATCAGATTGGTTTGAAATGTAATATCCCAATATGTTATGAGCTACATTATCAGATTCTTTTGATACTTTTGTGATTAAGTCCTTGAGAGAATACTCTTTATTATCCTCTTTTTTAGGAAGACTACCACTTCCCTCTGGTTTATAAGAACCTGGAAAATCATTGACTTCAGATACGTATTTTACAGTCGTATCTAACTGATAAAGACCCTCATTTATTTTTTCTTGCGCATAATAGAGATAAGGGAGTTTCAAAACACTAGCTGCATACATCTTTTCATCTTGATTGATACCAGCTTCTTTTCCAGTAGTCAGTTGCTTAACATAAATAGAGAATGAATCCTTCTGATATTTTTCCGATAACATTTCTTGGACCTTACTCATCCGATTATCTTCTTCAGAAGTTGATTCTTTAGCTACCCATCCAACCTGATCAATATGTAGAAATTCTCTTCCTTCTACAAATATGGTCTTGTCGATTGATACTTGTGAATAAGCTGATAAGGATGATTTCACTTCTTTTAAATCATAAGGACTATTGTACAGTTTAAAATCAGATTCTAACCATACTTTTTTTATTATTGGAGTTACCTCTGACTGATCATATAAAAATCGTTTGTCCGCAGCTATGAATTGATGATTTGATAGCTTAAATACCGGAATTCCTTGTTTATTTAAGCGCCACTCAGTTATTTGAAAACTTGTTTTGGGAGTCAATTTTCCAGATTCCACTACTAAATCTTCATTTGCATAAACAGGAACCTCTCCATAAACCGTGGGAGAACTTAATTTTTCTCTAAAATAAATACCAAAGTCAGATTGTGAAAGGTAATAAATTTCTTTTGAAGTATAGACTACTTCTTTTTCTGTACTAACAACTTTTGAAATGGTCAAAAAACTTGGTAGCAACAAAATAATTAAGAATTTACGCATTCTTCCTTTCCTTTTCTTCTTGTAAACGCAATAATTGATTTTTATCAGCCAACTCTTCCAGCTTTTCATCCGATAGACTCAAAAATTGCTCAATTACGTCTAGTAAATTTTCCATTTTATCACCTTTGAAGCAAGTCAGGAATCGTATAAACTATTTCCCTCGACTTAGAATAATAGTACTTCGCTCGTGTATATTTGGCAGCATAATCCTCGTCTTTTAACTTGGTAGCAAATGCTGTCTCCTTATCCTTTTCATCACTCAAAGTCTGATACTGAGTTTGCAAGTCTGCTAGTTGCTGACGTCTTTGGAGTAATTGTTGATAGCTCTGCGCTAAATTAAAAGTTGGCAAGATAAATAATAGCATAATCAAAATCAATACCCACCCCATAAAACGATTCCGTTTTTGCCGTTCTTTCATCAGGTAGCGACGGCGTTGGTGTTCATTTTGAATAAAAGAATTATTCAATTGTACGATATTTTTAGACATTTTCTTCTACCCGTGTTTCACTGATAATTTCATACATGCCTGCTGCATCTTCTTTTTTTGTACTATCTTTCATCTCTAGTACTTTGACAAGTAGCAACTTATTGCCAAAGCGAATTTCAACTTGGTCATTAACTTTCAAATCCGTTGAACTTTTGGCCAAGATTCCATTCACCTTGATTCTGCCTTTATCTGCTACTTCTTTTGCGACTGTACGACGCTTGATAATTCGCGATACTTTTAAATATTTGTCTAATCTCATCCTTATTACCTCAACTTATTATTGTACCATTTTTATCTATTTTATAGAAGAAAAATATCAAATGGAATTTTCTTTCTTAGACTCTTTTATCTCTAATAAACTTTCTCCAAAAATCAGCAGACCTTCTAAAATTTCATAATCTTTCTTATTTTGGACATCAAATACAAGCTCCATTAATCCCTTATTCTCAGCGATGCCTGCTTTTAAGTTCGTTGCGGATAAAGCTTTAAAATAATCTTGAGCTAAAAACAGTCGTTGAGTGACTTTTTCAAATTGAACTGTAATTTTATTATCTTTTCTTTCCACACGTTGAACAAAGATCTTGTCCAAATATGACTTGACTAAACCAATCTCTAAAAGATAGGCTACTACATCCGGGTATTCTCCAAAACGGTCTATCAACTCCTCTTGTAACTCTTCATAATTGACACGATTGTCAATTTGACGAATTTTCTTGTAAATTTCAATCTTATGTCGTTGATCAGAAATATAAGTATCAGGAAGATAGGCATCAATTTGCAAAATCAACTCAGCATTCCCTTTAGTTCTTGTGTTAGCGTTAGCATTACCGTTTCGTTTAGCAATAGCTTCCTCTAGTAACTGCGAATACAATTCAAAACCAACAGAATCAATGAAACCAGACTGGGATTTTCCTAGGAGATTCCCTGCTCCACGAATCGAAAGATCTCGCATAGCAATCTTAAATCCGGATCCCAATTCTGTAAATCCTTTAATCGCTTCTAATCTCTTTTCAGAGACTTCACTGATTGATTTTTCTGGACGATACATGAGATAGGCATAAGCAATACGATTACTACGACCAACTCTTCCTCTTAGCTGATACAAGGTTGACAAGCCCATATGATCCGCATTTTCAATAAATAAAGTATTAGCATTTGGAATGTCCACCCCTGTCTCAATAATGGTAGTTGTCACCAAAATATCATACTGACCTTCAATGAAATCCATTAGAGTATTTTCTAACTTAATTTCACTCATTTGCCCATGAACATAACCAATCGAAGCCTCTGGAATCAACTCCTGTAATTCTGAAACCTTCTGGTCAATCGTGTCAACTTTGTTGTAAAGGTAGTAAACTTGACCTCCACGCTCCATTTCACGTAAGACAGCATCACGAATGACACTATCATTCTTTTCTAAAACATAGGTTTGCACTGGATAACGATTAGTCGGCGGAGTTTCAATAACAGACAAATCTCTGATTCCCAGCATAGACATGTGAAGGGTACGAGGAATTGGCGTAGCGGTCAAGGTCAGGACATCTACTTGTTTTTTCAGTTCTTTCAAGGTTTCCTTATGCTTGACACCAAATCGCTGTTCCTCATCAATAATCATCAAGCCCAAATCAGCAAACACAACATCTTTTGACAAAACACGATGGGTTCCAATCAAAATATCAACTTGATCGTTTTTCAATTTTTCAAGTGTTTCGGTCTGCTCTTTTTTACTTCTAAAACGACTCAATACATCAATATTAACTGCAAAATTTTGGAATCGTTCCTTAAAATTGGTATAGTGCTGTTGCGCTAAAACCGTCGTCGGAACTAGAACGACAACCTGTTTGTGATCATTGACAGCCTTAAAGGCTGCACGCATTGCAACTTCAGTCTTTCCAAAACCAACATCCCCAACTAAAAGTCGATCCATTGGCTGAGAATCTTGCATATCCCTCTTGATTTCCTCAACACTACGAAGTTGATCATCCGTTTCAACATAAGGGAAGGCATCATCAAAAGCATGTTGATCCTCATCATCAGCTGAGAAAGCAAAACCCTTCAACTGACTACGCTCAGAATAGAGTTTGATTAAATCGTCTGCTATATCCTCTACCTGGTTCTTAACTTTTTGCTTGGCTTTTTTAAAATGACCGTCATTTAATTTATTGAGTTTTGGAGCTTTCCCATCACTTGAAACATATTTAGACAGTAGATGAATCTGTTCTACTGGGATAGAGATTTGATCCCCGTTTTGGTATTGAACACTAACATAATCACGGTGAATCCCTTTGATTTCAATTGTTTCAATCCCTAGATATTGACCAATTCCATGGATATGGTGAACAACGTAATCTCCTTTTTCAAGTTCATTGTAATCTTTTAATCTCTCTGCGTTTGAAACATGTTGTCTTCGAAAACGACGTTTCAATTTCTTTTGAAAAATCTCATGTTCAGTTATCAATAAAACCTTTTCATCTACAAAATGAAAACCATGTCTGAGATTGCACTCGATTAAGTTTACAGATTCTTGACAGATTCTTGACTTATCTCTAGAATCCAATTTAATCTGGTATTCCTCTAAAACATCCTCCAATGTTTTACTTCCCATTGAATTGCTAGACTGCAGGATAATAGTGTAGTCCATTTTTTTGTATCGCTCAATTTCTTCTTTTAGAAAAGAAAATTGATTGAAAAACTCCTGCATAGGATATTGATTAAATTGATAAATTTGGTCAAACTTGAGATTTCCTAGTCCCTTTTGAAGATTAGAGAAAAAGGTCACCGGACTTTGTTTTTTATAGATTTGTTCAATATCAGCAAAATACTGCATATCAGAAAATGATTTACTATTCTGTAATTCTTCTGTAAAGTACTGCGCTAATTCTCTTTCAAAGACTTCATACTGATTCATCAATTTTTGATAATCATCAAAGAATATTGGAGTATCTTTTTCAATATAATCAAAAACAGTCCATGTCTTATCATAGCACAAAGATAAAAACTTCCGAGAATCTGCATGGCTTTGTTTTTGGTGAAAACTTGAAAGAATTTCTTCTAGGTAGGATTTCAAAATAGGTGATAAAGTCTTTGAAATTTGTTTTTCTAAAGCTGACTGACCTCTTTGATAATCCTTTTCTCTCAAAAGCATATCGCTAGCTGGAAAGATTGTGAGTTCTGTCTGATTTTCTTTCGATAATTGTGTTTCTACTTCAAATGACCTGATACCATCAATTTCATCACCAAAAAACTCAATTCGGCAAGGTTCTAACTGGGATATTTCAAAAATATCTAAAATATCTCCTCGCAGACTAAATTCGCCCTGAGTTTGTACTTGTGTAACTTTTCGATAGCCAATTTCCTTTAACTGATGGATAAGCGCGTGTTGATCATATTCTTCACCAACTGAGATTTTTACAATACTATCTTTGAATACATCTGGAGACGGTAAAATCAATCGACTTGCTGCGATATTACAAACTAAAATCCCTCTCTTAGATGAATCAGTCAAAAAACGCAAGGCTTCAACCCGTGAAATGATTTTTTCTTGTGAAGACATCAAAAACTCGACCATAGGGGAGTCATCTACCAAAAATGGATAAACAAGTTCCTCACCCAAGATAGATAGAAGATCACTAACCAGTCCTTCTGCTTCTCCATAAGTTGACGTCAGTAACACAATCTTATCTTCTTTTTCTAGACTACTTGCAATTGCAAGAGCCTTAGTAGACGTTGATAAACCAAGTATTAGTTGTCTTTTCTTATCTGTTAAACTTTGATGCCATTTTTGTATCTGATCATTTTCTGAGAATAAATCTAATAAGGTCACCATTTATCCGTTATACCTCTGCATTGTTTTCTCAAAATTTTTCTCTTGTAAATAGTAGTTTACAGAATCGTCAACTTTGTCAATAGACTGTAAAATATCAATATAATCATCCTTGTCAAACTTACTCAAAACATGGTGAACAACGGACATACCATTTTTAGGTCGTCCGATTCCAATCTTAACACGGTTAAAGACCTGAGTTGCAATATGTTGAATAATAGACTTAATACCATTGTGACCACCTGCAGAGCCCTTTGCTCTTAAACGAATCTTTCCAACTTCCATGTCAAGATCATCGTAAATGATGAGTAAATCTTCAATATTCAAACCATAGTAAGTCAATAAAGCATGAACCGCTTTTCCACTTTCATTCATAAATGTCGTTGGTTTGACAAGATAAATTTTTTCTCCATTTAGGAAAAAGGATGCTAGGTCAGCTTGAAATATCTTATCATATGTAAAAGTGACATTCTGTTTCTTCGCTAGTTGGTCAATCAACATAAATCCAACATTGTGTTTTGTTTCAAAATATTTATCCCCTGGATTTCCCAAGCCTACGAGTAATTTAGTCATTTATTTTTCCTTTCAAAAGCCAAAAGGGTTGGAATTTTTTTCCAACCTAATTGACACTATTTATTAAATTTTTAGACATTAAAGCGGAATTCCATAATATCGCCATCTTGGACGATATATTCTTTACCTTCTTCACGCAAACGTCCAGCTTCTTTTACGGCCTTCTCAGATCCATATTTCACCAAATCATCGTATGACATAGTTACTGCACGAATAAAGCCTTTTTCAAAGTCTGAGTGGATAATACCAGCTGCTTGAGGAGCCTTCATACCACGTTTGAAAGTCCAAGCACGAACTTCTTTTTCACCAGCTGTGAAGTAAGTTCCCAGTCCAAGCAAATGGTAAGCTGCACGAGTCAACTTATCAACGCCTGATTCTGTCAACCCAAGTGCCTCAAGAAACTCTTGCTTGTCTTCATCGTCCAATTCAGAAATTTCTTCCTCAGCACGCGCAGAAATAACGACTACTTCAGCATTTTCTGTCGCTGCAAATTCACGAATTTGTTTAACATAGTCGATAGAGTCAGGTTCTGAAACCACATCCTCGTCCACATTAGCAACATAGAGCACTGGTTTAGTCGTTAACAGGAAGAGACCTTTGACAACCTTTTGTTCCTCATCTGTAAATTCAATAGTTCGAGCTGATTTTCCATCTTCAAGGACTGGTTTAATCTTTTGAAGAACATTAAACTCTGCTACTGATTCTTTATCTTTTTGCGTGCGTGCCATCTTTTCTACACGCGCATAACGCTTATTGACTGATTCTAAGTCTGCAAGAATCAATTCCAGATTAATTGTATCAATATCTGCAAGTGGATCTACAAAGGCGTCTTCACGTCCTTGCTCACGCATGACATTTTCATCATCAAAAGCACGAACTACGTGAACAATCGCATCTACTTCACGAATATTGGCCAAGAATTTATTCCCTAGCCCTTCTCCTTTTGAAGCTCCTTTTACAATCCCTGCGATATCTGTAAATTCAAAAGTTGTTGGAACTGTCTTTTTAGGAGTAATCATTTCAGTTAGTTTTTGTAGACGTTCATCTGGAACTTCTACCATTCCAACGTTTGGATCAATCGTCGCAAATGGGTAGTTTGCTGCCTCTGCTCCTGCTTTTGTAATTGCATTAAATAGTGTTGATTTACCGACGTTTGGCAAACCAACGATACCTGCTGTCAAAGCCATATTTTCTCATTCTCCGTTTTCATTTCAATCCCTAATATTATAACACAAAAAGGGAAAACTTGCTAACTCTCTAACTAAGGGTTCTCAGTCAATAATTTTATTCATTTTTCTATCAAAATCATAGCGCCCCATCATGACAACATGGTCACAATTACTGCATTTTATTTTGATATCTGCCCCGACACGTGTAATTTCCCAACGATTAGCTTTTTTTCCTGTTGACTTGATGGTGCAAGCGTGTGGTTTTTTCATCTCAACAAAATTTCCAACTTGATACATACTATTCTCCTTTTCTTTTTCGATTATATCATAAAAGAGGCGAGCTAGGCTCAACCTCTTTCACTTAATTTGTACGAACTGGTGTAATGAGCTGCATGAAGTCTTCGTCAGTATCTGCTGGCACAAGAGTAAATGGACGAACAGCTGAGATAAAGCTAATGGTCACCTTTTCGCTATTTAAAGCTTTAAGAGAATCAATCAAATAAGTTGGGTTGAAACTAATGGTCAAATCTTCACCAGTAACCTGATCAGTATCTATTTCTTCGTTTACTTTACCAACTTCTGGAGAGTGAACATGGGCGCTAACAACCCCATCTTTAATTTCAAGTTTCACAGTACCATTTTGAGTCGCACTTGATAAAAGACGAGCACGCTCCATTGACTGTCGTAAGTTTACAACATCAAAAGTAATAGTAGTGTTAAAGTCTGTTGGAATCAAGCGATCTGTATCAGGATAGTTTCCTTCTAGGAGACGAGTATAGAAGCTAATATTTTCGCTTCTAAAGAGGATTTGGTTATTGGCAAAGAAAATCTCTACAGTTTCGATATCATCTGTAAATACCGATGAAAATTCACGTAGAGAACGGCTAGGAATGACAACATCAAAATCATCACTATTTTTCTCAAGCGTTAATTTTTTCTGGCTTAGACGATGAGAGTCTGTTGCCACTGTTTTGAGCTCCTTGTGTTGACTCAATACAAAATGAACACCTGTCAAAATTGGACGACTCTCTTGTGTACTTGCAGCAAAAGCTGTTTCATTGATAATTTTCTTGAGTAATTTTGTTTCAAGAACCAAAGGAGTGCTTGCTGAAATTTCTTGGATTCGTGGGTACTGTTCGCTATCTTTTCCTTTTAGGGTAATTTCTGATTTTCCACTGGTTAAAACAATTTGATTTTGTTCAATTTCTTTAAAATCAAGAGTCACATCAGGTAGACTAGATACCACGTTGATGAAGAAAGAAGCTTCAAGAAGAATTGAACCTAAAGAAGTAATTAACAAACCAGCATCTTCATTTTTTTGAGAAATAAAATTTTCAATTGAAATCTGACCATTTGAACCAATTAAAGTAACACCTTCATTGGTCACGTCAATTTTGACAGTTGATAAAATAGGAATGGCATTTTTAGAACTAATAGCTCTCTTAGTAATATTTAAGGCTTGTAGAAATAAATTTTTATTAATTGAAAAATGAATCATGGATTCTCCTTTATTTATTTTTAGTATTAGAAGGATAATAGTAATAATAGAGTCTGTGAAATCTGTGGAAAACAGACTTTAAACAAGTTATATCAAGTTTTTTAGCTTGTTTAAAAAATGTGGATAAAAAAGATAAAAAAGCGAAAGTTATCCACAAGTTATTTTATTTTCTTTTTGATTGATTCAATTTCTAAACGTAAATTATCGTCTTCATCAATCAAAGATTTAATTTTTGCATGGGCATGAATGACTGTTGTATGATCTTTTCCTCCAAATTCCTTCCCAATTTTTGGCAGACTATTATCTGTCAGTTCTCTAGATAAATACATGGCTACTTGACGGGCTAAAACAATATTTTGAAGGCGTCTGCTTCCCTTCATTTCTTTGACACTGACACCATAAAAATTACCAACTTCATTTTGGATTTTATCAATTGGGATGACGAGCATTTGGCTAACATCTTGTTTGCGAGCTCTAATAGCTTCTGCAGCAATATCAATAGTGATATCCTTGATGTTTTTTACTCTGGCAATTAAAGTGATGTCGTTGATGGCTCCCTCAAGATCTCTAACATTTGAATCAAATTGCCCAGCTAGGTATTCTAGAGTATCACTTTGGAAATTGTAGCCTAAATGTTCCGTTTTACTTTGTAAAATGGCAATACGTGTTTCAAAGTCAGGGGGTGTGATAGTTTGTGTCAATCCCCAACTAAAGCGCGTGACAAGCCTCTCCTCGAGCCCTTCTAGATGTTTTGGACTACGATCACTCGTTAGGACAATCTGTTTTTGCTTGTCATGAAGGGCGTTAAAGGTATTGAAAAATTCTTCCTGAGTTGCGACTTTTTTTCCGCTGAGTGACTGGATATCATCGATTAACAAAAGATCAAGACTACGATAGTTTTTTTTAAACTTTTCCATTTCCCCAAGTCTTAGGTGATCAAGAAAGTCATTAATAAAGCTTTCAGCAGGAATGTATTTAACACGCGCATTTGGAATATTTTTTAGAATTTCATTTCCAATAGCGTTCAACAGGTGAGTCTTACCAAGCCCAGGTCCTCCATAGATAAAAAGAGGGTTATAGGTCAAAGCCAAATCTTCAGAGACAGCCAAAGCGGCTGATACTGCCCAAACATTTCCATCCCCTTGAATAAAATTATCAAAGGTATACTTTTCTTTTAACCCAGTATCCGAATAAGGAATAGATGCTAACTTTGGACTATAGTCATAAAGAGTTGAATTTGTAGCTTCTTCAACTTGTGAGATAGCCGTATCTTGAGGTTTAGTGAAAATATAGTGGGGAGTTATCTCAGCATCATAAATTTCAAATCCGGCAACTACAATAATATCTTTTAGTTGTTTTTCCCAGACCATTTCCATTTCAGATCGTGGTAAAAATATAGTGGCAACATTTTCCTCTACCTTGATGAGTTCAGCTTGAATAGCATAGAAATCATACATGGATCGAGTCAGTCTTTCTTGAGCAAATTCTAAGATACGATTCCAAAATTGTTTTTCTTTCAATCCTTTCTCCTCCTTTACTATTTAAAAGTTTAATACTAGACCTATTTTACCATAGAAAACAAGAATTTTCCACAAGCTGTGAAAAATAATCCACAATGTT